>NZ_JANFYJ010000005.1:0-287294 GCF_024460495.1 Hungatella sp. SL.1.14 | reverse complement strand
ATTATGTGTCACTGACCAAGCTCATAAACCGCAGATTAGGCATAGAGAACGGCGGGAGGGACAAGGCAGACCAGAGGACGCTGATGCACTTAAAATCGCTGGAAACGGTGGTGGAGCTGCATCTGGCCACGCTGATGGTAGAGGGGCTGCCGTACAAGGAGATATATCAGGGAGTGAAGAAGTTTATCGAAGCACTGTAGGGAACATCACGGCCGAAAATTCGGCAGCCAGTTTGAGTGGTAAGAAAAGGGCGGTCCGCTTGGGCCGCCTTACTTCATATAAGGGCAATAATATCGATATATAAAACCCCGGATTGCTCCGGGGTCAGGCCCACCGTGTTACGCATTGGTTAAGAGGCTTGATGGGATCTGTTGATTTAAATATGATAAGGAATGATAACCGCCTCATGGCGGGCCCTGCGGCCGACGACATTACATGTCGCATAAACGTTAATTCGGTTATGCAGGTATACAGCATATCTCTATCTGCACTCTTAGTATATGCCAAATACTTTAAAATGTCAACCGGACAGAAAAATCCAGACACTGTAAAGAATGTCTGGACCTCTCTGAGAAAATATAGGTTGTTGGAGAATCGTAAAACTTCCATTCGCATGTTTAGTATAGCACGTTAACAGGTGCTTGGCAAGGGGAAAAGGGGAAGCATACAGCTGATTATGTGAAGTTAAGGTGTACTGTTTGAATAAAAACGTTACGAAAATCGAAAAAGTTGATTTTTGGAGAAGAAAGGTATTGCCAGAACTCTCTGGAAATGATATAATCAGGCTGCTCGTATTATATATCTTATATCTTTCTGGCACGCCCAGTAAGAGTATTCATGCAAAGCCGCTCAGTATCCCCATACACTGGGCGGTTTTTGTGCGTAATCATGTATAGGTGATCAGTAGTAGAGACATCTAAAATGAGTATGCTGCATATAGAAAATGTGATACAATTAAATTCCTTCTTTACAAAACAATATATGCGTGCTATAATAATTATGTTTTTGCTTTTCTAACTTGCGGCTTAGCTATATTGGCAGGCCGCATTTTTTGTATACATAACTGCATAAATTTAGCAGAGTAGAGTAAAAAAGCGTTGATTTATTGAGAAAAAAAGTGATATGATTTTCCCAGCAGCTCTTCTTTGCGGTCGTCTAGGTATATTTCCCCCATATACCCGGGCGACTTTTATATGCGTATCTTACTACGTTACATCAGCCGGTATCTGGTGTCTGGTATCTGGTATCCGCTGAGTCAAAAACCACATAGCTGATATATCCACATCGATTATCATTTCCGCCATCTCGCGGGTCTCCTGGTATTTTGCATTTCTGGAAGCCTGGGCATGGCGCTGGTAGGTCTCAATTATCTCAAAAAATAATTCATCTGTTCGGTTCATCTTTTCATCTCCATTCAGTTATATTATTTCACTTGATTATTTTGATTAGGCGGCCTGTTTGGTACCATCTAAATGCATAAGCATATTGTATCATTCTCTGACTGCATTTTGACTGCATAACACTTAGTTTTGACTGCATTTAGTTAGTGATAGTTAGCGCGTGAAATATCTCAAAAAGCACGGTTTTAAGCCAAAAACAACGTAATTGCTAGATGTTAAAAACATGTACTGTTAAATCTAAATAATTTAAAAGAATATCGGCCATTTGTAAACGGGAATGGCTGGCTTATCAATAATATGGAGGAGGCCAGCAACGCTTTGACGGCCATATCTTTGGGAAAAGTAAATATTGATGAGATGAAAATGATATCAAGAGCCATAGCAGAGAAATTTTTTGATTATAAAACATTAGCTAGAAGATTATATGAATGAACGGAGGATAAAAATGATACCATCAATGAATGTTGTAAGGCAGTATGAATCAATTCGGGAGGAGTTAGATCAGGCGGCTCTGGAGGTTTTACATTCTGGATCATACATACTCGGTGAGTCTGTGGAGAGGTTCCAAACAGAGTTTGCTGACTATTGTGGAACGAAATATGCAATAGGTGTTGGGAATGGTACGGATGCGCTTGTTATTGCGCTCAGGGCCTGTGGCGTAAAAGCAGGAGACGAAGTCATTACTACAGCAATGAGCTTTTTTTCCACTGCTGAATCCATCGCTGCTGTTGGCGCAATTCCAGTATTTGTTGATTGCACATCAGATACATATCTGATGGACACTGCTCAAATAGAAGAAAAGATTACGGAGAAAACAAAAGCAATCATTCCAGTCCATTTGTATGGTCAATGTGCAGATATGGACGTAATATGCAGTATCGCTCAAAAATATAAGCTAAAAGTGATAGAAGATGCGGCACAGGCAGCCGGGGCAGATTATAAGGGAAAAAAAGCCGGAAGTATGGGAGATGCAGGCTGCATCTCCTTTTTTCCAACTAAAAATCTTGGAGCTGCAGGTGACGGAGGCATGATCATTACCAGTGATGAAGCAATTTATAAACAGTGTATGGCATTGCGGGTTCATGGCAGCGGAATGAACGGATACTTCACATATGGATTGCAGAAGGGAACAGATATATCGCAAGCAGAAGTAGATTTTAATGGGAATCTTCCTAAATATTTTAACTTTGTTGTGGGATATAATTCACGGCTTGATGCATTGCAGGCATCTATTCTAAATGTAAAACTGAACTATCTGGACGGCTGGAATGAAAGAAGACGCCAAATTGCAGCTATGTATAACGAAAAAATAACAAATCAGCTGGTAAAAAAACCATTTATAGCGGAGTACAATACTCATATTTATTATGTATATCTTTTGGTTACAGAGAAGCGGGACAAGCTGAGAAAGTATCTTGAGGATTGTGGAATATCCAGTGGCGTATATTTTCCGGTTCCGCTGCATCTACAAAAAGTATTTGAGAATTTGAAATACAAAAAGGGAGATTTCCCAAATGCAGAAAATATTGCGGAAAACAGCCTTGTTATTCCGATGTTTCCGGAACTGACGGATGAAGAAATTCAAAGTGTAATTAAAACTGTAAACAGTTATAAGGGGTAAGGTATGAAATTATCAGAAGTACCTATAGGAAAAAATGCACGAATAATTTGTGATGCGGAATTTGAAGATATGAATTACTGCACTTCCAAAGTGACAGAACCTTTTTTGAGTTTTATGGAAAAAGAAAAATTTATTCCTCAAATTAATCCGAATGCTGTTTGTATGATCTGTAAAGCAGATTTAATTGATAAACTGCCTTCTCATGTAAAAGGGATTATAGTGTCGGATGAACCAAAATTTTTATTTCACCAGATTTATAACCATTATGTAGCTAAAGGTGAAAAAAAGAACATGGAGACTACGATAGGTGAAGGCTGTACCATTAGTCATCAGGTTTCAATTGCTAGTAAAAATGTGCGGATAGGAAGAAATGTTGTTATTGAACCATTTGTGGTCATTCATGAAAATGTAGCAATCGGCGATAACAGTATTATCCATTCCAATGTAGTGATTGGCGGTCGAAGCTTTTCCTTTGCAAGAGCCAATTCCGGAATTATGGAAGGACTGTCTGATCAAGGCTGTGCAGTCATTGGAAATTCTGTTGAAATATATCCATTTACACAAATTGCAAAAGGAATTTGGAAGGACGATGTTACATTTATCGGTGATCATACTAAAATTGATGCTCATTGCTACATTGCCCATGGTGTTAAAGTGGGGGAAAGCACCCTGATTGCCTCCAATGCAGCAATTGGAGGCAATACGACTATTGGCGATCGTACCTGGATTGGCTTAAATGCTTCTATTGCAAACAGAATCACTGTAGGGAATGATTCCAGGGTAAATATGGGAGCTGTAGTTACAAAAAATGTTGCTGACGGATCATCGGTAAGTGGGAATTTCGCAATTGAGCATAAGAAATTTATAGGTTTTGTCAAAAATATAATGAATTCATAAGAGGAAAATATAATGAGATATGCACTAATCGGATGTGGGCGTATTGCTGCTAATCATATTAAAGCGGCTTTAAGCAATCAGCTGGAAATCGTAGCGGTTTGTGATATAAGTACGGATCATATAGATACACTTCTAAAAAAATATGATTTAGAAGAGAATCTTTCAATTAAACGATATGAAAATTATAAACAAATGATAGAGGAGAATAAGTTAGAACTTATCAGCATTGCTACGGAAAGCGGTCTTCATGCAGAGATCGCTCTCTATTGTATTGATCATGGAATAAACATTATTATAGAAAAGCCAATGGCAATGAATATCTCTGATGCTGAGGAAATAATCAGGCGATCTGAGGCAAATGGTGTAAAGGTTTCGGCCTGCCATCAAAATCGTTTTAATATTGCAGTACAGGAAATGAGACAGGTTCTGGAAGCGGGGCGTTTTGGACGCATCTCACACGGCTCAGTTCACGTGAGATGGAACCGGGGGCGTAGCTATTATGAACAGGCACCATGGAGAGGAACATGGGAGCAGGATGGTGGAGCTTTAATGAATCAGTGCATTCATGGTATCGATCTTCTTCGCTGGATGCTTGGAGATGAGATTGATACCGTTTATGGAGTTACAAGGCAACAATTTCATAATTACCTGGAAGCAGAAGATGTCGGTATGGCAGTTCTTCAGTTTAAGAACGGGGCTGTTGCTACTATTGAGGGGACAACAAATGTATATCCTAAAAATCTGGAAGAGACCTTATATTTATTTGGAGAAAAAGGGACCGTTAAACTGGGGGGCACATCAGCTAATAATATTGATGTGTGGAATTTTGCCGATCTGTCTGATGAGGACATAAAGAAACAGGGATTAGAAGAAGCTGCGTCTAATGTCTACGGGAACGGACACATAAGTTTGTTTAAAGATGTAATTGAATCAATTAAAGCAGACAGAAAACCGTATGTGGATGCAGTAGCAGGAAAGAATGCACTGGAAGTGGTACTTGCAATTTATCAAAGCCAGAAAACGGGGAGGCCTGTTAAGCTGCCCTTGGAGAACTTTGCGAGTGTAGATATGAAAGGAATATTTTAGTTAAAGTATGGCGATAAAAACAAAGGGCAGGTTTGGGAGTATTTCAAAGGACTTTTTTTATAATATTCTGGCATCTGTAATTCTAACAGGAGTTATGCAGGTTGTTGTTTACCCGTTTTTAGCTTTGAAGTTCAGCAACCAGGAATATGGGACTCTTCTTACTATAATGGGAATTGCGAATACCGTTATTGTTGCATTTGGAAACACTCTTAATAATGTAAGACTTATTGTTAATAACGATTACGAGAGAGAGCATCTGGAAGGCGATTTTAATGGTCTGTTGTTTTTCGCTTCGCTTATTGCTGTAGTTTTTTCATGTATGATCAGCAGTTTCTATTTCAGGCAATCAATTATTACCATAATTGGTTTGGCAGTCTTTGTTGCTCTGGGAACGGTAAGGTCCTATTATTGTGTGGAATTCCGATTGATTCTCGATTTTAAAAAGATACTGATTCAAAATATTGTAGGGGCTGTGGGGTATGCTGTTGGAGTTGCGGCTCTAATGGGAGTCCATATTTGGGTTATTCCTTTTATATTGGCTGAGTTGTTGCAGCTTATTTATGTACTAAAAAATAGTTCCTTGCAAAAGGAGCGTATAACTACTACGCCAGCTTTTAGGATGACACTAATCAAGTACATTATTTTGATATTTACGGGTTTATCAACTACCCTTATTACTTATTTGGATAGACTTATTATTTATCCGTTACTGGGTGGAGATGCGGTAACAGTTTATACTGTTGCCTCTTTTTTTGGAAAATCATTAGGAATCGTTATGACACCGATAGCAGGTGTGCTTTTGGGATATTATGCACAAAGAAATTTTATTATGACAAAGAAAAAATTCTGGTCGATAAATATGATTGCTGCTGCCGGAGGCGTAATTTTTGTGATTTTTTCTGTGATATTTTCACCATTTTTTACAAAATTATTATACCCTACGGTTTTTGAACAGGCAGCGCATTACATATTTATAGCAAATCTGGCGGCGACGATTAGTACCGTGTGCAGTTTGACCCAGTCGTCAGTATTGAAGTTCGCTCCCACATGGCTTCAGATAATTAAAGAACTTGTTTATGGCATTACCTATGTTGGCATGGGACTGGTTTTACTTAATGCATACGGACTTCTTGGTTTCTGCATAGCAGCAGTAACAGCTAATTGTACTAAGTTAATAACATTATATATTATTGGGACTTTGTTTATTGGAGGAAAGAAAAATGATCAATAGATCTTTTACGATTGCGATTGCAGGAATAGGTTATGTAGGTTTATCCAATGCGATACTTTTGGCACAAAGAAATAATGTGTATGCAGTGGATGTGGTAAAAGAAAAAATAAATATGGTAAATAACAGGAAATCACCTTTGGTGGATAAGGAAATTGAAGATTACTTATCAAATCATAAACTGAAGCTAATTGCCACTGAAAATGATGAAGAAGCTTATAGATCCGCGGATTACGTAATTATCGCGACGCCAACGAATTATATTGAAAAACGGAATTATTTTGATACATCTTTGGTAGAACAGGTGATTGAGCGGGTACTGCTTATTAATCCTCAGTCCGTTATTATAATTAAATCAACAGTACCTATCGGTTACACAAAGCTGATGCAGCAGAAATATCCGATGGCAAAATTACTTTTTTCACCGGAATTTTTAAGGGAGGGAAAAGCACTATACGATAATCTGTATCCCAGCCGTATTGTTGTGGGTATTAATGATATAGAGCTGGAAGATCAGGCCAGGACCTTCTCAGAATTATTATGCCAGGGAGCCATTAAGGAGGATATAAAAGTCATTATTACAAAAACCACAGAGGCCGAAGCTGTCAAGCTCTTTTCCAATACATATCTTGCTATGAGAGTTGCCTTTTTCAATGAGTTGGATACCTATGCAGAAAGTAAAGGGCTTAGTTCAAAGCAGATAATTGAGGCAATGAGCATGGATCCCCGAATTGGGATGAATTATAATAATCCGTCTTTTGGTTTTGGAGGATACTGTTTACCAAAAGATTCAAAGCAAATGGTTGCCAATTATCAGGACGTTCCGAATGATCTGATTAAAGCAATTGTTAATTCCAATCAAACTAGAAAGGCGTTTGTTGCTGAACAAGTTCTTAGGAGGGCCGGTTATCCTGAAAATCAGGATATTGTTATTGGGGTATACCGGCTGACAATGAAGGCAAACTCAGATAATTTTAGAGAATCTGCAATTCAGGGTGTAATGGATAATATTCAAAATCAAAATATCAAGGTAATTATTTTTGAACCCAATTTAAAGAGTGATAAGTTTGAAGGGTGCGCTGTAATAAAAGATTTTAATGAATTTTCAAGGGTGAGTACAGTTATTATTGCGAATCGTATGGAAGAGCCATTGAGAAACGTTGCAGATAAGGTCTATACCAGAGATATTTATGGAGAGAATTAAGCAGGGAGAGAAAAACTATGAGTCTATTCAGAAATAAGACATTGTTAATTACAGGAGGAACTGGTTCGTTTGGAAACGCTGTATTAAACCGCTTTTTAGCTACTGCTATAAAAGAGATCCGCATATTTTCCCGCGATGAGTTAAAGCAGGATGATATGCGGCATTTTTATCAGCGAAACTTTCCAGATGTCAGTGATAAGATCAAATTTTATATTGGTGATGTTCGTGATATGGGAAGCATTAGAAATGCTATGTATGGTGTAGATTACATTTTCCATGCGGCTGCTCTCAAGCAGGTGCCTTCTTGTGAGTTTTTTCCTTTAGAGGCAGTCAGAACTAACGTTCTTGGAACTGAAAATGTTTTAAATGCTGCTATTGAAGAAGGTGTGAAAAAGGTAATATGTCTTTCTACCGATAAGGCCGCTTATCCTGTCAATGCGATGGGTACGAGCAAGGCGATGATGGAAAAAGTAATTGTAGCAAAAGCCAGAACTGTTTCTCCGGATAAGACAACGATCTGCTGTACGCGTTATGGGAATGTTATGTGTTCAAGAGGGTCGGTAATTCCGCTGTTTATCAGTCAGATTAAAGAAGAGAAGCCTTTGACAGTAACAGCGCCTGCCATGACGAGATTTATCATGAGCCTGGAAGAAGCTGTGGAACTTGTTATGTTTGCATTTGAAAATGCGGAATCAGGAGACATAATGGTTCAGAAAGCGCCAGCCTGTACCATTGAAATATTGGCTCAAGCCGTGAAAGAACTGTTCCACGCATCAAATGAAATTAAAGTCATTGGAATTCGCCATGGTGAGAAGATGTATGAAACACTCTTGACTAATGAAGAATGCGCAAATGCATTGGATATGGGGGGATTTTACCGCGTGCCATGTGACAAACGCGACCTAAACTATGATAAGTATTTTAAAGAGGGAAATAAGGAGAGAAATATACTTCGTGAGTTTAACTCCAGCAATACGGAATTACTAAATTTAACTCAAGTGAAAGAAAAACTACTCGAGTTATCATATATACGTGATGAAATTGCAGAATGGGAGGCCAGATAGATGAGAGTCTTAGTAACCGGAGCTAATGGATTCATTGGAAAAAATCTTATAGCAGAATTAAAAAATCTGGGAATACATGAAATCTACGAATACGATGTGGAAACATCAGAAGAATGTTTGGAGGCGTTTTGCAAAGACTGCGATTTTGTTTTTAATCTTGCCGGAGTAAACAGGCCTGAAAATCCGGAAGACTTTTTGAACGGAAATTTTGGATTTGCTTCCCGATTACTGGAAGTTTTAAAAAAGAATAAAAACTTCTGTCCTGTAATGCTTGCGTCTTCCATTCAGGCAGAGATGAACAATCTCTATGGCAAAAGTAAGAAAGCCGGAGAAGATTTATTTTTTTCTTATGGAAAAGAATGCGGGGCAGATGTGTATATATATCGCTTTCCTAATGTGTTTGGGAAATGGTGCCGTCCTAATTACAATAGTGTGATAGCAACATTTTGTTATAATATTGCGCGAGAACTCCCTATACAGATAAATAATCCGGAAACAGTTTTGAAACTGGTCTATATCGATGATGCGATTTCAGAACTTATCTGTGCAATGGAGAAGAAACCGTTCAGACTTAATGATGGTTTTTGTAGTGTTCCGGTAGAACATACGGCAACTTTGGGGGAGATAGCAGAAGCAATCTTTTCCTTTCGGGAAAGCAGGAAAGAGAAAACCATTCCGGATATGGCTGAAGGGGGATTTATAAAAAAGTTGTACAGTACATATTTAAGCTATCTTCCTAAAACCTCCTTTTGCTATCCACTAAAAACTAATAAAGATGAAAGGGGCTCTTTCACAGAGATTATTCGTACTCCTGAACGTGGCCAGTTTTCCGTAAACATTAGTAAGCCTGGTATTACAAAAGGAAATCACTGGCATAATACAAAAAATGAAAAATTTTTAGTGGTCAGTGGGAGGGGGCTAATTCAATTCAGAAAGGTTGGCTCAGACGAAATTATTAATTATCATGTATCTGGAGAAAAAATGGAAGTAGTAGATATTCCGCCAGGATATACTCACAATATAATAAATGAAGGCAATGCCGATCTGGTTACATTCATGTGGTGTAATGAATGCTTTGACCCTGCAAATCCAGATACTTATTTTTTAAATGTGGAGGAAACGGTGGATGAATAAATTAAAGTTAATGACAATTGTTGGCACCAGGCCTGAAATCATTCGTCTATCTGAAGTTATTAAAAAATGTGATATCTATTTTGATCAGATACTGATTCATACCGGTCAGAACTATGATTACTGTCTGAATCAGGTCTTTTTTGAAGACTTGGGGTTGCGTGAGCCTGATTACTATTTGGAGGCTGCGGGGGGAGATTTGGGAGAAACAATTGGGAATATTATAACAAATTTTATATCTGATTTTTGATTATCCGAATAAACACTATACTTTCAAGCATTTTGAAATATAGGAAAGCACTCATTTTACCACGAATTTACCACGATTGAATGAGCCTTGATATGACGTAAGAATTTGAAAAGGACACCGTATAGTTTGGTGTCCTTTTACATGAAAATCATTAGTCGCTATTGATTGTTATTATACATTTTGTTAATTGTTCTTATTTCTTTTACGTTTTTTACCGAATAAAACAGCTAATACACCGGTTGAACCAGCAAACATAGAAGTAAACAATCCTACGTTTGTCATATCACCTGTTTTTACAGGGTTCTTTTGTCCGCTAGGCTTTGTTGGAGTAGTTGGCTTGCTCGGTTTCTGTGGCTGTTGTGGACTTACAGGTTTATTTGTTGCTTTTTCTTTTACGGTAACTGTAATTGTTTTTTCAGTAATTGCACCATTTTTATCTACTACACGGAAAGTTACATGATAAGTGCCAGCCTTAGAAGTATCTACATCATTTGCAATAATGTTATCTTTTGTTAAAATAATCGTTCCGTCCTCTTTATCTGTTGCTGTCGCATTTACCAATGGGTCGAACGTATCGCCTACATTCAATGTAACATCATTTGCTGAAATGATTGGAGCAGAGTTAAGGTCGCCTGTATTTTGTTTCACAGTTACAGTAATCGTTTTTTTAGCAGAAGCTCCGTTTTTATCTGTTACTTTATAAGTCACATGGTAAGTACCAGCCTTAGAAGTATCTACATCATTTGCAACAATATTATCTTTTGTCAAAGTGATAGTTCCGTCCTCTTTATCTGTTGCTGTTACATTTGCCAATGGGTCGAAAGTATCGCCTACATTCAATGTAACATCATTTGCAGAAATAGTTGGTGCTGCATTGTCTTCTCCTTGTGAGTTTAACGATAATTCCACTTTTAAAACGACGTTTCCGTCTTTATAAGTACCGCAATCATACTCATAAGTAACTGGTTTTTTTACATCATCTACCGTTATAATCCCCGTATCTTTGTCTAAAGTTCCATTTGCAGTAACTTTTACTTTTGAAATATCTATTCCTTGTTCAACATCTTTTTTTAAGTCGATTTTATTTCCTTTGATATCAATATAACCGTTGCCTACAAAAGCATGATTATTTTCAAGAACTTTATTCTCTCCGACATTTAACCAGTATAAATCATCGCAAATTAATTTTTTAATTTTTGTGTTTTTACTTATATCAAGACCTCTTATCCCTTGTTCAAAAATTTCACCGCAACGTAGCATTTCAAGTTCTAAATTATTGCTTAAATCTAATTTTTTAATAGTTGTATCATGACAAAAAAGGCGTGTCAGTTTTGTGTTTTTTGTTACATCTAATTCAGCTATATTTGTCCTATAACATGATAGTTGTTTCAAATTAGGGTTCTTACTTATATCAAGTGTTTTTACTTTTGTATCTCCTATATCTAAAGTGACTAATTGCGGATTATGTGTGACATCAAGTTCCATTAATCCTGTATTGCTACAAGATAGTTGTTCTAAGTTAGGATTGTTTGTTACATCTAAATTGGAAATAGAGGTACTATCTGCAAATAACGTATTCAATTTTTCATTCTTAGATACATCAAGACTGTTAATTGATGTATTATCGCAAACGAAAGCTTCCAAATTCGGATAACGTGTTAAATCAACGCTTCCTACTTTTGAAGAACGACAATCTAATCTTTTTAAAGATGAGTTTTTAACCGGACTTAAGTCTGAAACAGAAGTCGTAGAAACATCTAAAGACTGCAAATTTGTTAGATATTGAATACCCTCTAATGAAGATATCGTTTTCATACCATGTAAGTTTAAGAATTGGGCTTTTGATATTTCATCAACAGATAACACACTATCGCCGTCTTTATCAAATTCTGCAATGATTTGTTCTCTAAATACTTTGTCTGGAAAATGTGTTTCATCAATAGCAATGCTTCCAGCTTTTACTTCTGTATTTTTGCTTGCTTCAACGGTCTTATCTTCGGTAACCACTTCTTTTTCTGGTGTTGCAGGTGTTTCCTGTTTTGCACTTTCTTCTTTTAAAGTTTCTGCATTTTCAGCAGTTTCTTCCTGTTCCTTGTCTGTTATATTCTCTTGTACTTCTGCGTTTTCTGTTTTCTGTTCCACAGGAACTTGCTCTGTCTTGTTTTCTTCTACAACGGCTTCCTGCACAACTTCTGTGTTTTCCTGTGCCATGACAGGAGTAGGAAGCCCTGTAAGTGCAGTTGTTGTTCCAATCATCAATGCGGAACTTACCGCAAGGACTTGTTTTTTCTTCATAGTTTGTTCACTCCTTATTTTTCATAAATTCTTTGCATAGAAAAACGCACAAACTCCCCCTTATAACTGGATAATCTGTGCGTTCTGTTTATTATTGATAGAATTGAAAAAAGGGCAGAATTTACTTGTCTGTCTGTCTGTCTGTCTGTCTGTCTGTCTGTCTGTCGCAAGCGTAACAATGTGTGAACATGACTGTCAACCCTTTCTTTCAAAAAAATTCAATCCTTGCTTCTATACAAAAAACATTATACTGGAAACAAACACCTCTTTCAATCTTTTTATGCGTGCAAGATAAAAAAATTGAGACATCACACTTTTCCTTTTTTCCTCTTGAGTACCCACAACAGAAAAGAAAAAGCCCTGTCAAGAGCTTGCCACCATTGGTGGTGCTTTGCACTCTTGATCGGGCTTTTTGTTTGCTGTATCTTCTCGCAAGAGGAAAAAGATTACTCGTCCTCATCATCAAAATGGTTATTCCTTAATACTTCCCGTAACAGTTCCATATCCTCTTTTGAGTTCGGATTTATCATTTTCACGACTTGATAAGGTGTCCTATATTTATGTCCCTCTATGCTTTCCCCAAACATATCCATACTGTATAAATCATCATAGCGGTCTAGTAATTTTTGAAACTTCAAATGCTGGATAAATTCTTTGATTGGGTAAAGGTCGGACGCTTCAATGCTTTTCCCGTTGATATAGTCTGTAATGTATTCCCGTAACTTTTCCAACTCATATTCCAGCCATTCTTCCTCGCTGTCAAAGAAGTTATCATAGTGTCCGTGTTTCAGTTCTGCATTTAGACGTTCTTCTGTTCTTAAAAACTGACAGACTTCTTTTTCAGACTGATTGACATACTTCCATTCTCCCGATAATAATTCATTCGGCGTTACGTCCAGCACTTCCATTATCTTTTCCAGCGTTTCATAAGCAGGATAGTTCAACCCTCTTTCAATCTTGGAAAGGCTCTGCATATTGATACCGATTTTGTCCGCAAGTTCCTGTTGTTTCATTCCCCTAAATTTTCTTATGGTCTGTATATTATTTCCTAAATGGCTTATTTTCATTGCACAACCCTCCATATCTCGTTATATCTTCACTGTTATAAGTCTATCATGCTTAATATGATTTGTAAAGACAAAAAAAGATATTGACAAATAAGCATATAAGAATTACTATGCTATTGTGAGTGAATAAGCACAATAGAATGAAATACAAAAACATTCAAAAAGAAATACCCATCTGATTAAACCCGTAGATATGAATATTGGTTGAAATGGAACTTGTTAGAAAAGGCAAAACAGGACTTGCTGACAAAGTATTTCTGACACGGTGGCTGAAGCCTCTCAGGCTTACCGCCATGACACCTTGTGTCAAGGGGAAGAAATGCTTTGTCGGCTGGCGAGCCTGCGAGCCTTGACTGTGCCCCCGTTATCTAACAGGGGGGCACTATTTCACAAAAGACAAGTCAAAAACCATACAACCCCAAACCTGTGAGTAGTAATGAGAAGTTTTAAGAAGATAGTAATTTCACATTCTTTTGAATAGTGGTTTACAGGTATTTCAAGGCTGTTGTGGGATTGGAGGAATACAATGAACAATTTAGAATTTGCACTTGAAATGAAGAACAAACGTCTTGCAAGCGGTCTTTCACAAGGAGAACTTGCAAGTCTTACCCATGTATCAAGATATAGTATCAACCGCTTTGAGAACGGAAAAGCCAACGCAAGTAAAGAAACACAGAACATTATCCTGCGTTGTCTGAATTACTATGTCTGTGATAAGCCTTTTTATCTGCTCGTTGATTATCTGTCTGTCCGTTTTCCAACGACTGACGCATTAGAAGTTATCCGAAAGGTGCTTGGCATGAAAGCGGACTATTTTATCCATTATGACTATGGGTATTATGGCTATAAGGAGCATTATGCCTACGGGGAAATCAAGGTCATGGCTTCTGATGATGAACACATGGGTGTATTTTTAGAATTAAAAGGGGCAGGCTCACGCAACATGGAATATGTCTTACAGGCACAGAACAGGGATTGGTATTCATTTTTAAACCGCTGTCTTGACTGTGGCGGTGTTATCCGACGTTTTGACTTGGCAATCAATGATATGTGCGGTCTGCTGGATATTCCCGTTTTGTCTGAAAAATACAAAAATGGCGGTGCGGATTGTCGCTGTAAAAACTATGAAAATGTACAAGGTGGAAAACTAAGCGGAAAAAACCGTAATTTAGCAAGTACCCTTTATATCGGCTCAAAGGCAAGCACAAAATATTTCTGCCTGTATGAAAAACAAAAGGAACAGGCAACCAAAAAGAAACATACGGATATTATCAACCGTTTTGAAATTCGTCTGCGTGATAAAAAGGCAGTACAGGCAGTTGAGGAATTGTTATTGACATATAACCCTCATGGGTTGGTGTTTTACCTTATTACTGATTTTGTGCAATTTCCCGATTATCCGCTGTGGGAGATATTCATTTCCCATGACAGTTTACCTTTTGAAATGACCCCCGTACCTGTCAATATGGAACGCACTCTGCAATGGCTGGAAAGACAGGTCATGCCGTCAATCGTGATGATAGAGGAAATCGACAGGCTGACAGGCTCAAACTACATGAAAATGATTGATGAATGTACCCACCTTTCCGAAAAACAGGAAATGCTTGTAGAACAGATGTGTACGGATATAGCAGATGTAATCGAAAGTGAGGGGGTGTTTTATGAGTAATGCACAGGATATTCCCGTATGGGAAAAATATACCCTTACCATTGAAGAAGCGTCTAAGTATTTCCGTATCGGAGAAAACAAGTTAAGACGCTTGGCAGAGGAAAACAAGGGCGCTGGCTGGCTCATTATGAATGGCAACCGCATACAGATTAAACGCCGACAGTTTGAACAGGTTATTGACAAATTGGACGCAATCTAATGCAAATGAGCCTTGTATGTGTTATGATGAACACAAGTCATATCAAGGCTCTTTCCAACAAGGAAAGGAGCAGACACCATGAAAGAAAAAAGACGGGATAGTAAAGGACGTATCCTGCATACTGGAGAGAGCCAACGAACAGACGGGAAATACTTATATAAATATGTAGACGCATTTGGAAACACAAAATATGTGTATGCTTGGAGATTGACACCCACAGACCCGACACCAAAGGAAAAACGGGAAAAACCCTCACTTCGTGAACTGGAACAGCAGATAAGACGGGATATTGAGGACGGTATCGACAGCACAGGCAAGAAAATGACACTTTGCCAACTTTATGCCAAACAGAACGCACAGAGAGCAAATGTGAAGAAAAGTACACAGAAACAACGGGAACAACTCATGCGGTTATTGAAAGAGGACAAGTTGGGTGCTAGGAGCATTGATACGATAAAACCCTCTGACGCTAAGGAATGGGCGTTACGCATGAAAGATAAAGGCTTTTCCTATAACACCATTAACAACCATAAACGCTCGTTAAAAGCGTCATTCTATATCGCCATACAAGACGATTGTGTAAGGAAGAACCCTTTTGATTTTAAGTTAAGTGAAGTCCTAGAAAATGATACCAAAGAGAAAGTCGTATTGACAGAGGAACAGGAACAAACCTTACTCTCATTTATCAAGACAGACAATGTGTATCACAAGCATTATGATGATGTGCTGATACTGTTAAAGACTGGACTTCGTATCTCGGAACTGTGCGGACTGACAGTAGCTGATATTGATTTCAAGAATGAAGTTGTAATTATCGACCACCAGTTACTAAAGAGCAAGGAACAGGGCTATTATATTGAAACGCCTAAGACGAAAAGCGGAATAAGACAAGTGCCATTAAGTAGAGAAACAATACAGGCATTTCAACGGGTTATGAAGAAACGCCCAAAGGCAGAACCATTTGTGATAGACGGACAGAGCAATTTCTTATTTGTCAATCATAAAGGCAAGCCCAAAGTTGCGATTGATTACAACGCCTTATTTGTCCGTATGGTAAAGAAATATAACAAGCACCACAAGGACAATCCCTTGCCACATATCACACCGCATACGCTACGCCATACGTTCTGCACAAGGCTGGCAAGCAAGAACATGAACCCAAAAGATTTACAGTATATCATGGGACATTCAAACATTAGTATCACAATGAACTGGTACGCTCATGCGTCCATAGATACCGCAAAATCAGAGGTTCAGCGTCTAATCGCATAGAAGTATTTACCACGATTTTAACCACGCTTGATAGCGAAAATATAAGAAGATAGACCTAGATATGTGAGGTTTACCACAAAAGCAAAATGCCCGTAGAGCCTATAAAATAAGGCTTTGCGGACATTTAAGGAGATATAAAAAGATAGTCAAAAAGACATATATAATTTATTAATAAATCTTATAAACTAATGGTGCAAATTCAGCCGGAGGCACTATTAATTCTTGGAGATACGAACAGCTGCCTATCAGCAATTGCAGCCAAACGCCTTCACATTCCCGTTTTTCATATGGAAGCCGGTAATCGGTGCTTTGACGAATGTCTTCCCGAGGAAACAAACCGTAGAATAGTTGATCATATAGCAGATGTAAACTTATGCTACAGTGAGCATGCGAGACGATATTTAAATTCTGAAGGAACCGCAAAAGAACGGACATACGTCACGGGGAGTCCGATGGCGGAAGTCCTTCATACCAGTTTGGAAAGAATAAAAGACAGTCAAATATTGGAGAAAATGGGATTAGATAAAGGCAGATATATATTGTTGTCAGCCCATCGGGAAGAAAATATCGATACTGAAGAGAATTTTATGGAGCTGTTTTCCGCGGTGAATAAGATGGCTGAGATGTATGATATGCCAATTTTTTATTCCATGCACCCACGCAGTAAAAAGGTTTTAGAGCTTAGAGATTTCACACTTGATTCCAGAGTACGGATTCATGAACCACTGGGCTTCTTTGATTATAATAATTTACAGATGAACTCATTTGCAGTAGTTTCAGATTCAGGAACACTTCCGGAGGAAAGCAGCTTTTTTCAGTCTGTAGGCATACCTTTTGCGGCGGTCTGTATCCGTACCAGTACGGAGAGACCAGAAGCACTGGATAAGGGAAATTTTATTCTTGCCGGTATTACGGCCGATCAGGTTCTCCAGGCTGTTGATATGGCGGTTAAAATGATAAAAAACGAGGATAACGGGGTTAACGTCCCCTGCTATATGGATGAAAATGTAAGTACCAAAGTGGTTAAGATCATACAGAGCTATACCGGAATAATAAATAAAATGGTATGGAGAAAAAATAATTCATAAGGATGGTGGAGTAAGCTTGGCGAATATCTGGAATCCATACAGATTTGCATATTCAGAATATGTGGTGCCGTTATTATGCCTGTCATTAATCCTGATTGGAGTAATAATAAGATGGTTAATTGAAGGCAGAAAAAGAAATGAATATATCTGGAGACTGCTGCTTATGTTTTGGATATTTACCATACTCTCCGCCACAATACTGGGGAGAGGCAGATATAGGGGGGATAATCTAAATCTTCACCTGTTCTGGACCTTTCGTTATGCCTGGTCAAATCATTCCTGGAGGCATTGGTACGATATCATTGGAAATATGATGTTGTTTTTGCCACTGGGAATCATATTGCCCTCCGCCTTGTCTGTATTCAGACGATTGTTGCGTACATGTTCAGCCGGTCTTATTCTTTCCGTTTTTGTGGAAGTATATCAGTATTTTACGCATACTGGCTTGTGTGAGCTGGATGATATTTTTAACAATACTTATGGAGTCCTATTGGGATTTGCAATATGGGTAGTAAATAGAAAAGGAACATGTAGAAAAAGCAAATTACTTGCTGGAACCTTTATTCTGAGTACATCGGGAATTATGATTGTACTTCTGATAATCAGTCTTGTCAGCTGGAAATAAACAAAAAAGGAGAACAAACTCATGTCAAAATACTTCGGCACCGACGGTTTCCGCGGCGAAGCCAACGAAACCCTGACTGCAGAACACGCATACAAAACAGGCCGTTTTATCGGCTGGTATTATGGATTAAAGCGTCCGGATGGACGCGCAAAGGTAGTAATAGGCAAGGATACCAGGCGCTCCTCCTATATGTTTGAGTACGCTCTGGCCGCAGGGCTTACGGCCTCCGGGGCGGACGCCTATCTTCTACATGTCACGACAACACCCAGCGTATCCTACGTCGTCAGAACAGAGGATTTCGACTGCGGCATCATGATTTCAGCCAGTCACAACCCGTATTACGATAATGGGATTAAATTGATCAATTATTACGGGGAAAAGATGGAGGAAGAGACAATCCTGGATGTAGAGGCATATCTGGATAGCAAGACCGGCGAGATACCATTTGCAAAAGGGGAGAAGATTGGCAGAACCATTGATTACGCCATCGGGAGGAATCGCTATATCGGCTATCTGATATCACTGGCCACCCGTTCTTATAGGGGATTAAAGGTGGGCCTGGACTGTGCTGACGGCAGCGCATGGATGATTGCCAAGAATGTATTTGACACCCTGGGGGCCCAGACTTACGTGATCCACAACAATCCCGATGGGATCAATATCAATCAGGACTGCGGATCCACCCACATGGAAGCTCTGCAGAAGCATGTCGTGGAAAATGGATTAAATGTGGGATTTGCCTTCGATGGAGACGCCGACCGCTGTCTCTGCGTGGATGAGCACGGAAACGTTGTGGACGGAGACGCAATCCTTTACATCTATGGCTGCTATATGAAGGAGCGCGGCAAGCTGGCCGGAAATAAGGTGGTTACCACCATTATGTCCAACTTCGGTCTCTATAAAGCGTTTGACGCGGCGGGAATCGAATATGAAAAGACCGCGGTCGGAGATAAATACGTCTATGAAAATATGGAGACAAACGGTTACCGGCTCGGCGGGGAACAGTCCGGTCACATCATTTTCCGGAAATATGCCGCTACGGGAGACGGGATCCTGACGGCAATTAAAATGATGGAAGTGATGCTGGAAAAGAAAATGACGCTCAGCAAACTGGCCGAGCCGTTAACGATTTACCCTCAGGTATTAAAAAATATCCGTGTCAGAGACAAGGCTGCCGCCAGAAACGACGAGGCAGTGAAAGACGCGGTTGCCATTGTGGAAGCGAGTCTGGGTGCTGAAGGGCGCATTCTGGTACGTGAAAGCGGGACAGAGCCGGTACTCCGGATTATGGTTGAAGCCAATGACAAACAGGCGTGCGAGGCTTATGTGGATACCATACTGCAGACGATTATCGACAGAGGGTATCAGGCTGAATAACAGAAAATACAAACGAAAACACCGGCGGTTCCATACCGCCGGCTCATTTTTTATTGGGGGAAATAAAGGAGGAGTTGAAATGGTATACGACCGCGCCGGAGTTGCGAAAAGAATCAGGCAGAGGCGGAAGGAGCTGGGAATGTCGAGTGCGGAGGTAGCCGGCAAAATAGGCAGAGCCGTACATTATTACGGCGATATAGAGCGGGGAACCTGCGGCATGTCCATAGAGACACTTTTGGATTTAGCACATTATCTGGACTTATCGGTGGATTATATTCTGTTTGGCCAGGCAGGAGAAGAACGCATTGACAATCCGGATTTAGCATACCGTATTCTGAAAAAATACGATGAAAAAACGCAGAAAGAGGCCATTGAAATGATGAAATTTTATCTTTGTCTCAGAGAATCCGGTAAAAAATAAAAGGACTTCTGCTCTGCGATCAGCGGGGCATTTTATGCTTATCACGGCCTCTTGTTTTGGAAACGGAGGAATCCGCAAATGACCCGGACGGTGTGCCGCCAGACTCTGAATACTGATCCAAATATTGATACCGGCAGTTGATACAGACCTCTGTACCTTCGGGAATTACTGCACCGCAGCATACACAACGGTCAACCATAGTTGATTACCTCCTTTTAGTTCCTGAATACAACAATTCTTTTGACACTACCAGTTTACTCCGGTTCGTTTTTAATTATGCATAAAAGTGCAGACTCAGTGGCAAAAGAAAAAATGCATTTTATAAAAATTGTCTATGGTAAGGTTGCATAAAACAAGATATATAAAAACCATATTCATTGTGAAGTATTTGTGGAAAAAATTTCTTTTTTCGTTGAAATAAACAAAAAAATGGTGTATACTATAAACATATTTGAAAAAGGAGGGTTTTTACATGAAAAAAATTCTGAGTTTAGTTTTGGCGTCTGCAATGGTTGCATCTTCGCTTGCAGGATGCGGAAGTTCCAAGACTGCAGAGACACAGGCCCCAACCACACAGGCTCCGGCAGAGAGCGCTGCTCCTGAGGGATCGGATGCGGCTCCGGAAGCTCCTGCGGAGACGGTTGCAGCAGGTGCGATCGAGGACGGGGCAGAACTGGTTTACTGGCCGATGTGGGCAGAGACAGAGCCTCAGGGCCAGGCCATATCTGAGGCAATTGATGCATTTACAAAGTCTACCGGTGTAAAAGTAGACGTTAACTGGGCCGGCTCACGTGATACACGTAAGACACTGGAACCAGCGTTATCTGCCGGAGAAACCATTGATATATTCGATGAGGATATCGAGCGTGTGAATGGTACGTGGGGTAAGTATCTTCTGGATATTCAGAGTATGTACGACGCTTCCCCATTGAATGGCGCACAGAACGCCACGCTGATTGAATTAGCAAAGCAGCAGGGCGGCGGAACCTTAAAGAGTGTTCCTTACCAGCCATCTACATTTATTATGTTCTATAATAAGGATGCTTTTGATAAAGCGGGAATCACCGCAGTTCCAAAGACATGGGATGAATTCCTTGCAGCCTGCGAGTCACTGAAGACAGCCGGTATCATTCCAATGACCGTTGATGATGCTTATATGGCATGTCTGTTTGGATTCCTGATGGACCGTGTAGCAGGCTCTGATACGACAGAAGCCGTAGCAGCAGGCGACTTTACAAATGAGGCAGTCTTAAAGACCGCTCAGGTATTGGAAGAACTTACTTCCAAGGGCTACATAGATCCGCGTGCAGCCGGCAACGTATATCCGCAGGGACAGAGCAATATCGCTGACGGCAGTGTTGCCATGTACTTAAACGGAAGCTGGCTTCCAAACGAAGTAAAGAATCAGACCCCGGAAGGTTTCCGTTGGGGCGCTTTCTCCCTTCCGCAGATTGCTGAAGGCGGTGACGGAGCAGAATCCAACCAGTACGGAGCACAGTGCTTCGCAATCAACAAAGACACGAAATATCCGAATGCAGCGTTTGCGTTAATCCAGTGGCTGACAAGCGGCGAATGGGATCAGAAGCTTGCAGACGCCAGCATGGGCGTACCGATGGATAACGATGCCAAGTGGCCGGAGGCGCTTGCAGATGCCAAGGCTGTACTCGATTCCACCACACACAGACTGAACTGGGCTGTAGGTATGGAGAACGATACCAATGTCAACGCAGCTATTAAGACCAATATGGCCATGATGATCAGCGGCAGTACAGATGCACAGAAATTCGCAGATGAGTTCGCCAAGATTCAGAAGGGATCCTGATCGCTTTAACTGACTTAGCATTGAAGGGGCGGTGGCGCCACTGCCGCCGCCCCTTTTGTATTCATAATAGAAAATAGTGTTCTATGGAGAATGGAGGGGACTCTTATGGCAAAGCAAAAGGCAGTAAAAAAAGGCGGCAATCCGTTGCGCCGGAATACGACTCCCATGCTGGTAATGTTTCTGACACCCGCAGTGCTGTTGTACCTGATTGTATTTCTCTACCCGACGATCCGTACGTTTATCATGAGCTTCTGCAAGGTAGAGGGCGTGACGGATCCTGTTTCCACATGGCAGTTCAGCGGACTTACCAACTATGTGAAATCCTTTAACAATAACATGTTTCAGACGGCGATGCTGAATCTGGGACGGCTGTGGCTGGTAGGGGGCATCGCCGTTATGGCGCTGGCTCTGATATTTGCAGTAGCCCTGACGAACGGCATGCAGGGAAAGAAGTTTTTCCGAAGCGTGATTTATCTGCCGAACCTGGTATCTGCGGTTGCCATGGGTACCATGTGGCTGTATTATGCGCTCAGTAAGGAGAGCTACGGTCTGCTCAATACGATTATCGGCTGGTTTGGCGGCGGTAACGTCATGTGGACGGATCCCCATCATAAGTTCTGGAGCATGTTAATTGCCTATTGCTTTGGTATGGTAGGATACCATATGCTGATTTTTATGAGTGGTATCGAACGGATCAGCGCGGATTATTATGAGGCCGCTTCCATCGAGGGCGCCAACGTGTTTAAGAAATTCTGGTACATAACATTTCCCCTGCTCCGCGGATCGATCCGTACGAATCTCGTTATGTGGACAGTTTCCAGCGTAGGCTTCTTTATCTGGGGCCAGGTATTTGATCCGGTCAACTTATCTGAACAGACGGTTATGCCGCTGAATTACATGTATGAGCTGGTATTCGGAGCGTCCAATGCAGTCCAGGCCGCCCGGGATTCCGGAGTCGGCGCGGCAATCGGCGTTATGATGGCAGTTATTGTAGTTGCCGTATTCAGCTTAACCACACTCATCATCAAGAATGATGACGCGGAATTGTAGGGAGGTAGTTATCATGGCAAAACAAAAAGAGATAAAGCCAAAGTTAAATGTAACGAGAGAAATTCCACGGCTGCCCGGATACATTCTGTGCGTGATCTGGCTGATATTTACCGTGCTTTTGATTGGCTGGGTTATGCTGGCCTCCCTGTCTACCAGCCGGGAGATTTTAGGCGGAGAGCTGTTTAAGTTCGCCAGCGGCCTGCATTTTGAAAACTATACGAATGCGTGGAAATCGCAGAAGATCAGCGTGTTCTTCCTGAACTCCCTGATTTACACGGCTGTTTCCTGTACCCTGATTATCATGGTGGCGGCACCTGCGGCATATGCCCTGTCACGATTTAAATTCAGGGGGAATATGATCCTGCAGAATATGTTTGCGACAGCGCTGGGCATTCCGGTCATTATGATTGTCATGCCGCTGTTCTCCATTATTACGTCATTAAAACTGACCAACACCCGGGGACTCATTATGTTCCTGTATATTGCCATGAATGTGCCGTTCAGCATTTTCTTCCTGCTGGCATTCTTCTCCAATCTGTCCTATACGTTTGAAGAAGCGGCGGCGATCGACGGCTGTTCACCGATTCAGACCTTCTGGAAGATTATGTTTCCGTTGGCACAGCCCGGAATCATCACTGTGACGATCTTTAATTTTATTGCCATCTGGAATGAATTTTTCATGTCCATGCTGTTTGCAAGCAAGCAGAATGTGCGCCCCATCGCCGTAGGTCTTTATAATATGGTAAAGGGGATGCAGTATACCAACGATTATGGCGGCATGTTTGCTGCTGTCGTTATCGTATTTGCACCTACCTTCCTGCTGTACCTCTTCCTGTCCGATAAGATTATCGCAGGTGTAACGGGCGGCGCGATCAAGGGCTGATTATGAATAAGAAAATAATTCAGAAGAAATGGAAAACTATATGCGACCGACATTGATGTTTGAACAGGTGTATTTAAAAACCGCCCCTAAGGGATCTGTGGCCACGGTGCCCAACCTGTTAGGTATGGATAATATGCAGAATAAGACAGAATTCCTGTTAGACGAGTACGATGAGATCTACGAAGGCTATGGAACGCTGAATTCAGTATATCCGTACAGGGATTATACCTGCTACACACGGGAATGCGGCCTTCACCCGGTGAAGACGGCAGTTCTGGAAAATGAATACCTGAGAGCCGTGTTCCTGCCGGAATTCGGCGGGCGGCTCTGGCAGCTTACTGATTTAAAATCGGGGCGCGAGCTGCTCTATACCAATGATGTGATACGTCCCGGTAACCTGGCCCTGCGTGACGCCTGGTTTTCGGGAGGAGTGGAATGGAATATCGGCCTCATCGGCCATACTCCGCTGACCATGGAACCTCTTTTTACTGCCAGGCTGGAGACCGGCAGCGGACTTCCGGTTCTTCGCATGTACGAGTATGAACGGATACGCAGGATGGTCTATCAGATGGATTTCTGGCTGGATGAAGGCGGCGCTTACTTAAACTGCCGGATGCGTGTGGTAAATCATAATCCGGAAGTGACACCCATGTACTGGTGGAGCAACATGGCTGTTCCGGAATATGAAGACGGCCGCGTGATTGTTCCGGCAGACAGCGCCTACAGCAGCGGAGGAGGAAGTGTCTATAAGGTACCGGTACCAGTGGTGGACGGCATCGATATCTCTCATTACCGGAATATTCCGGGACAGGTGGATTACTTCTTTCATATTCCGGAGGAGTCACCCCGCTATATCGCGAATGTGGCTTCGGACGGTTTTGGACTTCTTCAGTATTCCACCCGCCGTCTGCGCGGGCGTAAGCTCTTTTCCTGGGGCAATAACAGCGCATCAGCCCGCTGGCAGGAATATCTGACGGAGGAGGCCGGACGCTATATAGAAATTCAGGCAGGTCTGGGAAAGACTCAGTACGGCTGTATTCCGATGGCACCCCACACTGCATGGGAGTGGATCGAGCGGTATGGTGCCGTTCAGTTAAATGGCCGCAGTGACTCTTTTGAAGAGGACAGGGAGACGCTGACAGCGATGGTTCGTTCCGAAGCAGGAGATACGCTGGAAAAGGTGCTGGAGAACAGCCGTGAGTGGGCGGTGAAGCCAGGGGAAGTAATATACCGGGGCAGCGGATACGCAGACCTTGAAAATGCCTGCCGCATGCGCAGAGGGGAGAGACCGCTTTCTCCTCATCTGGATTTTTCCAGTGAGGATCAACGCCAGGCTCCATGGCGTGTTTTTCTGGAGACAGGCCGTTTTCCATCAGCGGATCCGGCGGAAATACCTGCTGACTGCATGGCAGATGATTTCTGGTATGAGATGCTGAAAAAGCAGGTGGAACAGGATCAGCGGGAGAACCTGCAGCCTCAGGCAGAACCGCAGTCCCGGGGAGATCGAAAGCCGGGGAAAGCTTCCCAAGACTGGCATCTTCTGTATCATCTTGCCTTAAATTACATGGCGCGAGGGAGAAAACGGGAGGCGGAGTCGTGTTTTATTGAAAGTATCCAACAGAAGGAAAATGCCTGGAGCCGTTACGGGCTGGCGTCGCTGCTCTGTCTGGAAGGCCGGGAATACGAGAGGGCCGTGTCCGTCATGGAACAGGGGCTTATGGAGCGGGCAGGGGATCTTTCTTACATTAAGGAAGGTTTCCGGGTTCTGGCACGATGCGGCGGGTATGACGCGCTTATTCGTGTTTACGAACAGCTTCCGGAGGAGGTGGCGTCCGAGTCCCGTGTTGTGCTGGAATATATTATGGCGTTATACCGGACCGGCAGTTTCCGGAAGGCGTATGAGCTTTTAACAGCAGACGGCGGCCTGGTGGCAGCTGATTTGCGCGAAGGCGAAAATTCCATCGCAGATCTGTGGCTGGATCTGCGCAGAGCATTAAATATGCCGGAGGAAGAGGTGCCTCATGTGTTTGATTTCAGCGCTGAAATCCGGCAAAACCGGAAAAACTGACGGTTGATCTGCAGCGAAGAGAATACTGCTGGTGACAGCAAGGCCGAAACAAGGCGGAGGGAGTCGAAAAAACGGCTCCTTTCGTTATTTATCAGGAAAGCCGGTTTTCCTGCTTGCAATTTTTTGACCTTCGTGGTATACTTAAAAAACTTTATAAAACAATAGTTTTTCGCAAAAAAAGATTGACGAATCCTGACCCATATGATATAGTAATTGGGCGAATGGAAGAGCTTAGGTCTTTTTTTTATGCTCAAAATTACGTTTTGCGGCAGCGCAGCGCGTAGATACCTGAATATAGAAGAATGGCCGAATAACAACAACGAAAATTTAAGTGGAGGTGGAAGTCGTGCGCACAAAGATCACACTGGCATGTACAGAATGCAAACAGCGTAACTATAACATGACCAAGGATAAGAAGACTCATCCTGACAGAATGGAAACCAAAAAGTATTGTAGATTCTGTAAGACACATACTTTGCACAAGGAAACTAAGTAATCGGTTTGACGTAAAGGACGTGAAATTATGGGAGATACAGTGAACAACGAGGGAGCTCAGAAGAAGAATTTCTTCCAGGGTTTGAAGACTGAGTTCAAGAAAATCGTCTGGCCTGACCAAGAAACCGTAACGAAGCAGACAATAGCAGTACTGGCTGTATCGATTGCTTTAGGACTGATTATCGCCATTCTTGATTTAATCATCAAGTTCGGTCTCAGTTTTATCTTATAATGATTAAGGGTTAAGGTGAGTGTATGTCAGAAGCACATTGGTATGTAGTCCATACCTATTCAGGCTATGAGAACAAAGTAAAAGTCGACATTGAGAAAACCATTGAAAACAGAAACTTACAGGATCAGATCCTGGAGGTGTCGGTTCCTCTGGAGTCCGTTATCGAACTGAAGAATGGTGTGGAGAAAAAGGCCGATAAAAAGATGTTCCCCGGCTACGTACTGATCCATATGATCATGAATGATGATACATGGTATGTGGTGCGTAACACACGCGGTGTGACAGGCTTTGTCGGTCCCGGATCAAAACCGGTTCCTCTGACAGAAGAAGAGATGGCGAACCTGGGATTCAGAAATGAAGAAGTCATTGTTGATTTTGAGGTTGGAGATACCGTTGTGGTAATTTCCGGTGCATGGAAGGATACCGTTGGTGCCATCAAGTCCATCAACGAAGGTAAGAAATCCATCACGATCAATGTTGAGATGTTTGGCCGAGAGACCCCGGTTGAACTGAATTTCAACGAAATCAAGAAGATGTAACAAGTAAAAGCGGCCTTTTGTACGATTGGAAGGCTCGTGGGAGGGAAATCCCCGACAATACCACATTTATTTAGGAGGTGCCTAATTATGGCAAAGAAAGTAACAGGATATATCAAACTGCAGATTCCAGCGGGAAAGGCTACACCAGCTCCTCCTGTCGGACCGGCACTTGGACAGCATGGTGTTAACATTGTACAGTTTACAAAGGAGTTCAACGCAAGAACAGCTGATCAGGGCGACTTAATTATCCCGGTTGTTATCACTGTTTATGCTGACAGAAGCTTCAGCTTCATCACAAAGACTCCGCCTGCAGCTGTATTATTAAAGAAGGCATGCAAGCTTAAATCCGGATCTGCAGCTCCGAACAAGACAAAAGTTGCGACTATCTCCAAAGAAGACTTACAGAAGATTGCCGAGACAAAGATGCCTGACTTAAACGCAGCATCTCTGGAAGCAGCCATGAGCATGATTGCTGGTACAGCAAGAAGCATGGGTATCACGGTCGCTGAGTAGGCCGGAAGCTGCATTTTTATAACGTGGGAGGGACATCCCCGACAATACCACTAGGAGGTTATTTATAATGAAAAGAGGAAAAAGATACGCAGAGGCAGCTAAAACGATCGATCGTACTGTTCTCTACGATGCACCAGAAGCAATCTCATTAGTAAAGAAAGCTGCAAGTGCTAAATTTGATGAAACAATTGAAGCTCATATCAGAACCGGATGTGACGGACGTCACGCAGATCAGCAGATCCGTGGTGCAGTTGTTCTGCCTCATGGTACAGGTAAGACTGTAAGAATCTTAGTATTTGCTAAGGGACCTAAGGCTGACGAAGCTTTAGCTGCAGGCGCTGATTTCGTTGGAGCAGAGGAATTAATTCCGAAGATCCAGAACGAAGGCTGGCTGGATTTTGATGTAGTTGTTGCTACACCAGATATGATGGGTGTTGTAGGACGTCTGGGACGTGTACTTGGACCGAAGGGCTTAATGCCTAACCCAAAAGCTGGTACAGTTACCATGGACGTAACGAAGGCAATCAACGATATCAAAGCCGGTAAAGTTGAGTACAGACTTGATAAAACAAACATTATCCACGTGCCAGTTGGAAAAGCTTCTTTCGAAGAAGATAAATTAGCGGACAACTTCCAGACGCTTATCGATGCAATCATGAAAGCAAAACCAAGTGCTGTTAAGGGTGCTTACTTAAAGAGCGTTACTCTGACTTCTACCATGGGGCCTGGCGTAAAGCTGAACGTAGCAAAATTAATGAACTAATTTTGTTTTGTGGTTGACATTAATCATAAATCATGTTACAATACGCAAAGTATTGACTGCCGAAGACAGCAGGTGCCGCAAGGCATAAGGTGTAAACGCCTGCCGAGGAACGTACAAGTATCGTTTTAACGAATGATCTGTAGACCTCTCTGTCCTTAGGCAGAGAGGTTTTTATTTTCTTTCTCATAACACCGGAACCCGGTACATGAGAAGGGCCTCTCCGTCAGGACAGAGAAATTCTTTTTGCGGTTTATACGGGCGGACCGGCCGGGTTTCCGGTCAGGTTTAGACTAAACAGGAGGTAAACCATAATGGCAAAAGTTGAATTAAAACAGCCAGTTGTAGACGAGATCAAGGAATTATTTGACGGCGCCGAGACTGCAGTAGTCGTTGACTACCGTGGCTTAACTGTAGCTCAGGACACTGAACTGCGTAAGAAGTTAAGAGAAGCAGGCGTTGTATACAAAGTATACAAGAATACAATGATCCGTTTTGCAGGAAAAGGCACAGCATTCGAGGCTCTGGAGCCGAATCTGGAAGGACCTACAGCATTAGCTGTATCCAAGACAGACGCGACAGCTCCGGCAAGAATCCTTGCTGAGTTTGCCAAGACAGCTCCGGCATTAGAGATTAAGGGCGGCGTTGTTGAAGGCGTATATTACGATGAGAAGGGCATGGCTCAGATTTCCAGCATTCCTTCCAGAGAAGTTCTTCTCGGAAAGTTACTTGGAAGCATCCAGTCTCCGATCACCAACTTTGCCCGCGTGCTCAAGCAGATCGCAGAGGCGCAGGGCGGCGAAAGCGCAGAAGCGTAATTTTCTTAAGGAAGACAAGCGCAGCGCGGCCTGAATTTAGAAAATTAGCGGTTCAGTGACTTAAGGGAACTGAACTTCCTTACCAAAAATCAAACATATATTAAATGGAGGTATATTATCATGGCAAAGTTAACAACAGCTGAGTTTATTGAAGCTATCAAAGAATTATCCGTATTAGAATTAAATGATTTAGTAAAAGCTTGTGAAGAAGAATTCGGTGTATCCGCAGCAGCAGGTGTTGTTGTAGCAGCAGCAGGCGCTGGCGCAGCAGCTGAAGAAGAGAAGACAGAATTCGACGTTGAATTAACCGAGGTTGGTCCTAACAAGGTTAAGGTTATCAAGGTTGTTCGTGAAGCTACCGGCTTAGGCTTAAAGGAAGCAAAAGACGTAGTTGACAGCGCTCCGAAGGTAGTTAAGGCTGGCGCTTCCAAGGAAGAAGCTGAGCAGATCAAGGCTTCCTTAGAGGCTGAGGGTGCAAAAGTTACATTAAAGTAATTGAGGCTCTTCTTTCCCCCGAATCTGTTATGCAGAATCGGGGGTTTTTATTTTGCAGGGAAATAGCTGCTGCTCATTTCAGGCGGTGTGAATTGGGATGAAAATAGCTTAATCTACAAAATATTTAAATTTTAGGAAAAATGCTGTAATAGTCTTGACAATTTAGGAAAAAAGGTGTAAACTACACCCGTATTATCGAATGAGGTTATGATTTCACATATTTTTGTAAGTCATTATTTTCGGATGATGCTTTACAAAAATATGTGATTTTTGTTTCATGAGATAAATCAAATAATTTTTTTATTTTTATAGGAGGTACGCGTTATGAACAACGGTACAGTAAAATGGTTTAATGGAGCAAAGGGTTATGGTTTTATCACAAACGACGAGACTGGCGAAGAAGTATTCGTACACTTCTCCGGAATCATGGCTGACGGCTACAAGACTCTTGAAGAGGGCCAGAAGGTAACTTATGATACAACCGAAGGAAACCGTGGTCTGCAGGCAGTTAACGTTTGCTTAGCATAATTGCATTTCCAGCTGAATAAACCAAAAAGATGAAAGCCGTTGTCCGATTGCCGGGGAGCGGCTTTTTTATGTAATGGGAAAGGGCTCCTGTTACATAAAAAGCCTTCCGGGCGCGCGTTCGAAAGACCGGTTCCGGTCTTTCCAGAATCTTTATACAATCTTTATATCACTTCCCTGATTTCCACTATCTTTTTTATGGGCTTTTCCACTACAATAAAGCTGTAAAAATATGCTTTCATGATAGAGGGGAGGAACGTATATGTTCTTTCATAAAACGAAAACCATTATTATAGCAGGTGCGAGCCGGTTTGGGGCCGGACTGGCAGGGAAGCTGTCAGGGCGCAGTACAAGAATTGTTGTAATTGATTTGAATGAGGATGCCTTCCGGAAGCTGCCGGAGGATTTCAGCGGTTATCAGATTGTCGGGGACGGAACGGATATAGATTTGCTGAAGCAGGTGGGAATCGAGAGCGCGGAGGTATTTATCGCGGCTACGGATGACGATAATGTCAATATCCTGGCTTCACAGATCGCCTGCCGGATCTTCCATGTGCCGGAGGTATTTTCCAGGCTCAATGATAAAAATAAGGAAAAACTGATTCGTGGATTTAATATTAAGCCGATCTGTCCGTTTGTTCTGTCGGTAAATGAATTTGACAGGCTGACAGAAGGGGAATATCAGGAGGCAGGAATTTCATGAAGATTGTGGTTGCAGGTGGAAGAGATGAGGCGGATTTCCTGATTGGGCTTCTTCTGATGGGAAAACATAAGATTATAGCAATCAACGGAGATATGGGGTACTGTGAGCATCTGGCCGCGTCCTACGACGCCGCTTCTGTCATCTATGGTGATCCCTGCAAGGAGTATGTCATGGATGAGGCGGGGGTGAAAGGATATGATATCCTGATTGCTTTGAGAGAGAAGGACGCGGATAACCTGGAGATCTGTCAGATGGCCAAGCGTCTGTTTGCCATTAAAAAGACGGTCTGTACGGTGAGAAATCCGAAAAATGTGGAGATATTCGAGATGCTGGGCGTGGACAGGGCAATAAGTGCCACCTATATGCTGGCCCACTATATCGAGCAGGCTTCGGTGATTGAAGATCTGGTCAGGGTGATGCCTCTGGAGAATCAGAAGGTACTGGTCAATGAGATAAAGGTGAATTCGGACTGCCCGGTGGTGGATCGCAGAATTGCGGATATGGAGCTTCCTTTTAATACAATTATCAGCTGTATTATAAGAGAGACGGAGGTCATTGTTCCCAACGGGCAGAATAAGATTATGGCAGGAGACAGCCTGGTGGTGATCACCACACCGCAGAGCCAGAAGGAATCCGTTAAGGCCATCCTGGGCAGTGAAGACAATGAATGATCATATGATTTTATGGGAAACACTGGGAGCAGAGAACCATCACGAGAGGCATGTTCTGAAGGGATACCGCCTGATTGCCGGTTATATGGGGATCGTAATGATTCTGGCGGGAATTATCACGCTGCTTCCTCTGTTTACCCTGTTCTTTTATCCGGAGGAAATGGGACAGGCGCAGTACTTTGTGGCGCCGGGCGTCTCGTCAATCCTGGCAGGTTATCTCCTGAGCCTGGTGCTTCGCGGAAGGCGGGCGGGAAACCTGGAAAAAAATCAGGAAATGATCGTTGTTCTCGGGACATGGGTCATTGTCATCTTCGTAACGGCGATACCATTTGTGCTCAGCGGAACGTATTCCGTGACACAGGCCGTGTTTGAGACTACCAGCGGACTCAGTACGACGGGACTCAGTGTGGTTGATGTCAGCACGGCTCCCCATATTTTCCTGATACACAGGACGATACTTCTGTTTTTCGGAGGGATCGGGTTAGTGCTTGTCATGACGTCGGTACTCTCTGATGTATATGGAATGCGGCTGTATCACGCCGAGGGCCACTCGGACCGTCTGCTTCCCAATCTGATTGAATCGGCAAGGCTGATTATCGGGATATACAGCGGATACATCCTGGGAGGTACTTTTTTATATATTCTGTTCGGTATGAGTCCCTTTGATGCCATAAACCACGCAGTGGCGGCTCTTTCCACCGGCGGCTTTTCTACTAGGGCGGAGAGCATCGGCTACTATAACAGCACGGCCATCGAGATGGTCACGGTTATCTTAATGCTGCTTGGCAGCACGAATTTTTTTGTGCATCTGCTTCTGCTGAAGGGAAAATTCAAAGAATTTATCTCCCACTGTGAGGTCCGGCTCATGCTTTTTCTGCTGGCTCTCTTTGTGCCCATCCTGACGGTGCTCCTTATGAACGGCGTATACAGTAACGTGCCGGTGAGCCTGCGGGCAGCACTGTTTCAGGCAGTTTCTGCACTGACCACGACCGGATTCCAGACGGTTGAGAGCTTTGCAGCATGGACGCCTGCGATGATGTTTCTTATGATTCTGCTGATGCTGATTGGCGGCGGGGCCGGGTCCACGGCGGGCGGCTTGAAGATTTACCGCGTTTATGTTATGCTGAAGGAAATCTGGTGGAAGCTGGTTCGTGATGCGCACCCCGACCGGGTTGTATTTACCGAACAGATTAACCGCGGCGGTAAGAAGGAAGTTATAACAGACAGGGAGAAGAACCGGATCAACGCATTTGTCTTCTTCTACCTTCTTTTGTTTGCAGCTGGAAGCTTTGTATTCTGCTGCTATGGCTATTCGATTCAGGACTCCATGTTTGAGTTTGCCTCCGCCATAAGTACGGTGGGACTGTCTGTCGGAATCACGTCGTACGGAGCCAGCCCGGTGATTCACTGGACGGCCATTGCAGGCATGTTTCTGGGGCGTCTGGAGATTTATGTCGTACTGATTGCAGCGGCCAGGATGGCGTCCGACGGAAAGAATTATCTGCACGAGAAACAGATGAAACGGAAACGGCACAGAAATCGAAACAGGAAAAGGGATCATTATGAGAAATGATATCGCGTCTGCGGAACACATCGTTAAAATACTGAAAAATGCATCAAAGGTGGCTGTAATCTGGGTGCTCTCTACGATGTTTGCCATTGTGCTCAACCATATGGGAGTCCGCATTGAGAATCTGCTTCTTATCTATGTGGTCGGCGTCGTTATCTGCAGCGTGGAGACCAGCAGCATGTGCTGGGGAATTGGTTCATCGGTCGTTTTCGTCTTCACTTTTAATTTTCTGTTTACTGCACCGAAGTTTACCTTCCAGGTGGACGATCCGAATTACGTCATTTCACTGATGATTTTCATCATTGTGGCGTTTATTGTGGCCTCGCTGACTGTTAAGCTGCAGAGGCAGATGGACATTGCCAACAGGAGGACGGAGATTACAACCAAGCTCAATGCGATCGGCAGCGGATTTCTAAATCTGGCAGGCCGGCCGGCCATCGCCAGATACAGCTGTGACAGTTTGAAAAAATTGACGGAGAAACGGGTGGATATACTGATCCGCAGCAGCGACAATGAAGAATTCTCCGACAGCATAGCAGAGTGGTGCTACCGCAATTCCATGATCTGCGGCCACGGAGAGGCTCAGTTTGGTGAAAATACTTCTCTTTACGTTCCGATTAAGAACAGCAACAAGACGTATGGAGTCATTATATTTGACTGCTGTGACGGTGATTTAGAGGAAGAAGAGAGGGGTTACGTGGACACGGTAATCTCCCAGATTACCCTGGTGCTTGAGCGGGAACGGCTGAATGAGGAGAAGGAAGAGACGAAAATACAGATCGAGAAGGAACGGCTGAAGAGTACTCTTCTGAGAAGTATTTCACATGACCTGCGCACGCCGCTGACCGGCATTGCCGGAAGCTCTAATTTTCTCTATGACAACTATGGAAGCCTGGATGAAGAAACTGCAAAGAGTATGCTGAATGATATCTGTACGGATGCAGAGTGGCTGAATTCCATGGTAGAGAATCTGCTGAATATGACCCGCATACAGGAAGGGCGGCTGGATATACAGAAGAAGAAAGAAGTCGTGGATGACCTGATTTCAGGTGCTGTCACCCTGGTCTCCAAGCGGCTGGGAGATCACCGCTTAAAGACCGTCACTCCCCATGATATCGTTCTGCTTCCGGTTGACGCCAGACTGTTTACCCAGGTTCTGGTAAACTTAATTGACAACGCGATCCGGCATTCGGGAAACGATACGACCATTACGGTTTCCGCCCGGGTGATGGGGAACTTTATCACCTTTAAGGTAGCGGACAATGGCAGCGGTATCCCGGAGGAACGGTTAGACAAGATTTTCGATAACTTTTTTACGACAGCCTATGAAAATGGCGATAAGCAGCGGGGGGTCGGACTGGGGCTTACGATCTGCAAGGCTATTGTGGAAGCCCACGGAGGCCATATAAAGGCTGTCAATAATGAGGGGGGAGGAACTACATTTCAGGTTGATATGCCAATGGAGGTAAGACAGAATGAATGATGCAGATATCCTGGTCATCGAAGATGACAAGACCATACAGAATTTTATAAAAATAACGCTGAAAACCAAGGGATACAGGTGTGTACTCGCAGACGACGGCCTGACGGGCATCTCGTATTTTTACGCCAATAATCCGGATCTGATCCTGCTGGATTTAGGACTGCCCGATATAGATGGTATGGAGGTATTAGGCCAGATCCGCCAGGAGTCGGAGGTGCCGGTTATCGTGGTATCTGCCAGAGGGATGGAGCAGGAGAAGGTGGGGGCGCTGGATGCAGGAGCGGACGATTACATTACCAAGCCGTTTAATGCCGGAGAACTGCTGGCCAGAATCCGGGTTGCGCTGCGGCACCGCAGTTCCGCGCCCAGACAGGAGCCGGTCTTTGAACTGGATACCCTGAAACTGGATTTTGAAAAGCGGAAGGTCAGTGTCAGGGGAGAAGAAGTCCACTTGACCCCGATTGAATATAAGATGCTGTCGCTTCTTGTCAATAATTCCGGTAAGGTCCTGACGCATCACTACATTCAGCAGGAGGTATGGGGGTACGATACTACTGACGACTACCAGTCCCTTCGCGTATTTATGGCAAACATACGCCGCAAAATAGAAGAGGATTCCACAAAACCCCGGTTCATCTTGACGGAAGTCGGCGTCGGTTACCGGTTCGTGGAGTCGTAGACAGAAAAATAAGAGGCATTCCAGGCTGCTGAAAGTATGATCAGCCGCCTGGAATGCCTTTTGTTATCTGCGGAGCCGTTTGAGCTGTCCAAGTCCCCGGGACAGGGCGCTGCACAGAGTATTCACACAGAGAACCGCCGTTTGATCGAACACAAAGGCAAACAGGAAGGAGAGGACCAGGGTAACGGCCACTGTGACCGCAGTGCCGCCTAAAATGCCCCAGGAAGAGGCGTAAAGCCCCAGCTGTTCTTCTGCTGTATGATGAAGGATATACCAGTGGATCAGAAGGATGGAAAACCCGTATTTACTGATGATTCTGACTGCCGGTCCCGGTTTTTTTAGCTTTTCTTCCATTCCGGTAAACCAGGAGAAGATGGCTCCCGACATAAACAGCATGGTTGGCGCCTTATTTAAAAATGCATCGGTATAATCCGGCAGAATACAGGATATGGCCGCTGTGATGAGAAATGAGGCTGCCCCGAGAATCATAAACGGTTTTCGGTAACGGGAGGAGAACGGCCTTGTCCAGAAATAACCAAACACGAATACCGATTCCCAGCCGCATAAGAGTGTGACAAAATGGAACTCAATGCCCAAAAGCGGAAGCCAGGACAGCGCTCCGTTCATGAAAAAGGTGAGCACGACAAAAGAAAGCAAAAGTTGGTCAGACATATTCTGTACCATAACCTTGAAAAATGGCGCCGCCAGATAGAAAGCCAGAATCACGTACATCAGCCAGAAGTGGGGATTCCACTGGGAAGGACCGGAAAGAAACCGTCTGCAGGCATCCAAAAGGTTTTTGGGATCGGTCAGTCCGGACTGGTACAGCCCCATATACAGATAGAATAAATAATATACAGCCATGGGGATGCCCACTTTAAAAACCCGTTTCCGGTAGAAAACGGAGACTGGCTCTTCCTTTTGATTCAGCAGCAGCGCTCCGCTGAGCATGACAAACAACAGATTGCAGTTTAAAAACAGAACAGCCATAATCCGCAGAGCCATGAAAGCAGACGTTCCGGCTGCCGGCGCAGAATCTGACTGAACCACATGTGCGGCGATCACAAAAACAACTGCAAGCACCCGGATATAGTCATAGGCTTTAATCCGGTTCCTGTCATAACTGGGGTCCCAAAGCATGCTGCGGATATAGCAGGAAAAAGAACCTGCCTGTTTTAAACGCCGGTAATGGGCATGCAAAACGATAAGAAGTATGAAAATCATCAGGATATATTTTGTCTTAAGCACTGTATTCCTCCGCTGGATTCTGTATTTGTATCAATCATATCTTAAAGAATGCGAAGTAGTCAATCAAAATTCCTGATCCGTCTTTACAGTCTTTTTATATCCGTCACGTATTCCCCCATAGAATTTTAACGACCCGCCATGCTATCATACCCTCAGTTCAAGAAGAGGAGGCTACATTATGGAAATGGGATTTATGTTAGGTATAATCGGACTTACAGCACTTTTTATCCTGGTTTACCTGATTATCATTTTACTGAGAGGTGACAAACAATGACGAATACAGCGATCCAGATGATATTGTATTGTGCCGTTCTCATTGTACTGGCCATACCGCTGGGCAGGTACATAGGAAAGGTTATGAATGGAGAGAAGACGGTTCTGACCAGGCTTCTTTCTCCCGTGGAAAATGGAATTTATAAGGTTTTGAAAATTAACAGAGAAGAAGAGATGGACTGGAAGAAATATGCGGTATGCGCAGGCGTATTCAGCGTCATCAGCCTGGCGGTTCTGTGGCTGATCTTAATGCTTCAGAACATACTTCCGCTGAATCCGGAAGGGCAGGCGGGAACCTCCTGGCATCTGGGCTTCAATACGGCAGCCAGCTTCGTGACAAATACGAACTGGCAGGCTTACTCCGGTGAGTCGGCTCTCAGCTATTTTTCACAGATGATTGGTCTGGGAGTTCAGAACTTCGTTACTCCGGCCGTTGGTATGGCAGTCCTGTTCGCCCTGATCCGCGGCTTTATCCGTGTGAAAAAGAAAGGTATCGGAAACTTCTATACGGATGTGACGAAGTCCACGGTATACGTTCTGATTCCCCTTTCCCTGATTGTATCCGTCTTCATTGTATCCAGAGGTGTTCCGCAGACCTTCCGGGGACACGAGGAGGTACAGCTGCTTGAACCGGTTACGGTTGAGAATGAAGACGGCACGGCAACCGTTGTTGACAAACAGATTGTTCCCCTTGGACCGGCGGCCAGCCAGATCTCAATTAAACAGCTGGGAACCAACGGCGGCGGCTTTTACGGAGTAAACTCCGCCCATCCCCTGGAAAATCCGGATCCATGGAGCAACTTATTTGAAATGATTTCACTGCTTCTGATTCCTGCCGCACTCTGCTTTACCTTCGGAAGGAATATTAAGGATAAAAAGCAGGGAGTTGCGGTATTCCTGGCGATGTTTATCATGCTGGCGCTGGCCCTGGCCGTGGTGGGATATACAGAACAGGTAAGCACACCCCAGATTGCGCAGGGCGGCGCCGTAGATATCAGCACGGCCGGTCAGGCGGGCGGCAACATGGAAGGAAAAGAGACGAGGTTCGGTATTGCAACTTCAGGAACCTGGGCGGCATTTACAACGGCAGCCTCCAATGGCTCGGTTAACTCCATGCATGACAGTTATACACCGCTGGGTGGTATGATACCGATGCTTCTTATGATGCTGGGCGAGGTGGTGTACGGCGGTGTTGGCTGCGGTCTCTACGGTATGCTGGCATTTGCGATTCTGACCGTATTCATAGCCGGACTGATGGTTGGGCGTACACCGGAATATCTGGGTAAGAAGATTGAGCCTTATGAGATGAAGATGGCGGTCCTGATCTGTCTGGCAACTCCCATCGGTATTCTGGTGGGCAGCGGTATCGCAGCGGTGCTTCCGGCTACGGCGGACAGCCTGAATAACCCGGGCGCCCACGGATTATCCGAAGTACTTTATACATACGCCTCTGCAGGCGGCAACAACGGGTCGGCGTTTGCAGGATTTAACGCCAACACTCCATTCCTGAACACAAGTATTGGCCTTGTCATGCTCTTTGTACGGTTCCTGCCGATGTTCGGAGCACTGGCCATTGCGGGCAGTATGGCGCAGAAAAAGAAGGTTGCAGTCAGCGCGGGAACGCTGCCGACCCACAATGCAATGTTTATCTTCTTACTGATTGTGGTGGTTTTGCTGATCGGTGCGCTGAGTTTCTTCCCGGCACTGGCGCTGGGACCAATTGCAGAGTTCTTTGAGATGATAGGTTGATGGAGGAAAAAGGCATGAGTGAAAAGAAAAAGACGAGTATTTTTGCCGATAAGAGGATCATGACCCGGGCCCTGAAGGATTCACTGATCAAATTGGATCCCAGGGAACAGATTAAGAACCCTGTTATGTTCATGGTATACGTTTCGGCAATTCTCACACTGGTAATGTTTGTATTTTCCCTGGCCGGCATCCGGGATGCAAAACCGTGGTTTATTCTGGCAGTGTCCGTTATTCTGTGGTTTACGGATTTGCTTGGCAACTTCGCGGAAGCGATTGCCGAAGGCAGAGGCAAGGCACAGGCAGATGCCTTAAGGGCCAACAGAAAAGACGTTATGGCGCTTAAGATTCCGTCTCCGTCACAGAAGGAGAAGGGAACACGGGTCACCTCCACGGAGCTGAGAAAAGGTGATTTGGTTTATGTGGCGGCAGGGGAACAGATCCCTGCCGACGGAGATGTCGTAGATGGCGCGGCCAGTGTGGACGAGAGCGCCATCACAGGCGAGTCCGCCCCGGTAATCCGGGAGAGCGGCGGTGACAGAAGCGCTGTGACCGGCGGTACTACGGTAACCAGTGACTGGCTGGTTATTAAAGTCAGCAACAATCCCGGTGAGAGCTTCATGGATAAAATGATTGCAATGGTGGAAGGCGCATCCAGAAAGAAGACGCCAAATGAACTTGCATTACAGATCTTTCTGGTTGCTTTATCCATAATCTTTGTGCTGGTGACGCTTTCCCTTTACGCCTACTCCCTGTTTTCGGCAGGTCAGAAGGGAATCGAGAATCCTACGGCAGTCACCTCACTGGTTGCACTCTTAATCTGTCTGGCGCCGACGACGATCGGCGCGCTGCTTTCCGCGATCGGTATAGCGGGTATGAGCAGGCTTAACCAGGCCAACGTTCTGGCTATGAGCGGCAGGGCAATAGAAGCCGCGGGCGATGTTGACATCCTGATGCTGGATAAGACAGGTACGATTACCCTTGGAAACAGACAGGCGGATGCATTGATTCCTGTGGACGGTGCTGACCGGACGGAACTGGCGGATGCGGCCCAGCTTTCCTCTCTGGCGGACGAGACGCCGGAAGGACGAAGTATTGTGGTACTCGCCAAGGAACAGTTCGGTTTGAGAGGACGCAACATGGAAGAGTTCCATGCGGAATTTGTCGAATTTACTGCCAGGACCCGTATGAGCGGAATCAATTATCAGGGCAACGAGATCAGAAAGGGTGCCGCGGATGCCGTGAAGGCCTACGTACTGGCTAACGGCGGCGTTTACAGCGCAGAATGTGATCAGGTGGTAACAAAGATCGCAAACCAGGGCGGCACTCCCCTGGTCGTTGCAAAAAATCACAGGATTCTCGGTGTCATCGAGTTAAAGGATATTGTGAAGGAAGGCGTAAAGGAGAAATTTGCGGACCTTCGTAAGATGGGGATCAAGACCATCATGATTACCGGCGATAACCCGCTTACCGCGGCATCCATTGCGGCGGAGGCCGGTGTTGACGATTTCCTGGCCGAGGCGACGCCGGAAGGAAAGCTGAAGATGATCCGTGATTTCCAGTCTCAGGGCCATCTGGTAGCCATGACGGGCGACGGTACGAACGACGCCCCGGCCCTGGCCCAGGCCGATGTGGCTGTGGCCATGAATACGGGCACCCAGGCGGCAAAGGAAGCGGGCAACATGGTGGATCTGGATTCCTCGCCGACCAAGCTGATTGACATTGTAAAAATAGGAAAACAGCTCCTGATGACCCGCGGAGCGCTGACGACCTTCAGCATTGCTAATGATGTGGCGAAGTACTTTGCTATCATTCCGGCGCTGTTTATGGGGCTTTATCCGGGGCTGGCAGCTCTCAATATTATGAATTTATCGAGCCCGTACAGCGCAATATTTTCGGCACTGATCTATAATGCGCTGATTATCGTGGCCCTGATTCCGCTGGCATTAAAGGGCGTGAAGTACAGGGAAGTGCCGGCGGCAAAGATGCTGACCGGAAATCTGCTGGTATATGGACTGGGCGGCATCATAATCCCGTTTATTGCGATTAAAGTCATTGATGTAATGATTGTAGCGCTTGGATTCGCATTATAGAATGGAAGTGGCCGGATATGTATGATGACATCTTTAGTAGCAGAGTGTATATATTATTTCGCAATGCTGTGATCACCGTGATTCTGCTCGCGCTCGGAAGCCTGATTGCGTCGGGAATCGTGGAGACAGTGGTTTGTGAATGGATATAAAGAGGAGAAAAGGATTATGAAGACGATAAAATCAGTGATACCGAAGATGTTAGGATTCTTCCTGATACTGACCGTGATCTGCGGAGTGGTGTTTCCGCTGGTGGTCACCGGAATAGCGAAAGTATTTTTCCCGAAACAGGCCACGGGATCCATTCTGGTCGGGGAGGATGGAACGAAATACGGAAGTGAGCTGCTGGGCCAGCAGTTCACAGAAAACAAGTATTTATGGGGACGTATCATGAATGTGGATACCTCCACCTTTACCGGTGAGAATGGAGAGCCGCTCATGTATTCCTGGGCTTCGAATAAGACACCGGCCGGGGAAGAACTGGAGGAACTGATTGCAGAGCGGGTTGAGAAGATCAGAGAGGCTCAGCCGGAGAAAGAAGGCCAGCCCGTCCCGCAGGACCTGGTTACCTGCTCAGGGAGCGGCCTGGATCCGGCCATATCACCGGCGGCAGCCGAATTCCAGGTGTCGAGAATCGCCAGGGAGCGCGGGATCACGGAGGACGATGTGAGAGCCATCATTGAAACGTATACGGATGGCCGTGTACTGGGCGTATTCGGAGAACCGGCCGTCAATGTGCTGAAGGTAAATCTGGCACTCGACGGCATCACGTGGAAGGAATAGACGAAAAACTCCCAGAGGCAGCTGGCAATCGTGAGGGGTGGGAAATGAAAAAAAATGATATTGACGAAATGGATAAAAAACGTGACCCGGAGAAGATTCTTCAGGAGATAAAGGAACAGGAAGAAGAGCAGGAAGTAACGGGCATAAAAAGACGGGGAAAACTGAAGATATTTTTCGGTTACGCCGCCGGTGTGGGAAAGACGTACGCCATGCTGGATACCGCCGGAGAGGCAAAAGCGGCGGGAGCGGATGTTGTGGCCGGCTATATAGAGCCGCATGCCAGACCGGATACCATAGCGCTTTTAGAAGGTCTGGAGGTGCTGCCCCCGAAATTAATTGACCACAAGGGGATTAAGCTTCGGGAGTTTGATCTGGATGCCGCTCTTTGGCGAAAGCCGGAGATTCTCCTGGTGGATGAGCTTGCTCATACCAATGCGGAGGGCTGCCGTCACAGGAAGCGTTTTCAGGATATTCAGGAGCTTTTAGACGCAGGGATTGACGTATATACGACAGTGAACGTCCAGCACTTAGAGAGCCTTCATGATATCGTGGCTTCTATTACCCATATACGGGTGAACGAACGGGTGCCTGACCGTATCTTTGATGAGGCGGATAAGATTGAACTGGTGGATATCGAACCGGAGGAGCTGCTTACCAGGCTGGCGGCCGGAAAAATCTACGGAAAAAATCAGGCTGGCCGGGCTATGAGCAATTTTTTCACCAAAGAGAATTTAACCGCTCTGCGTGAGATCGCGCTGAGGCGTACGGCAGACCAGGTCAATAAGGCCGTGATGAAGGAACGGCAGGCGGCGGGCCGCGATTATTATACGGGAGAGCACGTTCTGGTATGCCTGTCCCCGTCTCCAACCAATGAGAAGGTGATCCGGACGGCCGCAAGGATGGCGGGAGCCTTCCGAGCGGAGCTCTCCGCCGTCGTTGTGGAGACGCTGGAAGCGGCGGAGAGAGAAGACAAAGTCCGTAAGACGATGGAGAATAATATCACTCTGGCAAAACAGTTCGGAGCCAAAGTCGTGACGCTTTACGGCGATGATATAGCGGAACAGATTGCCGGCTATGCGAAGAATAACGGGGTATCAAAAATTGTAATTGGAAGAACGGTGAGACCCACCGGATTATCCGCAATTGTAAGACGGAGGAGGAACTTAATTGACAGACTGATTGCCCTGGTTCCGGGGATGGATATCTATGTGATACCGGATGTGCGGGCAGCGGTACAGAAGCACCGCCATCTTACAGGGAAGAATTCTGCTGCAGTGGAGCCGGTGCGTGTGGCTGTGGATGCGGCTGCAGCCGTCCTTCTGCTGGCGTCAGCCACCATTCTGGGACAGGGAATAGAGGCCTGCGGTCTGGGAGAGATGAATCAGATCATGATTTATATCATGGCAGTGATTCTGATATCAGGATTTTCCAGATACAGGGTGACCGGCGTGATGGCCTCCGCAGCCTCGGTGCTGCTGTTTAACTTCTTTTTTACAGTTCCCAGATTTACATTTCAGGCGGTGGCCTCAGTCTATCCATTTACATTTCTGACCATGCTGCTCTGCGCCCTGACGGTCAGTTCTTTGGCAGCCAGGCTGAAGCGTCAGGTGCGTCTGTCGAAAGAAGAATCGGAAAAGATGCAGATACTGATTGCCATCAGCAATAAACTGAAGCTGGCTGCGGACAGCGACGAGATACTGGATATCTGCGCGAAACAGGTAATGAAATTACTGGAAAAAAATGTGATTATCTATCATGCCGTGGGAGGAGAAGTAAAACAGCCCAGAGTCTATTTATCTAATGATGCTGAGGAAATGGCCGGCGGCATTCTGCTTAACGAAGATGAGACGGCTGTGGCCGGATGGGTCTGCAAGAATTGCCACAAGGCCGGCTGCACCACCAATACCCTTCCGGGAGCGGCCGGTTTATACATTCCGATTCAGAAGGATGGCCGGGTATTCGGGGTAATTGGAATCGATTTAAAGGAAAGTGCGCCGATCAAACCGAATGATAAGAATGTACTCCACGTAATTCTGGATGAGACGGCGGTCGTACTGAAAGCCCAGATGATACACGGATATTTATAGAATGTTTATGAGTGCAGCGGTCTCAACCGTAGAATCTTTATTCTGTCGTGCGATATAATAAAGACAGAAAAGGAGGGGATCGCAATGTTGGAAGCATTTTTAACAAACCTGGCTCCTGTAAAGAGAATGGCAGACAGACTGGAACAGAAGCATCCGGTATTGAGCATGCTGGTATTCCAGATAGCAGTGGCTCTGTTTTTAATCGCCGCAGTAGGAGGAATCGCCCTGGCAGGCGGAGGCCTGATATGGCTGTTCTACCACCTTGTGGGAACGATGTAGGCGGAAATAGAACGTCGATATAAATATAGAATTTAAAACATTATATAATATAAAATACAAAATACCGGAACCGCGTTGTTCCCCCATTTGACAGGGGAAATATACGGTTCCGGTATACTTGGTTATCCGGTGCTTTTATTAATAGGTGCCGGAAAATGGAAATGCCGGTGAATGGACCTGTCACGGCTGCTTATACAGGTATTCGATCAGGTCCAGGGATCTCTCCAGACCGAGCTTGCTTACATTGATCAGAAGCTGATGGGAATCCGGGCTGCCCCAGTTCTGATCGGTATACGTCTCATAGTAATTCTTCCTTCTGCGGTCTGTTCTCTTGATTGCGGTGGCTGCTTCCTTTTCCGTTAAATGATAGCGGTCCATAATTCGTTCGATGCGGTCTTTCATATCGGCGCAGATGAAGATATTCAGACAGTCGGGATTCTGACGAAGAACGAAATCAGCGCACCGCCCTACGATAATACAGGGACCCCGTTTGGCCAGGCTCTCGATGATGGAAGACTGTGCTAAGTAGGTGCTGTCATTTAAGGGCAGTCCGTAGCCGGTGAAAGAATTCACATGGTCCGGGTAGCGGTAGGCAGACAGAAAGGTATTTAAAACGGATTCGTCCACCTCTTCCACGCTGATCTCCGACAGTCCCATCTTCTCGGCTGCCATCTCCACCAGATCCCGGTCGTAAAGCGGAATGTCCAGTGCTTTTGACAGCCTCTCACCGATCTCGTGGCCACCGCTGCCGAACTGACGGCCGATGGTGATTATTTTATGTCCCATAACATCCACTCCTTTCAAAAGAATCTCATGTGCGTATGCAATTGTGCAATAATAATGATTTTATATCTTTATTATATCGTATTCAAGGTAAAAAAGATAGAAAAATATGAAAATAATCCGGTTTTATTTTTTATCGTCTGTTCATAGAATGAATCATAATAGTGAGAAAGCCGGAGATGGAAATGAAACTGAGATGGAAAATAATATGTCTGTTTGCCGTCCTTGCGCTGGATATTGCGCTGGGAAGAAGCATGTATGGCTTTTATCAGGAAGCTAAGAGTACGCTGTTTCTTCCTGCTGACGCCGGGGATTCGGCGCAGAGCGAGGTGCGGCGCCAGTTTTCCGGGGAAAAACAGATTGCGCTTACCTTCGACGACGGTCCTCATTCCGTCTATACCAGCCAGCTGTTAGACGGACTCAGAGAGCGGGGCGTACATGCCACATTTTTTCTCCTGGGGGAAAATATCGACGGAAAAGAAGGGGTGATCCGCCAGATGAAGGAGGATGGCCATCTGATTGGAAATCACGGATATACCCATGTGCAGATGAGCAAGGAGACGCTGGAAAGCGCCTGCGGACAGATCGGGGAGACTAACCGGAAAATCGAAGAGATTACAGGACAGAAACCGGAATATCTTCGGCCCCCTTACGGATCGTGGAATGAGGAGCTGGAGTGTGCGACCGACATGACGGTGGTGCTGTGGTCGGTGGACCCTCTTGACTGGAAGCTGCAGAATACGAATAAAGTGGTGAAAAAGATCGTGAAGAGTGCAGAGCCGGGAGATATTATACTTTTACATGATGTTTTTCCCACGTCGGTGCAGGCGGCGCTGGAGGTGGTCGATACTTTAAAGAAACAGGGATATACGTTTGTCACGGTGGATGAATTGTTGGTGGACTAACCATTGACACTTTGGGAAACCGGGGCTATACTTTTGTTACGACTGATGGGTTTCCGGCAGCTTTACCACGTGAGTCTGCCGGGAGTGATATTGTATACAATGCAGGAGAAGGACAATGGATTTATTTGATTTTATGAGAGAGAACACCATGGATAAGGAATCTCCGCTGGCATCCCGGCTGCGGCCGGCGACCCTTGACGAGGTGGTGGGGCAGCAGCACATTATCGGGAAGGATAAGCTGCTGTACCGGGCGATCAAGGCGGACAAGCTGGGTTCCGTCATCTTTTACGGGCCGCCCGGGACGGGAAAGACGACGCTGGCGAAGGTGATCGCCAATACCACCAGCGCGGATTTTAAACAGATCAACGCCACGGTTGCCGGCAAAAAGGATATGGAGGAGATCGTGAAGGAAGCCAGGGATTCCCTTGGGATGTTCGGGAGGAAGACGATCCTGTTCGTGGACGAGATCCATCGTTTTAATAAGGGACAGCAGGATTATCTGCTTCCGTTTGTGGAGGACGGGACGCTGACTCTGATCGGAGCCACCACAGAGAATCCGTACTTTGAGGTGAATGGAGCGCTTCTTTCCCGTTCCCGTGTGTTCGAACTGAAACCGCTGGAGCAGGAGGATATCAGGGAACTGATCCGCAGGGCTGTTTATGACAGGGATAAGGGCATGGGTGCCTACAATGCGGTGATTGATGAGGAGGCCATGAACTTTCTGGCGGATGTGGCTAATGGAGATGCCAGAGCCGCGTTAAACGCCGTGGAGCTGGGAATTATGACGACAGAGCGGGATGCAGCTGATGGAAAGATTCATATCGACATCGACGTGGCCCAGGAGTGTATTCAGAAGCGGGTAGTGCGTTACGACAAGGACGGGGACAACCATTACGATACGATCTCTGCATTTATTAAGAGCATGCGGGGGTCCGATCCGGATGCGGCTGTCTATTATCTGGCCAGAATGCTGTATGCAGGCGAAGATATGAAATTTATAGCCAGACGAATCATGATCTGTGCGGCCGAGGATGTGGGAAATGCAGATCCGCAGGCGCTGGTGGTAGCCGTGGCGGCGGCTCAGGCAGCAGAACGGATCGGTCTTCCGGAGGCTCAGATTATTCTCTCCCAGGCTGTTACCTATGTGGCTTCGGCACCCAAGAGCAATGCGGCCTGCAACGCGGTCTTTGAGGCTCTGGAGGCGGTGCGTTCGAGTAAGACCATGCCGGTTCCTGTTCATCTGCAGGATGCCCATTACAAGGGGGCGGCGAAGTTGGGACACGGCCAGGGGTACTTATATGCCCATGATTTCCCTAATCACTATGTGAAACAGCAGTATCTGCCTGACGGCATGGAGGGAAGTGTGTTCTACCGGCCGACGGAGAACGGGTATGAGAAAAAAATAAAGGAACACATGGAGTTTATCCGAAGCGAGGCGGAGGAATCGTGAGAAAGGCGGAATTTGTGAAATGAGCATACCAGACAGAAATAAACGCCGCATGATCATTCTGTCCCTCGATGCCGTGGGAGGAAGGGATCTGGCATATATGGAGACGCTGCCCAATTTCGGTTCGTTCTTTAAACGGGCGGCCGGCTGCGGGGAGGTGGTGAGCGTATATCCCAGCCTGACGTATCCGGCTCATGTGAGCATCGTAACGGGCCGGTACCCGAAGAATCACGGGATCGTCAACAACTTACAGGTTCAGCCGGAGCGGGAACCGTCGGACTGGTTCTGGCAGCGGAAATACGTGCGGGGGACGACCCTGTATGACGAGGCGGTGAAGCGCGGTTACCGTGTCGCCTCCCTTCTGTGGCCGGTCATGGGAAAGGCGAAGGTTCATTACAATCTGCCTGAGGTGCTTCCGAACCGGCCGTGGCAGAATCAGCTGGGAGTGTGCGTGATGAATGGGACGCCTCTTTACGAGCTGGAGCTCCAGATGAAGTTCGGCTCCCTGCGGGACGGCATCAGACAGCCGCAGCTGGATCACTTCGTCCACGCCTCCATGCTGCATACGATGGAGAAATACAGGCCCGATCTGATGCTGGTTCATCTGACCGATGTTGACACGAACCGCCATTTGTACGGACTGGACAGCCCGGAAGCGATGGCGGCCCTCAGACGCCATGACGAAAGGCTTGGAGAACTTCTTGGACTGCTCCGCAAAATGGGGCTGGAGGAAGAGACGGATGTCGTAATACTGGGAGATCACTGCCAGCTGGATGTAAAGGAAGCGATTTATCCCAACTACTATTTTGTAAAGGCCGGACTGGCCGAAGTAAAAAAAGGCAGAATCCGTAATTGGAGAGCAATCGCCAGGGACTGTGACGGTTGCTGTTATATCTATGTAAAGGACCCGGAATGCGTCAGGCGGACGGAAACCCTGGTGACTCGCATGATGGAACGGGAAAACAGCGGGATCGCCCGTATGTTCACCCGGGAAGAAGCGGCCGCACTGGGGGCAGATCCGGAATGTGCGTTTGTGCTGGAAGCGGCAGATGGGTATTACTTCCAGAACGGCTGGGAAGAATACAGGAGAAAGGCAGGCGCTTCCGACCATCATACGGATTTTCATATCCAGGCGGCGACTCATGGATATCTTCCTGACCGGGATGGGTACCGGACATTTTTTATGGCAGCAGGTCCTCATTTTTTAAAGGGGGCCCGGGTGGAGAAAATGTCACTGGTCGATGAAGGGCCGACGCTGGCCGGAATTCTGGGCCTGGATCTGGGCCAGGTGGATGGACGGACGGTGAACGAACTGATTCGTTAACCGTCCGTTAAAAAAAACTTTCCTTTTTGGCAATCAGGGTATATAATAAAGCTATCGTACGACCTGACGTCAGATTTTATTTACATCTGTTTACGATATTCTATCGTAGATAATTCCCATGAATATGAAAGAACTGTCATATGGAGTAGTTAAAATAAGGAGAACGTTATGCGTGAAAAATTAGAGACATTATCATTGGCTAAATTAAAGGAGTTTGCCAAAGAACAGGAGATCAAGGGCTACGGTTCCATGAGAAAGGCGGAACTGATTGATATTCTCTGTGCAAAGGCGGAAGAAAAGGAAGGAATAAGTGCTCCGGCAGTTGTTTCAACCGGGAATGACGAGCCTTCTGCGAATGACGTGGAACCGGCGAAAAAAGCCGGCGAACCGGTGAAGAGAGAAGCAGAACCGGCTAAGGAGGAGAAGGCCCCTGCGCCCGCTCAGACACAGGCAGCCCCTGCAAACAGAGTGAATCCGAATGAAAAGAAGAGAACCGTGATTCGTTCCTACCGCCAGGAAGGAACGCAGAGAACCGGTAATTACAGGCAGAGCCAGAGTGATGCCGTGGAGAGAAACGACCGCCAGGACAGGCCGGAGCAGCGTCAGGAGAGGAACGACCGTCAGGAGAGACAGGAACAGCGTCAGGACATGAACCGGATGGAATCCATCAGGGAGACGGCCGAGGAGGCACGCCCGGAATTCCAGCCAAGTCCGGAGCTTCAGGAACTGGACAGTGGCGTCGATGCGTACGGCATTTTAGAGGTGATGCCGGATGGATTTGGTTTTATCCGGTGTGAGAATTACCTGCCGGGTGAGAACGATGTCTATGTGGCTCCGTCTCAGATCCGCCGGTTTAATATGAAGACAGGTGATATTATACAGGGCAGCCGCCGGGTGAAGACTGCTGCGGAGAAGTTTGCAGCCCTGCTGTTTGTAAAATACATTAACGGTTATCCGGCAAGCGCCGCGGAACACAGACCGAATTTTGAGAATATGACCCCTATTTTCCCCAATGAGAGGCTTCATATGGAGACGACGGGGGGCCGCAATACCACGGCCATGAGAGTACTCGATCTCCTGTCCCCGATCGGTAAGGGACAGAGAGGTATGATAGTATCTCCGCCAAAGGCAGGTAAAACCACGCTGTTAAAGCAGGTGGCCAAGGCGGTTACCGTCAACCATCCCGATATGCACGTCATCATTTTGCTGATCGACGAGCGTCCTGAGGAGGTTACGGACATAAAGGAGTCGATAACCGGTAATAACGTGGAAGTTCTCTATTCTACTTTCGACGAGCTTCCGGAGCGTCATAAGAGAGTTTCCGAGATGGTCATCGAGCGCGCAAAGCGCCTGGTGGAGCATGGACGCGACGTTATCATTCTTTTGGACAGCATCACGCGGCTGGCCAGAGCCTATAACTTAACGGTAGCACCCAGCGGCCGTACGCTGTCCGGCGGTCTCGATCCGGCGGCCTTACACATGCCGAAACGTTTCTTCGGTGCAGCCAGAAACATGAGGGAGGGCGGAAGCCTGACGATTCTTGCGACAGCCCTGGTAGATACGGGAAGCCGTATGGACGACGTTATTTATGAGGAATTTAAGGGAACCGGCAACATGGAGCTGGTGCTTGACCGGAAGCTGTCTGAGAAACGGATTTTCCCAGCCATCGATATCTTAAAGTCCGGTACGCGAAGAGACGATCTGCTCCTTACGAGGGAAGAGGCCGAGGCCGTGGATCTCATACGCAAGGCGACCAATACCCTGAAGGCCGAGGACGCAGTGGAGAAGATCCTGGATCTGTTCACCAGAACGCGGACAAATCGGGAGTTTGTGGATATGTCGAAGAAGATTTTCCGATATTAATTTTTGTCGGTCTTTGTAAAAAATATGCTTGCATTAAAAAATATTCTATGATATACTGTATAAGCTGTTTATTAGAGAAAATGGATATTATGAAAGCAACGAGGAGTCTTGACAGATAAAAGATGAATCGTCTAAACAAACTGGCGGTCAATACCATCCGAATATTCGGATGCAACAGCAAAGCTGCTATATCATTTTGGATTTCCCATCCAGAGTGCGGATTGATATAATCGGATCAAACAGCAGTTTGCTTGCTGTGTCATTTTGAGTTTATAAAAACTCAGGGTGCAGATTGAAATAAAATAATAGAAATCAGATTAGGTGAGGTGAAAATCATGAAAGAAGGAATCCATCCAAATTACTACCAGGCCAAAGTTGTATGCAACTGCGGTAATGAATTTGTAACCGGTTCTACAAAGGAAGATATCCACGTAGAAGTTTGTTCTAAGTGCCATTCATTCTATACCGGCCAGCAGAAAGCTGCTGCTGCACGTGGACGTATTGATAAATTCAATCGTAAATATGGCGTTAAGGCCGCTGAATAAGTTAGAGCAAAGAAAAGGTTGAGTTTGGTGGAAACACTTTAGCTCAACCTTTTTTGGGATTTATAGAGAGGTGGTAACATATGAAGTATTCAGGGATCGGCGGACAGGCCGTGATTGAAGGCGTTATGATGAAAAACGGGGATGAGTATGCCACCGCAGTCCGCAAGCCGGACGGAGAGATTGAAGTGAAAAAGGATACGTACGTCAGTATGGGAGAGAAGGTAAAGTTCTTTTCTCTGCCGTTTGTGCGGGGAGTATTCAGCTTTATCGATTCCATGGTGCTGGGGATGAGGTCTCTGACGTTTTCAGCCAGTTTTTTTGAGGATGATGAGGATGCGGGGGAACCCGGGAAATTTGAACAGTTTTTGGACCGTGTCTTCGGTGAGAAGCTGGAAAAGGCTTTGATGGCTGTGGTGATGGTATTTTCGGTGATCATGGCGATTGGTATTTTCATGGTTCTTCCATTATTTCTGGCGAATATTTTCCACCGTTTTATCGCATCGCAGACCGTGATGGCGGTGGTGGAAGGGGTAATCAGAATTGCTATTTTTATTGCGTATATCAAGATTATTTCCCACATGGAGGACATACGCAGAACGTTTATGTATCATGGAGCGGAGCATAAGTGTATTAACTGTCTGGAACACGGTCTGGATCTGACGGTAGAGAATGTCAGAAAAAGTTCCAAAGAGCACAAGCGCTGCGGTACCAGCTTTCTGCTTATCGTGATGGTAATCAGTATTCTGTTCTTCATGGTGGTGCGGGTGGACACAGTCTGGCTGCGTGTAGTCAGCAGAATCGTTCTGATTCCGGTTATCGCGGGGGTATCCTATGAATTCCTGCGTCTGGCGGGCAGGAGTAATTCGAAGATCATGGATATTTTAAGCCGTCCCGGCATGTGGATGCAGGGACTTACCACGACAGAACCGGATGACAGTATGATCGAGGTCGGCATCGCGTCCGTGGAGGCGGTTTTTGACTGGCGGGAGTTTTTAAATAAGAATTTTCCGGAGAAGCAGGGATGAAACTGACATTACAGACATTATGGGAGGAAGCCGCGGAGAGCCTTAGGCGGTCCGGAATCGGTGAGTCGGAGCTTGATGCGAAGTATCTGCTTTTTGAAGCGTTTCAGACAGATATGGTGCATTTCCTCATGCACAGAAACGAAGAGGTGAAGGATGAGGATTCGGTTAAAAGAGCCGTAGCGGATTACCGCAGTATGATAGAAAAGCGGTCAGAGCGGATTCCGCTCCAGCAGATTACAGGCAGCCGTGAGTTTATGGGACTGGAGTTTTCGGTCAATGAACACGTGCTGATTCCGCGTCAGGATACGGAGACTCTGGTGGAGCAGGTTTTGAAGGATTTTCAGGGAAAGAACCCGGAAGTTCTGGACCTTTGTACCGGAAGCGGCTGTATCGGCATAAGCCTGTCAATCCTTGGAGGCTGGCAGGAGATGACGCTGGCCGATATTTCTTTGAAAGCGCTTTTGGTGGCGAAAAAGAATGCGGAAGATTTGATGACTGCGAAGCTGCATCCCATCAGGTTTTCGTCGGAAGGTCAGCAGGAAAGCCCCTGGAGATGGAGGCTTACCTCCGAATTGCCGGGCCTGGAAGACAAAACGGCGGGCGTACAGAATATTACGCTTGTGGAAAGCGATCTGTTCTCCTCTCTCTCCGGTGACGGTAAGCGGAAGTTTGACGTAATCGTCTCGAATCCGCCGTACATTCCTACGAATGTGATCGAGGAACTGGAACCGGAGGTCAGGGATCACGAGCCGAGGCTGGCGCTGGACGGTATGGAAGACGGCCTGTATTTTTACAGACGGCTGGCGGCAGAATGCGGCAGTTATTTAAAGCCGGGAGGGACCGTTTATTTTGAAATCGGATACGATCAGGGTCAGGCGGTGAGCGGGCTCCTTCGGGAAGCTGGCTTTCAGGATGTGCTGGTGTATCAGGACGCGCCGGGGCTTGACCGGGTGGTTAAAGGTACCGCAGCTTCATAAGGTTCCTATGCAAAGTTACTGTAATGTAAGAGTTTGGAGGTTAATTTCCCATGTTTGATAAATTAGACGATATATTGATTCACTATGAAGAGCTGATGCTGGAATTAGGCAATCCTTCTGTAACGGAAGATCAGAACCGTTTCCGCAGGCTGATGAAGGAGCAGGCAGATTTAGCGCCGCTGGTAGAGACTTACACAGAGTATAAGAAGGCGAAGACGGCTGTGGAAGACAGTCTTGCCATTCTGGACGAAGAAAATGACGAAGAGATGCGTGAACTGGCAAAGGAAGAATTATCTGATGCGAAGAAGCAGATCGAAGCGCTGGAGCAGGAACTGAAGATCCTTCTTCTTCCCAAAGATCCGAATGATGACAAAAATATCATTCTGGAAATCCGTGCCGGTGCGGGAGGAGACGAGGCTGCCCTGTTTGCAGCTGAACTGTACCGCATGTACGTCAATTATTCTGAGAGCCAGCACTGGAAAGTGGAGCTGATCAGTGTCAATGAGAACGGAATCGGTGGCTTTAAGGAAGTGGTGGCCATGGTCACCGGAAAAGGCGCTTACTCCAAGTTAAAATACGAGAGCGGTGTTCACCGCGTCCAGCGTGTTCCGGAGACGGAGAGCGGCGGACGTATCCATACTTCCACTGCTACCGTGGCGGTTATGCCCGAGGCGGAGGACGTGGATGTGGTGATCGAGGATAAGGACTGCCGGATTGACGTTATGCGTGCTTCCGGAAACGGCGGCCAGTGCGTCAATACGACGGACTCCGCGGTTCGTCTGACTCATATTCCGACCGGTATTGTTATTTACAGCCAGACCGAGAAATCCCAGCTTCAGAACAAGGAGAAGGCGTTCCGTCTGCTTCGTTCCAAGCTGTATGATATGGAGCTGGAGAAAAGGCAGAATTCCGAAGCGGAAGAGCGCCGGAGCCAGATCGGTACGGGTGACCGTTCCGAGAAGATCCGCACGTACAATTTCCCGCAGGGACGTGTGACGGATCACAGAATCAAACTTACGCTCTATAAGATTGATTCGATAATGAACGGAGATATCACGGAACTGTTAGACAGCCTGATTGCGGCCGACCAGGCGGCAAAGCTGGCGAAGGTGAATGAGAACGTATAAGCAGACTGTGTAACGGTTTGGCGCAGGTTCAACGGCGCGAAGCCGGTGCAGATAAGAGGTTGAGAGTGCCGCCCTGTTTTGATAAACAGGGCGTTTTTTGTGTTTGGCTGCATATCGAAACATTTATGTTCTAAATCATATAATGATAAAAAAGACAGTAACATCCCTTAAGAGGTTAATATGGCCAATGACTCCTTAGGTTCCATCATCACACAGGGGAATTTTCTTCGCATCGATCGGGCACTTGTCGAAGAAGTTTCTTCATCCGGCAGAAATACCGGATTTATCATAATTTCCTATTCAGTTCCGTGGCAAAGCGGAATCACTACGATTCAGCAGCTGCGGCTGAATATTAATCAGAATACTGCAGTTATGAATTCTCTCGGAATGCCTATCCGTTTGAGCGATATTCGCAGAGGCATGCGGGTGGATGCTACATTCTCACCGAACATGACCCGGAGCATTCCCCCACAGTCTGCCGCATTTACAATCGTCACAAGACAGCCCTCCAGACCTTCTGTCAGTACCACAACCCAGCGAGTCGTCTGGATCGACTGCAGCAATAGTCAGCTTCTGGCCGGTATGCCCAATAATATCAGCAGAATGACGAGATATAATATTACAAATTCAACGATCATTCTGAATCGGAATGGACTGCCGATTCGTTTATGCGATCTTCGGCCGGGACAGCTGGTAGAAATCACTCATGCCAGTTTCCAGACGGCGAGTATACCGCCTCAGACCACGGCGTATCGGATTCAGGTGAGATAGGCGGGGATTTTCAGGAAATAACTGTGGTAAGCTGTGGAAATAACTCATAAAAGTAATTCATGAAAGGCTTGTAATGGTGGGGAATACCACTGTTACCGGCCTTTTACGCTGCCATGAAGGATGGAATGATGAAAAATGGATTATGAGAGAGTAAGATTTCCAATGAAGTTCCATTTATAGTTTTCCAGGATCTGTAACATGTGGTATAATGCCATAAGAAGTCGGTGATTTCTTACGAAAATATTTTATCTAAAAGACTGTTCAGGCAGGCTGATTCATCGCATTTTACTCCTGAACGAAGTGAAAGGAATGTAGAGGAGAGATGAAATTAACAGCATTAAAGTGTCCTTCATGCGGTGGTCCTATCGAGTTGGATGAGAAGGACGAGAATGTAGGGTACTGCCAGTACTGTCATACGAAATATTATCTGGAATCGGAACAGCCGAAAGTGTTTATTGAGTATAAGCCGGAAGCCTTTCGCAACAGTATGGCCACGAAGAAGGAGTCGGGAAGCAAAGCGGCAGCCGCAGCCGGAGCGGTGATTGGAGTAATTGGCATCCTGGCATTGATCCTGGTGCCTCTTTCGGGGACATCAAAGAATGCCAACCGGTATCCCGACAGGGACATGACAGCCGCGGCCGCTGCATCAGGGGAACAGTCCAGGGAGGAGAGTAAGGTGCCGGTCACCTATTCCTCATCCTTTGAGGTGTTGATAAAAGAGGCTCTGGGAATGAGCATTTCTTCTGTTACGGAGGAGGAATTGGGGCGGTTTAAGTATCTGGCCATAAGAAAAGGGGAGGCCGGCTGGCTGATCACCTACAGCTTTGAAAATCCGGCAGAGGCTGCGGAACAGGGGCAGGATGCGGATATCCATGTGGTTGTCTGCCAGGAGGCGTTAAAGGTTCAGGATATTGCCGCTTTGCAGAAGCTGGAGTATTTAAATCTGGATCATACGGAACTGCCCGAGGGCAGTCTGGAGACACTGGAATCCTTAAAAATGATTACCTGTGACTACATACAGCTGGACATGCTGCGCCTTGCACTGGGAAGCAGAGCCCAAAATCTGGAGCGGTTGAACGCTTCTCATTTAAAGAGTCTGGAAGAGCTGTCCGGTTTTCCAGGCCTGAAAGCGCTGGAAATGGAAGACTGCCGGGATATTGCAGACATATCTGCACTGGCTCAGGTTAAGGATCTGGAACGATTAAAGCTCTGCGACATGGACGAGGTGAATGATTTCACTGTCTTAAATGTGCTTAAGAAGCTTAAGAGCCTGACGATTGATGCAGAAAACTTAAAAGATATCAGTTTTATTAATCATATGCCGGAGCTTGCGCATCTTGAAATTACAGATTCCAGGATTCTCCTGCTGGATCCGCTTGTGGGGAAAGAGAGTCTGAAAGAGCTTGCACTTGTGGATAACAGTGAGGTGCGTGATTATGGTCCTGTCGGGACTCTTGCAGGTCTGGAGACATTGGTACTAAACAAATATACTTCTCAGGACGATCCGGACCTTACGGCTCTTGCCGGTTTGAAGCATGGAGAATTCCATGGGATGATGGGAATTCGCTTTCTCGGAAGTCTGACAGGGCTGGAAGAACTGAAGGTTCAGGGCTGTAATGTGGATCAGCCGTCTGTAATTGCTTCCCTGCCTTTGCTGAAGAAGCTGGTATACCGGAAAAACTGGGGAAACAGCGATGACTTAAGCTTCCTTGCGGGCTGTCAGGGACTTACTTACTTAGACATGAATCATTCGGAATTTTATGGTGATGTGTCCTATGCATTTAATCTTCCTGCACTGGAAACACTGATTCTCGATAGCAGCAGCTTTGAAATAAAATTCGACCGGCTTCAGGATAATCCAGCCTTAAAGGCCCTCTCTTTAAACCGCGTGAAATTGTATAAGAATATAGAAATGTGGTCCGATGGCATGGTTCGTTCAATCAACTACGATAATGTACTTCTCGATGAGAATACGGAGTTTTTAGCTCATTATCCCTCTCTGGAATACTTGAGTCTTCGGGAAAACCAGCTTACTGATCTCCAGTTTGCCGCCGGACTTAAAAATCTGAGAGAACTGGATGTCGCGGATAATTATGTGACCGACACCCATGTACTGGATCAGTTGGAGTATTTGGGGAAAGGAAGTTCGGTGAAGCGGCCGGTGGCAGACGTAGACTGGATTGATACAGCCGGGGATTTCCATTGATTATTCAGGCGCGAAGCTGCGGCGCCGCCCTGGGCGGATTGAGCAGAATGAAAATCGGAAGGCCGATCTGCTCGATTCGCACAGAGGCGGCAATTTTTATGGGGGAAAAGCGGGGATTGGCTTACCGGATTTTTTATCGGTGAAAATAATTACAGAGATTTTGAAAAAGTCCTTGATTCTTTTATAATTATCGGTTATACTTAATTTACAACTAAGCGAAGTAAAATATACGTAATATTTAGCGCGCTCCGTATCATTATTTTCTAATAATCCAAAGTACTTTATTGATCTGTTACTCTCTTTTTTATTCCCAAATTTTGTTTTATATACTGGTTTTATAAAGATAATTTTATTTAAGAAATACTCAGGTGATGGCGAGTGATCGGGAAATCGGTTGATACATCGGCCGACATGACGCGGCAGCAGGTTTTATGTCTTTTATCAGTTCATTATTTCTGTTTTTCTGTATCCGGAATTAAAATTCTGCCGGAATAATCCAGGAGTTTAGTAAAAAATTATTGATTCGGAAGGGGCTGAGGAATGCAGGGGGTTCCTTTTTTAACAACTTAACTACATACACGGTATAAGGAGTGAGAAGAGATGTGCAGAAAATGGCTGTTTTTTTCTCTGGCTGTATTGACCGCTTTGATGGTTATTCCGGCAGATCTGGTTTATGCCCGGCCGAAGCAGGAGATCACGGTGCTCTCAGAGATTATGTTTGGAACGTCAGAAGAATATGTGCCGGAAATCATTCATGAGGAGGGAGGGCAGTTATATCGATTGAAGAGCTGGGAACTGGAGCCGGTCATTGTGAACCCCAGAGAGAAGTATGTGGAACAGGAGATTTTCTATGAAAGCGTAGAAGGGATAGAGGGTGTTCCTGAACGGCGGAATATTACCTCAGAAGAGGATTTTTCGGGATTGAAGGTGAGCGCCGATTATCCGGTAATTAAAAGAAAGAAGGTGAAGGAAGAATGGCGTGATGATTTCACGTTTCCAGTTGTATTTCATTCCTATGGGGCGGAAGAATATTTCCTGGGCGTAGAAAATGTGCCGGTTGACGGAGACGCACTGCGTTTGGAACTGTATGAGGAAGCCCTTCTTTCGGAAATTGGAGTAACGACTGAAAATTACAGAATTACCAGTACTGTGTGGGATGGTGCTCCGTACATGGATGAAGACGATATTCTATGCAGAAATGCAACCGCTTTTGGCAAGCGGAAGGTGAGGGATTATCTGGTTACCTATGGAGGAACGGTCAGGTTTCCTGAACTGGAAGGGCTTCGGTGCAGGGCTGTATATACTCTGAAGGAGTTTGAACGAACACCGGCTGAAGAGAAGCGTATTGTCAGGAATGGTGCGGTGAACACAGCGGAAGAAGAACGGGATTCTGACTGGACCATCAGAAGGGAGGCCATGGTGATTACAGTGTCCTTAGTACTGGTTCTGTTCGTCGTGATGCTGGGGGCATGGCTGATAAAGCGGGTTGTGGAAAAGAGAGAGGAGAGAAGCGAATGATGTGGACAATAAGAAAGAAAAGCCGTTGGTTTGCATTCTGGCTGGGATTGCTGCTGACTGCTGCATTTGCGGTCCCTTCCCATGCGGAATGCGCAGAGAAGAATCGAGCAGATACCGGCCGCTGGGTTTATAGAACAGATTATGGCGCTGCGGAGGAAAACCAAAACAGTATGGAGCAGGGAGGAGCCTGGTACCGTTTGAATGCAGCGGATGAAGTGGATACTGGCTGGATCTTCACGGACGGCTTCTGGTATTTTCTGGATCCGGGAGACGGAATGCAGAAAGGCCGTATGATGACCGGGTGGCAGTGGATTGATGGAAGATGCTACTATTTTGCAGAAACTTCTTCCGATTTCTATCCACAGGGAGCCATGTATGCGGCTTGTAAAACACCGGATGGGTACCTGGTAGGTACAGGCGGAGCCTGGCTGGATGAACACGGAGACGAGTGGTATATCGCTGGCAGAGGTCTGTCGGCGCTGAAAACAGATGATGGAAATCATCTCCCGGAACTTGATGCAGGCAGAAAAAGAAAGTACGGAAGCGGCGGCGGAGGAGGAAGTACGGGGGGAGGCGGAAGCCGCCTGCCGGAAGGTGGAAATAAAGAAGGTAATACAGATAAGGATCAGCCCGAGGAGAAGAACGATTCGGAACGTGAAAGCTTTCCGGAGACAGACGACAGCACTACGGCCCCGGCAACACCGTCTGATGCGGCGCTGGTTTCATGGGAAGTGCGTTTTGTTGAGGAGAAAGATCCGAATAGAAAGATAATTCGCACGCAAAGTGGAAAAAGTGAGGAAGGAACAGAGGTGACTGTGGATTTTCCGGAGATCGTTCCGGGCAGTGACGGCTGGCAGTATCAGGCACTGGAAAAAAGCCCCAAACAAATCATGGTGTCCGGCACCGGTCTTCAGAAATATACGGTATTGTTTCGTAAAACCGATCGAATCCCAGATGAATCCGGGCAGGAGGAAGGGGAGCGGAGGCTGGAAAGCTGGATCAGGCTGGCTGAACATGCAGATCTTGAAATTACGGGAGGAAGAACGGAAGGCTGGAGCGTGATAACAGAGAATCAGGAGGAGAGCCGGGAACGGCTTCGTAATCTGGTTTCTATGGTACATGACAAAAAGCGGCATGAAATCTATCTGATTGCGCGGAATCATAATCCTTCTACCGTGGTAATCGGCCAGGAATTTCCGGATATATCGAATATTTCAGGACTGCTTATGGATGAATTTGTGAGTTCGGATAACCGCTACAGCGTTTTGCGAATCGGATTTCAGAGAATCTGGAGACCGGAATCCTGTGTTCATAAGATGGAGGCACTGGAGTCTGTAGTGCCGGACTGTATATCCGGTGGTCATGAACGGCGGCGGTGCGCATTGTGCGGTTACGAAGAGACCGTTCAGTTTCCGGCCTCCGGGCACTGTGATGAGGACTCAGACGGAATTTGCGATATCTGCTGTCAGGAAATCGATGATGCGGCTGTTCCTCAAACGGGGATTTACCGGGAAGGGGATATACAGATACGAAATATTGGCGGAAGGCAATACCGATTCCGATGCATTGATGAAGATTACAGTGATGACAGAGAGAATCTGGGATATGGAGCACTTTTTCTGTGTGAGACGGTGATACGCTCCGACATTGTAAGCGATCAGCAGTCTGTGAGAAAATGTAAGTTTGGCATGGATAACAACTATAAAACATCCGATATCCGAACCTGGCTTCAGAAAAATACGGACGCCTCGATGAGAGAGGCATCTTTTGTCTATACCGGCGTGAATACGGCATACCAGGGAAGGACCAGGGCGGGAGAATATGAGCAGTTTACATTTGATGATTTGGAAGGATATGAGAAACCATTCCAGATGATGGAAGATCAAATGTTTATATTTTCTCTGGAGGAAGCGGTAAAATACCGGGATGTTCTGTGGAAATTTGATGGAAGCAGCCAGAATAATCCGCAGTCTCAGTATTCTCCTTATTCCAAAGGATATTATTTGAGAACACCTCAATATGAAGGAGAAGATAACTTTCAATATGGGAAAGGAATATATGTGGTCGATCTGGCGAATGGCAGTCTGCATCCGGTCGAGGTCTCCGATACGAGTATAGGCATCCGGCCGGCTTATGTCATCGCCCGGCGTTAAAGCGTGTTTAAAAATGTATTCCTGTCAGCTGACTGAAAGTGATTTTAAACATACTCTGGGAGCAGCAAAGATAAATACTGAGAAAAGGGAGGAAGAAGACGATGAAAGAGAGGAAAGACATGATAGCACAGGGCAGGAGAAGATGGTGGAAAAAACTGCTGGCCTGTCACTTATGCGGTATTTTGGTATTCCCGGCCTTCTGTTCCTATCCGGTTTCGGCGCTGGATCTGGAAGGCGGCAGGAAGCAGGCTGCGAGTTCCAGTGCGTTGGAAGCGTTTGGGGAAGCGGAGGAGAATGGCGAATCACAGACTGCGACAGCCTCCGATGCATCGCGTCAGGAGACAAAGGCTTCGCTTTCCAATGCGGTGAGAGCGATAAACTCACTGGGGAATATCTGGGATTCATGGAGTGGAAAGACAAGTTTTGAATTTCTGAATGGAACTCAGGGGGATGGTTCTGAGAGCCGGCCATTTTTGATTAAGAACCGGGAACAGCTTATGGGGCTTTCGGAACTGACAGCGATGGGGATGACAGTTCCGGATGCGGAAGGTGCAGACTATGCGGGGGATTATACGGGATGTTTCTTTGCCCTTGGCGGAAATATTGACATGCAGGGGGTGGACTGGATTCCCATCGGTTTTTACCGGGACTCTTCAGAGATGCCGGGTGAGGTGGAGTATGCGTTTCAGGGGGATTTTGACGGGAATGGATATACGATCAGGAACCTGCGGCTAAATAAACTGGGGAATTACGATCACATTGGTTTGTTTGGTGCGATCGCTAATTCAAAGATTCACGATTTCTGTATGATCCCGGATACGGAGATAAAAGGAAATGACAGAATAGGAACGGTAGCCGGCTATGCAGTTGATTCAGAAATCCGGAATGTGACAGTCAAAAATGCAGCGCTGAACACTTCCGGAATTGTCGGAGGAATAGCAGGAGAGATAAGCGGAACCATAATTGAGAACGCCGTGTGCGATAACGTTCTTATTGATGCCCGTGCCGGTAAGGAGGTTATTTATATTGGAGGAATAGCGGGTATCGCATCCAATTCCCTCATCGCAGACTGTACTGTTGCAACCGGCACAGGTAATACGGCACGAATCCAGGGAACCGGATATACAGGGGGAATAGCCGGGCTGCAGAATTCTGCAGATATCTACAATGTCCACGTGAATGGAACGATCGGAGGTTATCATTCCACTGCAATTGGCGGAGTGACAGGAAAGTATGTATCAGGAAAGTTAAAAGTAGCACGGTTTGAAGGCACCATCGGGAATTCGCAGCTGGGAGCTATGGCAAGAGAAGGGGCGTTTATCGGAACAAGGCAGGGGGCAGCCACAAACTTTAACTATATTGACGATGTGGCGTATCTGTTCACCGATCGTGAGAGTAAGATCAGCGCCAATGTATGTGGATCAGAGATCGCGGATGATAATGACTATACCTATGCAGCCCATATCGGATACTGGCACAGCGGTGATTTGCATTACACGCTGGTTCAGGGAGGAACCAGCAAAAATATAACTGACCGGTATTTCTATGAGGAACTGGAAGACGGTATTTTGTCGGTAATGGCTGAGACAGATGATAACCGTTATACTATCGATCATTTTGCTCCTGATTCGACAGGACGTCCCGTACGGGGATACTTAATTAATGTAAATCAGATTGACACGACAGCAAATGGCCGGAATTTTTACGATGTGGCAGTGCTGGAAGCAAGGGGAGTATCCCAGTATTCCGGTGTTCTTAATAAGAATCACCGGGGAGCTGTCGCGGCCGGATCGGTTGTCTATGTGAATACATCACCAAACAATACAGAAACAGAGAAATTTCAAATGAACGGAACTCCATATTACATAGATGGAGACGGAATCAAAAAAAACATCGCGTATTCTGCTGACAGTCACTGTTATACCTTTCGTATGCCGGAAGAAGATATCGTGGTAGACGCAGTCTATAAAAAAGTAGCGGCAGCAGTCGATGTACAGCCGGATGTCTGTCATTTTACTGTGACACAGACCAGGACCGGTAATCGGAAGAATCCCGTAAAGACGACAGAAATCCGAAATAAAGCAGGAAAGCTGATTGCCCGGTACATCAACGGACTACTGGAACAGGGAACCGAAGTGCAGCCGGTCACGATACAGGCGGTTATTGATGCAAATAATGATGTGAGTGATGAACGGGTGAGATGGAGTATAGACGATGCGGATTTAATCAGACTGGCAAAAAACGATGATGAAGACTCAGATGGATATACTGCAAAATCGGCCAGTATTACGGTAAATTTAAATGCCGGATTTTTTAATGAAATCATCCGTGAGCAGGAGCGAAAGCAGCAGGAGGAGAATTACCGGTACAGAATACCTAATACGATTTATGGGGCTGGTCACCAGAATGGGGCTGTTGCAATTCTGACTGCAGAAACGAGGCCGTCGGCCTCGTTCGAAGGGAAGCCCTGTACTGCTAACTGCCGGATTAATGTAACATTCCAGATTCTCGACAATACACTCGTCGCTGCAGAGGGGGCAGTGCTGGATAAACAGACACTGGAATATACGGTTACGAGACGGTTGACAGGGAACCGGATAGAACCGGAAGAGAGTATTCTGGTAACGGCTCCGCAATCGTTAACTGCTGAATTCGAACCGGATTATTTTTCGAGGGACGAAGTATCGTGGAAGGCCAGTGATCCGGCCGTAATCAGGATAAATGAAGAAGAGGCATCTTATAAAGAAGTTTCGGTATCTGCCTATAAGGATGCAAAATGGATCAGGGATATCATAGCGGCAGATAATGGAAAAAAGGAGAATGACAACTATACGCTGCTTACTGGAAATGGGGAACGGAGTGTCCGCGTTTCAGTAGAAGGGACGGATAAGCTCGGGAACCGGGCAACGGCGGAATGCATGGTTACGGTCCGTTTTGTGACAGAAGACAAAACCAGGATTGTTCCTGATGCGGTTAAATTAAATCAAACGGCCATGGAATACCGTCTAACCTATGATAAGGCCGGAGATATTCATTCAGAAACTGTGGGAAAAGGCGGGTTTGAGCGGAGAACGCTGACTGCCGCAGTCAGCCCTGATATTGAAGACAGCGAAAGTCACAGACCATTTGACCGAAGCATAGTGTGGAGCTCATCTGATTCAGAGGCGTTGTCGGTAGACGCAGATGGAACACTTACGGTAAATGACGGAGCGCCGTGGATTTTGGAAGCATTGTCGAGGCAGCCGTATCAGGCTGTAAAAACGGTGGATATTACAGCTGCGGCAAATGACGGACTGCGGACAGACAGATGCAGGGTAACACTGAATTTCCAGGCGAACTGTATCGAGGCGGACCAGGAAAAGGAGGTATTTCCTATCACCCTTACACTGACAGGAAGACGTTCGGCTCCGGTATTGACCTTCAGCGGACAGGAAGCCAGGGAGCTGAGTGCGGTCATCTATTCCAGTCATCCTGATGTAAGCCAAATTGTGTGGTCCTCTGAGGATCCGGATCTGGTGACAGTTACACGGAACGGGACAGTAGCTCCGGTATTGCTGGACGAAAATAATGAACAGAAGGCTCTGTGGATTAGAGATCTGTTAAGATCCGGGGCATACAGCGGTACGAAAACGGTATTGGTTAATGCGTCAACGGCCGACGGAAAAATGAAGGATTCCGTATTGATTGAATTAAATCTCAAGGTGATTGATCGTACCTACCCGTCTGGGGGATCAGGAGGCGGCGGTACCGGGGGAATGGGCACCACTACCGGTGTGACGCCTTCCGGAAAAACAACCGGGCAAGCGGGCGCGAATGGTGCAGTCACCGGTACCTGGACTCAGACTGCAAATGGAAAATGGATCTTTGCATCTGACAGGACATATGCAAATGAATGGGCCTATATTAACAATCCATATGCAGCCGGGAACCAGCCGGAGGCAGCCTGGTTTCGATTTGATGAGGAAGGATTTATGGTTACGGGCTGGTTTACGGATCAGAATGGAAATCTTTATTATCTGAATCCGGCAATAGACGGGACACAGGGGCAGATGCTTACGGGGTGGCAGCAGATTGATGGGAGCTGGTATTATTTCAATTCATCTTCAAAGGAAGTAATGGGAAAGCTTTTAACCAATACGGTTATTGACGGAAGTTTCCTCGTGAATGAAAAAGGGCAGTGGATACCATAACGTACAAATCTTTTGCCGGTATGAGATCAAGCCCGGAATCAGGGGCCCGTTCATTTTACCCAAAGGAGGAACTATGAGAAAAGGAATGTGGAAGGAAACGGCAAAAAGGCTGGCTTCGATTTTTCTGGCCGGTATGATTCTGGCAGCGACCGTGGTTACACCGGTTTCTGCAGTTCATACTTACTACTGGCCGGATGCTGTTACTGCAGATGCAATGGCAATAAAGAACTGGACCTGGACGGCAGAAGGAGAAGAGGCGGCACGAAACCCTTCTGTGGGACTTGTTCCTACAGGATTATCACAGCAGGAAACGGCCTTGATGGGAGGCTATACAAGCAAGTTCTGGTTTCAGGCGGAAAAGGCTAAGACAATCACAATTCCCGGAACCTCGGCAGAACTTGATTTTTCTAAATTTCATCACCGTTACTTTGCCTGTGCGGACAGTCATAATACCGGATTTTTTGCGCCTGTGGGGGCGCAGATTGCCTTCCAGAAGATGTATTATCCCACCAACAGCCTGGGAGATTATCCGGATTTTTTAAAGAATGCCCCCATGGATATGAAGACAAAAAAGTTTGCCCTTCTTCTGATCGCTATGATTAGTGCTGCCTATGAAACTCCGGCCATGGAGGACTTAAGGGACTCTGATCGGATGTCCATGTATTATTACCTTCTCTGGGCGTCAATCTGGAGTAATGATAAATATGTGGATCAGGGCATGTTTAAAGGAGAGTCGCCGGAGGGAGACTGGGACTTTGTACAGTACTTTGTAAGAACAATGCTGAACTCGAAGCTGAATCCGGATCCGTATGGGAGCACAGCCATTTATGATGCATTCAAAGACGGAGGCCCGGCACAGAAGTATTTCTTTCATTGCTGGAAAGCTGCAAAGTTTCTGTCGACATTTGACTATACGGTCGATATGGGAAGCTCACTGCCTGTCTCGGCGCCTGTGCTGGGTGAGGATGGTATGTATCATATAACATTCACCTATGGAGATCTTTCGGATTATGAAAAAGAAGTATACCGGCGTATGACGGCGGAAAATCTTGCTTCAGGCTGGGAATATACCAATGATGGAAGTTCCATTGATTTTAAGTCGGCGGATGGCGGATCAGACGGCAATGCAATTGCCACGTTAAAGCTTCAGGAAAATTCGGAGGAAGATCGTTTTTATAATTGCGGTTTCGGCGTGGGCGGTCTGGCCGGCTTTCGCGGTTGTGCGAAAAGAGAAAGGAATGGAGAGTTTGGCTGGGGAAATACTCAGATATATTTTTCGGCAGTATCTGAACCGCTGGAGATTCTTGTAGGAGGCCGGATTCCTTTGAACCCGGGTGCAGAATGGAATATGGAGGTTCACCGCTATGAACATACGGAAACCTGGGACGCCCACTATAATATCCAGCTGCAGAAATATGATTCTGAGACAGGACAACCTCTTGCCGGTTCTAAGTGGGATATTCTGGAAGCCTTTGATGATACGCAGCTGAATGATACAGAACTGGAAGACTTCGATAACTGGGCAAACAGGAGTGGAAGCCAGTTCTTAAGATGGGAAGGCTGGGATTATGGGGAGGGTAATCCTGAAGGAGATGCAGCAAATGATCCCTGTACCTGGGATATTAATGTGACAAATGAAGATGGTGTCCTTATGCTGGGGGATAATGAGGAAAACGCATCAGAACGGAGAGCACATACCGATACTAAGACCTATACCTACACAAAAGGTTATTGCGGCGGCCATCCGGAACCGGAAATCGAAGAAAGCGGAGATCCGGAGATTGATACTGAGAATGAAACAGCTGCGAAGGAAGCGTGGCAGGAGGAGATGGACTACTGCGAGCGTCTTGCAGAACAGGGAGGCTTTTTTCATTCCATTGATGCAGGAGAAGCAAAAGAACAGCTGGAGGCAGACCGGGATAAGCTCTACGGTCAGTTTATATCACTGAAATACGATTACTCAGCAGTAGAACTGACTCCGCGCCCGGGTTATACAAATCATGGAAGTCATACAGACGATATTCCGATAGAGGTAAAAACTGTCACGTCTTCCGAGTACAAAGACCGTCCGGAATTCAAGGCAGGGAAAACAGAAAAATATTATCTAAATAAGCGGGCAGCCGGGAAAAACAGGGATTATATGGACGAAGACAGGGCTGGCAATACGGCTGTCCCTTCGGAGGCCACAGCTTCCAATACAATAGCTTCCAAAGCTACTATCTCCAATGCATCAGCCTCCAATGCACCTGTCTCTCATGCAACCGACTCCAACGCAAAGAAAAAGAACGGTCTCCTGGCCAGGCTGAAGGCATTGTTTGAGCTGCCCCGGAGTCTGGTCGAGCGAAATAAGAGTGATAAGTCTCTGCTTAATAATAAGAGTGAGTCCGTGGAAAGCGGATACTTTGAACCATCCGAGGCGGACCCGGTAGTACCGGGAAACCAAGCCATTACAGATCATACGTTTATTGTATACAATCATCGAACGGAAGGTGAAATACATATCAACAAACGTGACCTGTATTTACAGGCAGGCGAAAACAATACTTATCATGCATACGGAGATTCTATGGGGGATGGTACCATGGAGGGGGCAGTATATGGCTTATTTGCCCTTCAGGATATAAATCATCCGGACGGCTGCACCGGCACTGTTTACCAAAAGGATGATTTAGTTGCCGTAGCGTCTACAGACCGAAATGGCGATGCCTCATTTATGGCTTTTACGGAAGCACCTGGAATGACATGGAATTATAAGACCGGAAAGATTGAAAAAAGACCGGGAGGCTTTTCTGGACCTGAGAATCTTTATCGGAACAGAACGGATGCAGATACAGTCATGGACATTGAAAACTATATTGGCTTTGATTCTGAAGGAAATCCCGTTCATCTGAAGGATTCCCTGGCCGGCGGTGAGGCCGGATACTGGAAATACTCTTCCAACCAGTCGGGTATTGAAGGATTGAAAGGGAGCCATGCAGTATATCCGGTATCGGATAATGATAAAAACAATGGAAACGGTTGGATTGGGCGGCCCTTAATTGTAGAAGAACATGGAACGGACTATTATGTAAAAGAACTGGCCAGATCAGAAGGATATGAGCTCTCTGTCAATGGCAGAACCAATGTCATCACAAACGGCAGAGATAACTATGAAGGGGAGTATCACACGGCGGATGTCGCTATTGGTAAAATTACTCTCGATACGGTGGGAAACGGAAACTATTTTGATATAACCGCTCATCAGGCGGATCACGATCTGACACTGCAGGGTATTCAGTTTCCGGAAGGAGCGGTGTTTGAACTGTCAGCCAGCCAAAAGGTTCCGGAAAAGATTACGGTACCTGTTTATCGAACAGTGATAAAACCGGTTATGGCGGCAGCAGGTACTTTTGTCTATCGGGCAGGAGAGAAAGTGGCGGCAACACAGGGGGAGGCGGTATTCTTTCCCGGGGGACAGAGCTATAGTGTCAATGCCGTGTCAGATGAAAAAGAACAGACAATCGGCGTTAAGCCCATGAATTACCATACTATGGGTATACCGGCAGTAACAGAACTCCATTCAGAAGGGGAAGCGGAGGCATTTCAGAATCTCTATAACAGGGAACTGGGAGGCCTCGGATATATGGAACCGGGGAGTGATGCGCCGTGGGTGCGTGTGAAATTAAACGGAACTACGGATACGGAATGGATTCTTTCCATTGCAGCTGGTATGAAAGCGTATGATCTGCAGTATTTTAATAGTCTGCGTATTTCAGATATGGAGCAGTCAGGGAGAGATCTTTATGCGATTATACGGTATGAATGGAAGCTTTACGAGGACAGCCGGGATGATGCAGTTTATATACCGGATAAAAACCGTCTCTATTTGAAAAAAGACAGCGGGAACGGATATTTTGTCTACATCGCATACGAAGACCCGGAATCCAATCCGGCAGTGCTGTCCTGGCGTATGAAAAATGGTTTTCTGGAGAGAGCGACATTAAAACAACAGAAAATAGAAGGGCTGAAGGTATCATATCCGGCCCAACTCCCGGATTCCTTTTCAGCAGTGACGGTTCGGACACCATCATACTGGATCTATGCAGCTGGCGAGCAGCAGATTGATGATGCGGGAGATTTAAAATATGCGGAAGAAACAGTTATTGACTATGTGGAACAGGATGGGTTTAAGACGGTCGAAAAGAATATCAGGCTGACAACCGTGTATGATGCTGATCATAAGATGTATGAAGTTACACTTCCAGCAGAAGCATTTAAAGATACGGATACTGTCAGGCTTAAAGTATCTGATAACGGGAGTGGGAAATATTCAATTAAACAGGCGTATATCAATCAGAGTTACTTTGTCAGCCGGCCAGTTCAGCGGGAGGCAGATTCCTATATTCAGAATATAACACTTACACCGCCGTCGTATGATCAGCCGTGGCAGGATGGAAATATGAGAAGAGAACCTGCAAATGTGATGGAACGTCCTGTTATGCAGAAGATTAAGATTGTAAAAGACATCCTTGTCGAAGAGGATGGTAAGTATGGGGACAATACATTTGCTGATTCCGGTCATGAAGATTATTTTACGCAAAATGGGGGTGGAATAGAGGATACCGCGTCGTACCGGCCTAATTTCCGTTTCAAGATTTATTTAAGGTCCAATCTGGAACAATTATACCGAACGGAAGATGGAGAGGTTGAATGGCTTGACAGAAATGGAAATACCGTCGATATTGCAGCGTATCGGGCAGCATATCCGAATCTGGTGCAAAAGATCTATACGAAAGTTCTGCACAGGACCGATTTTCGTTCCAGAAGAACCAATAGAGATGTAATCGCCAATCAGGAGCTTTACAGTTTTACGGATGGACGGATCAATGAATATCCGGAGACCGGGTATACGGCAGTTCTGGAAACTATTCTGTCTCATGAAGTGGATGCAGATGGAGATGATAAGGAGATCAGCAGATATAATTATCAGAAGTTCTTTGACGCAGTTGGGGTTGCAAATCAGGATAAATGGGACAAAGCAAAACCGGAATATACTTCTTTTAAGCCTCTGGCATTTATCAGACAGCTGCTCTTTGGAACTGCCGGATCGGAGCGTATTTATCCTGCACAGCATAATAATACGGAAATTCAAAATGAAGCAAATACATCGGAGACAGCAAAAGAAAATAGAAACTGGTCAGACGCGGTAAGACAGTTTGCGATCTCCTGGTATCTGGACAGAGAAGTAGAAAAACTGGTGAAAGAGAACGGCACGGGTGAAACAGAAATTGCAGCAGGCAGTGAAAACTATCAGGACGAAGTGTATGATACCGCATTAAATGCCGCATTGATCAAGGCAGAAAACTATTTAAAACCATTTTTCCGCTATGACCTGGATGAGATTTATGCTATTGAGTGGGACAGTGAATCAGACGGCGGCAAGGATAAAGACAGGACGACTTTGAGTGCGGATAAGGAGGCAGCAGCAGGATACTGTTATGCTATCTCGGAATATCTTCCCTATGGTACGTATGTGGCAGTGGAACAGCAGCCAATGGACAAAGAACTGGAGGATTTTCCCAATAAACATTATGCAGTTGATGTGCCAAAGGAAATTGAATTACCGGCTGTATACGAAGACGGGAAGGCAGGGGCCAGCGAAACGCCGGAACGGTTGAGCCGATATTATCATTATAATGCGAATCTGCCGGCAGCAGACCTGGCAGCAAAATATTTTATTCGCTTTAACGAAGAATGGGCGGGAAAGGCAGATGAAAGCGTAAGAGAGCATGTTATTAAGGCACATGGATATTTGGGAGATTACGAGATTTATAAGTATGGTCTCGATCTCGCTAAACTGGCTGGAAACGCTTTGGGAGATCCCAGCGGCACCCCGCACTTTGAGATTACTCAGAGTGAATACGATCCGATGAAAGATTATTATAATACGATCGTCTGCCCGGAAGAGGAAGGAGGAAATCCGGAGAGTCACTATCTGGCTGATGATGTCAATCATGGGATTACTGCACCTGGTGGAAAGGAATACGAAAGTGACGCCATAGAGCGAATCTACCGCTACGGCTCTGTTTCAGAGCATAGACAGACGTTGTCTTCCATGGATGGAATGCAGACAGCCTATGATGGAAAATATGCTTCCATGCTTGTGCCGTGGTCAGTGACGGAACCGGTAAATGAAGAGCACGATACCATACAGAATCCGGATGGATCCTCTGACGGCATGGGATATGGATACCGAAAATTCAGGAATACCTTTTACAGGAGTCGTCTGCGTATAGAAAAGCTGGATTCGGAGACCGGTGAAAATATTCTTCACGACGGGGCTGTTTTTACGATATATGCCGCAGACCGTGAAGATGGCGAAAATACAGATGGCCTTGCCAGGTTCTATGAGACGGATACTCAAATAAAAGGATCCAGAGAATTTTTAGAGGCTATGGGAGCATCTGAGATTACAAGAGCTGCCAGGGGGCTTCCAGAACCGGGCGGTCTGTGGACAGGAATTGTGGCGGCTGGAACTCCCATATGCAGTGAGCGCGAGCAGATTGTCATGGTGGATGCCAAAGGCCGCAGAACAGGGGAATTTGAGGCGTATACGACAACACGGGACGGTGTTCAGGCGGAGGAGGAGAATCCGGCAGAGTTATCCTGGCAGGATCAGAATACCGGTTATCTTATGACTCCGCAGCCATTGGGAGCAGGTACCTATGTTTTATGTGAGATGAGGCCGCCTTCCGGATATGCCAGGACGAAACCAATCGCCATAGAAATCTATTCCGATAAGATTTCTTATTATCTGAATGGAAGCCGGGACAGCCGGGTAACCGCGGCCGTCTATGAGGACGGGATCGGACAGGGACCCGAGGGGGCAGCGGATACTGGGCGAATTTATGTGGGAAATACGCCGATACGTCTCGAAGTATCCAAGATAAAAGAGAAAGGCCGGACTGTTACTTACTGCACCCGAACACGGGTCGAGGGCAGCGAAACAGAGCTGACAGCAAAATATGGTAAGGACAATCTTGAGTTTGCGTATAAAGGAGGAACCTATTTAAACTATGCCTGGTATAAGGGAACTGCGGAATACTTAGAAAGCCGGAAGCAGGCGGGAGATGAGGTCGTTCTTGTCTGCGAGGATGGTGTGTTTGCAGGGTACGGCCGGATAACACGGCCGCTGGATACCGCAGGTGATAAGAACCATTATGTTTCAGGGGCAAAGATGATCCTGTATGACGGCATCGAGATCCAATCTAATGGCGACAGCGGTGATTACGGTTTTGACGGCGTAGAGGTGGACCGGGACCGCAATAATAATGTGAAGAGCATAAAGGTTTTGGAAGGATATGCAGGTAATACTGTAGAATTTGTAAATTCAGATGATATAGAAGGAAGTCTGAAAGGGGGAACGGGATCCGGTACCTGGACGTACCGGACCATAGAACGGAAGGACACGGATATTCTTTATTATTCTTTGGGAGGCTTGAAAGTCACGGAACGGGGAAGTGACGGGCGCATATACGGTTATGACCGCGATGGAAAACGCATTCAGGTACGAAACCAGGAATCCATATATGCATTAAAAAATGGCCGTCCCGTCTTTGAACTTACCGGCGGTGATCTGATGGATGCAGAATACTCAGCTCTGGACAAATGTTTTACGCTGCAGTCAGGAACCGAACTTTACCATGTAGATTCTGACGGGAACCGAGATGCAAAAGTCCATCCAACAACGGGAATGGCATACACTACAGAACTGGGAACGGACCGAAAGGGGAAGCAGTACGAGAGGATTCTGGTCTGGCCGGTCAATGTGTCAAAGTCGGCAAATGGCGCTGTGATAGCGCAGGAAAAAATAAAAACATACCGGATTGCATCAATAAATGCGGATACCGAAGGGGAATATACGATTGGAAGCTTCGATGGAACGGTGTTTAATAAGTCTTTGAATCCGATCGTGGGCAGTCATGGACTTCCCGAATATTATCAGAGATCTGACCAGGTATATAAAAAAGGAGAACCTGTTTATGATATTGATCATGATTACGTAAGATATCGCTACAATGATCTTCTGCCTGCGTTTAACCGGAATGCCTATAAAATTAATAACTGTGGGGAACTGCGAGATATCGGAGAAGAGGAAGATCCTGCGGACGATAAAAAATTGTACCATCGTCAGGGCGAGGCATGGATTATGGAAAATGCGTGGACGACAGGCGACCGGTATCCTAATGATCCCTTTCACTATGCCTCTGGGACAGGGCAGGCGGATATGCTGAAACGCGTTATTCCGGGGACCTACATTATGGAGGAGGCGGAAGCGCCGGCCGGATATGTTAAGGGATTCCCCTCCGGTCTTACGGTCAGAGAAACAAGACAGGTCCAGAATGCCGAACTGGAAGATGAAAAAATAAAGGTAGAAATTGTAAAGACAGATGCTGCAGATCAGTATCGAATAGATATCGTCAGTGATTATCAGGAGATATTAAAGACGACAGAGCCTAAGGGAGCCTACAGCTACGGTCAGATATCGGGAGCTCATCTGGTTCTTTATAAGGCCAGGAGGAACTATACGACTGATACAGAAGCTTATCCGGACGGCTATTACCTGGAGAAAACAGAAAATACCCCTGCATCGTGGACGGTGGAAAATCCGGAAGATAATACTCCGGTAGTTGTGACGGCCGAGTGGATTACGGATGGAAAACCAAAATACTTTGAAGGGATTCCGGCAGGTGATTATATCCTGGAAGAAATAGAAGCTGCAGGCGGCTATGTCCGTAACTCCATGAATATAGAGGTTAAGAAGACAGGCGAAGTACAGACGTTTCATATGAAAAACGATCATACTAAGCTGGAAGTTTTTAAATACTGTAAGGACGAGTATGGGAGTATGGTGCCGCTGCCGGGGGAGCATGCTGCAGGCCTGGCGCTCTACAATGCTGTGACTGATGAACAGGGAAACATACAGATGAACGGGGGAGAGCCGCAGTTTGCAAAAGACCGGCTGATCGATGAATGGAAAACAGATGATCTAAAAGCGTACACAGAGAATTACGAGTTAAGCCGAAAACTGACGGACCGTATCAAAGCCTTTTTGGGATTGGCTGTAAATCAATCCGGTTTTATTTTGGATTTCGAGAATACATATCGGAAGCAGGGCGATGAATTTGTATGGCTGACATGGCATACAAAAGCAGGAGAGAGATCGGCAGAGCGAATTTCTTCTGGAAAGACCGGTGTGACGGGCAGCACGGTACAATTGTGGAGAACAGATGACGATAAGATAATCAGAATTACCATTTACCGAAATGCGCGGAATGGTTCCCTGGAAGAAGATGGACAGCTTCCGCTGAACTTTGAGTATCAGTTTAATTACCGGGAGCTGGCGGATGGGATAAAAAGCTATGATACCCTGGAAGGGATGCACAGAATTGATTATCTGCCGTTTACAGGGATAAAAGATGGAAGAAGAGTAGGAAATTATGTCCTGGTTGAGAACGAGGTTCCGGAAGGCTATGAACCTGCAAAGCCCAAAGTCCTTGTGATTGAGGAGAACGGGAGTGTACAGAGATTCAGTCTGGAAAATACAGAAAAGTCTGTCTCCATACTGAAATTAATTTCTGACGGGGATAAGGAATACGCGGCTGAAGGCGTTAAGATGGCTCTCTATCGGCCGGATACGGATGGAAACTTTAACGGTGATGAGAATAATCTTATTGAACGCTGGATTTCAGGCGCTGACGGCAGATTTACAGAAGAAGACCGGTACCAGGACAGGATCCCGGAAGGTTTTGGCGTGGGCGATTTAAAACCCCACCGGATCAGCAGAATACCAGACGGCCCGTATTATATTGTGGAAGAGGAGGTTCCCGCATATATGGTAAAACGGGAACCAATGAAGGTAGAGATTGGAAGAGATACAGCCGCGATAATCCGTATGGTGAATCTGCCGTTGAAAGGACGTCTGGAACTGGTTAAAAAAGCGGATGATACGGGGGAAATGCTGGAGAATGCCAGATTTCTAATTACAAACAGAGATACGAAGGAGGAATGGTACATAACAACCGGCCGTGATGGCCGTGCGAAACTTCAGAATCTGGCGGTAGGAAAAGTTCGGGCTGATGGAACGATTGATCCCTATACGTACACTATCGAGGAAGTATCTCCGCCTGATTATTACCAGCTTTCCGGTGGCAAAAAGTTTTTTACTTTCGATGGGAAAGCAGAGAGCCAGGTTGTTACATATACATGTGTAGTTGAGAATAAACCGACTCAAATACGATTTAAAAAAACAGATTTCGAAACCGGTATGGCATTGGAGGGGGCTAAGATCGCTGTCTATCATGCCGTGGCTATAGACGGGAAATATGTAAAAAGCGGCGAAGCCATAGAAGTTAACATATCCGGACCTCAGGGCTTTACGATTAAAAAGAAACTGTCAGCGGGGCATGTCTATATTATGGAGGAACTGGAAGCGCCGGCAGGCGCCCATCTGTCACCTCCGGTTATCTTTACAGTAAATCGGGCTGGAACCGGGATCAGTAAGATAAAAAACAATTTCAGTGTACTGGAGTGCGCTTCTTCTGGCGGAGCTATTGATTCACTTCTGGTTTTCGGACGTGCGGCAGATAAGACCTATACGGTTTTAAAAGATCTGGATACCGGAAAGGTACTGCCCGATATCATCAGCAGTACAGACGTCACCCTGACGGCTGAGGATGGAATCGAGGAAGGGCATTTGTATGAAATAACTGAGTATACCCGTTATTCAGATGGCAATACTGAGATGAGCAAAAAAGAGACAAGGAGAATCTGGTTTGATGAAAATGGATCTTTCCTTTTACCTTCGAGGACATATTTAAAAACGAGACTCCGATTGGAAAAACAGGATAGGACAGAACTTGATTCCTGGACAGTGGAGATGGGCAGTGTCGAGCATAAAATAAATAATCCTGTTAAGAAGGAGAGTTCGGTTGCAGAAATTGCCGGAACAGCAGGAAACGGTTATATGCCGGTAAAAAACGGTGATGTGGTAAAGTATGTGATAACATATAAAAATTCCAATGCGGAAAGCACGGATCTCACTGTAACTGCTGAATTGGAGAAAGGACTGGAATTTATGAGAGCGTCCCTGGAACCGGAAAAAAAGGAAGGAACACTGACCTGGCAGATCCGTGATGCAGCCCCTTATTCTGTTGGTCAGATAGAACTTGTTACCCTGGTAAGCGGCCAGACGGGAGAATTTATAAGATCAGTGTTTACCGCCGGAACCCAGACGAATCTTATGGAATCGATCCTGGAAAATCCAATTGCTCCCAAAGGCAGTCTGACAATCAGAAATCATATATCAGGACTGGGAAAGAACCCGGATGATGTGTTTGCGTACCGGATTCGCTTTCTGGATTCATCAGGGAGGCTGCTGTCCGGTTATCAGAATTATACGGGTTCTAAAGAAGGCCGGATAAAAGGGGAGGGGCAGATTTCTCTAAAGGGGGAGGAGTACATGATTTTCTCCGGTCTGCCCTATGGTACAAAGTATGAAATAATACAGGAGGTAAACAGAGACTATGAGCCGGTCAGCAGGGAAAGCTCCGGGCTGATATCAAAAGAGGCACAGGGCGCCGTATATGTAAATAACAGAAACGATGAGTCCGTCAGGGAAGTACTGACAGCAGGCGGCAGTTACTGTCTGGCTGAGACAACAGACTACACGGATGGAGCGGAGCAGATCACAGGAATTTACCGGTTTACGTTAAATGAATCTGGAAGAATCGATAATGTAGATATGGAAGATAAGCCGGTCAGGCTGTATTTTTCCAAGATCGATATTACGACCGGTGAAGAAATTTCGGGAGGTTCCTATGTGCTGATAGACGCAGTGACAAAGGCGGAAATCTATCGATTTACGAAAGAGGAGTCCTTGCCGGTCCTGATTCCGTCGGACGTACTCATACCTGGAAACGAATATATTCTTCATGAAGATATGCCTCCTGACGGTTATGCGAAAGAGGAAGATATACGGTTTGCCGTCAATAAGGAAGGCGTTGCAGAAACTATAGTCATGCAGGATAGAAAGACCAGAATTTATTTGGAAAAGGTGGATGCCGATACAGGGGAATCTGTGAACGGGGGATATTACTGTGTAAGAGATATGGAAAGCGGTGAAGCTGTTTTTTGCTATACGGCAACAGGAAAGCCGGTTCTGGCAGAGGGAGTCCTGGTGGCAGGAAGGAAGTATGAACTGGTGGAAGAACGGCCTCCGGCTGGTTATGGATCCTGCAGAAACATTGCTTTTTCAGTGCCGTTAAGACCGGAAGCAATTACCATAAGAATGAAGGACAAAAAAACAGAAGTGGTTGTGGAGAAGCTTACACTGTCTTCCTCCGAGAATGCCAGTCCGTCGGAAGCAGATAAACAAAAGCCGGGATTTATCCTGCAAATTCTGAACAAAGATAAAAGTCCTGCAAAAGCGGTAAGAGACTTTTCGGGATTTAAAGAAGGGGAAGAACTGATCTTTACCACGTCACAGGAGTTTAAGAGCATAACCGGTCAGCTGACAGCGGGCGGTGAATACTGGCTGCATGAAGTGAAACCGCGCGATGGCTATGCGCTGGCGGAAGATGTACCGTTTACTGTGGACAGGGACGGAAACCGGCAAATCGTGGTGATGGCTGACCGTCCGACTCATGTGGTGCTGTCAAAAAAAGCTCTTACCGGGAGCCAGGAACTTCCGGGAAACCATATGGCTGTCCGTGATGAAGGGGGGAAGGTCCTGGAACGCTGGATTTCAGGTGAGAAGCCCCATGAAATTACAGCAAAGCTTACTGCCGGAAAAACGTATTATCTGTGTGAAGAAACTCCTGAATCAGGGTACGCTTATGCGGAGGAGGTCCCTTTTACCGTGAGCGAAGACGGAAGCGTGGATCTGGTGGAAATGAGAAACGATGTGACCAGAGTGCGGATTCATAAACAGGATCAGTCTGGTAATGCCATAAAAGGAGCGATCCTGCAGATTCTGGAAGCAAAAAAGGAAATTGTTATATTGGAATTTGAAACCACTGGAGAACCAGTGGATGTAACCGGAATACTGACAGCCGGGGAGACGTATTATCTTCATGAAAAACAGGCCCCGCCCGGATATCTTCCGGCAGCCGATATTTCGTTTACGGTTCCGCGAAAGAACCGACTGATTGAAGTTACCATGACGGACTTAAAGCAGCACGATTCCGAGAGCAATACCATGTATCTGATGAAGACGGATGCAGCGACGGGAAAAGGGCTGGAAGGCTTTGAATTTACGGTTACAGGGCCAGGAAGAAATACATTTACCGTTGTTACCGGAAGGGACGGTAAAGCAGAATTTGCCATGCCGCCGGATGGAACCTATACATACCGTGAGACAAGCGGGCAGTCAGGGTATCTCATATCTGAAGAGACTTATCGCTTTACCATTTCTCATGGAAGAGTTACCGGGAACAGTATCATTCTGGTGGCAGACCAGCCGCTGCCTCCGGAAACTCCGTCTGATGATACCCACCGCATTGGAAGAATAACGGCCAGTTATAAACCCGGATTCCAAGGCAGAGTCAGCGCTGCAGAGGAAGCCAGCCGTCAGCCCGGTGCGCGGACAGGCGATGAATATCCGCTTATGGCTATTATGGCAGCTGCGCTCTTCTGTCTGGGAGGATTTCTATACCGGATGAGACGGGCGGGTGCACGGAAATAATGCGGAGAATAAGACGGAGGAACAAAGTAAAACGGTTCAATATAACCATTCTGCTCCTGGCCGGTTTTCTGCTGTCTGTGTTCTGTCTGGTAATCCGGTTTGCAGACTATGCGTCGGGACGGAAGGAATACAGACAGCTGCAGGAGCAGTTAGAAGCGTTCGCAGACAGCCTGAGCAATCAAACAGAGGAATGGAACTGGAACAGAGAAGAGGAAGAAGAGGAAGAAGAGGAAGATGAATGGACCCGCCTGATGATTTCCCGGAATCCGGACTATGTATTCTGGCTTTGGATTCCGGGAACAAATATCAGCTATCCGGTGGTGAAAAATACGATTCCTGGTTATTATTTAAACCATACATTCAGCGGAAAGGAGAATCCATGCGGAAGTATTTTTTGCGGGGAGGGAGCCGAAAATCTGATTATTTATGGACATAACATGAAAGATGGAAGCATGTTTGGAGATTTGAAGCGGTATATCAACGAGGATTACTTCCGGGAACACAGGTATATAATGATTTATTGTCAGGGAGACTGGCAGAGGTATATGATATTTTCCTGCTATATTATCCGGGAAGAGGAGGTGGGAGTATATCAGAGTTATTTTAACAGTGAGGAGGAAAAAAGGACATATTTAAATAATATAGAAAGAAAATTCCTCTATTTGACGGGGAAGCAGCCGGAGATAACAGATTCCATCATTACGCTGTCCACATGCATGGGAAAAGGGAAAAGAGTGATTGTGCAGGCAGTTTTGTTGTGATATACTGAATGACAAAATCATAATTGCGCAGGAGGAGAAGGGATGGAGGATCTTAAGATAGGAATATTGGGAACCGGTGCGATAGCGGCTACTCTGGCTGATACGATGAACCGGATGTCCGGCGTTAAGCTTTACGGTGCGGCGTCGAGAAGTCTGGAGAAGGCGAAAGCTTTTGCGGAACGGTTCGGTATTGACCATGCGTACGGTTCTTATGAGGAGCTTGCCGCGGATCCGGAGATAGAACTGGTGTATATCGCAACCCCTCATTCGGAGCATTATAAGAATGCGGTACTTTGCCTGGAACATGGAAAACATGTTTTGTGTGAAAAGGCGTTTGCAGTGAATGCGGCCCAGGCAAAAGAGATGATCGCTCTGGCGGAGGAGAAAAAGCTGCTTATTACTGAGGCGATGTGGGTCCGTTACATGCCGATGGCAAAGACATTAAGAGAGGTACTGGATTCCGGGATTATTGGGGAACCAATGACTCTGACCGCAAGCCTGTGCTATCTGATTGACGGGATTCAGAGACTGGTTGATCCGAATCTGGCGGGAGGTGCGCTGCTCGATGTAGGAATTTATACGATTGCGTTTGCGTCTCTGGTGTTTGGGGATGAGATCACTTCCATCACTTCGACTGTAATCAAGACAGAGACCGGTGTAGACTCACAGAACAGCATGACATTCTGCTATCCGGGCGGGAAGATGGCGGTATTAAACAGCTCCATTCACGTGCTGTCAGACAGAAGAGGAATTATCTACGGGACAAAAGGGTACATCGAAGTAGAGAATATCAACAATTTTGAATCCATCAGGGTGTTTGATGAAAACCGCAGGCTGAAGGAAGCCTATACGAGACCGGAGCAGATATCCGGGTATGAGTACCAGATAGAAGCCAGCCGGAAGGCTATCCGGGAGAATCGCCTGGAATGTCCAGAGATGCCCCATCATGTGACGATTCGTATGATGGAGACCATGGATGCTTTGAGAGAACAGTGGGGAATCCGGTATCCGTTTGAGTAACGGTAAGCGCGGAATTCGATGCAGGTGATTCCTGCGGATTAATTCAGAGCAGAAGGACAGTTGAAAGAGGCAGAAACATGTTTACAAGGAAGGATTTAACGAAATTACTGGCTCCGCTGATCGTGGAGCAGATACTGGCCGTACTGGTGGGCATGGTCGATGTCATGATGGTTGCGGCAGTCGGTGAGGCGGCCGTGTCAGGAGTTTCCCTGGTAGATTCCATCAGCGTGCTGATTATTCAGATTCTGGCGGCGCTTGCCACTGGGGGAGCAGTGGTGTCAGCTCAGTATCTGGGAAAAAAGCAATCGGAAAATGCCTGCCGGGCAGCGGGTCAGCTGGTTGGTGTTACAACCGTACTGTCTCTGGTCGTGACCACGGCGGCCTTAATCGGTAACCGCCATTTACTTGGGGCTGTGTTTGGAAAAGTGGAAACAGCAGTTATGAATGACGCGGTGATATACTTTGGGATTACAGCTCTTTCTTATCCGTTTATCGCCGTTTATAATTCCTGCGCGGCATTGTTTCGCTCCATGGGGAATTCCAGGATATCCATGGTGATCTCTATTGTGATGAATACAATCAATGTAGTAGGAAATGCAGTCTGTATCTTTGGACTTCACATGGGGGTTGCCGGTGTGGCATATCCCACGCTGGCAGGCAGGATGGTGGCGGCTGTGCTGATGGTCTGTCTGATTCAGAAGCCGGATAACATCATTAGAATTAACCGGCTGAGTGAACTGCGGCCAAACCTTCATATGATCAGGAATATTTTATCTATCGGTATTCCTAATGGTCTGGAGAGCGGAATGTTCCAGTTTGGAAAAATCGCTTTACAGAGTCTCGTTTCATCATTGGGTACCGCGGCCATTGCAAGCTATGCAGTTGCATCAAATCTGGTTACCCTGCTGTACCTGCCGGGAAATGCAATTGGGCTTGGGCTGATCACGATTGTAGGGCAGTGTATAGGCGCCGGCGAGAAGGGACAGGCCAAGCAGTATACGCGTCAGCTGACAGGCATCAACTATGCGATCCTCCTTGTTCTGTGCACGGTGATGATTGTGTTTGGAGGGCAGCTGGTGGGGATTTACCAGCTGTCGCCGGAGGCATCTGCGATATCAAAGCAGATGATTACAGCCCACAGTATTGCCATGGTCGTCTGGCCGCTTGCATTTACCATACCGTACACACTCAGGGCATCTCTCGATGCAAAGTTTACCATGGCAGTTTCGGTTTTCTCCATGTGGGTGTTCCGGATTGCATTTGCATATCTTTTTGTGCGGGTGTTTCAGCTGGGAGTAATGGGGGTATGGTACGGAATGTTTATTGACTGGATATTCCGGGCTGCAGTCTTTTCTCTGCGTTTCCACGGGCTCGAAAGACGTGCTGTCTCTGTTTCATAAGAGTGCAGTGGAAGCGTGTCTCTGTATGTATAACAGTTGGAAGCATAACAAAACGGGATTGGAATTATCACTCAGGACATCAGGGAAAATATGTCATGCAGTTTGATTCCAATCCCGTTTTATAATCTCGAATGCTCCTATACATGTTACAGTCTACGGTTCATTCATTTTTCCATCAGAATTTACGTAATAGCCGTCGATCACCTGATTGACGGCCATGAGTCCCATCGTTCCGTCGGAATCCGGGTTAAAGTAGTACCACTCTCCGCCGATTTTATTCCAGCCGGTGACCAGGATGCCGGAGGGGTTGGTATAAAACCAGCCGTTATAATCAGGATCGAAGATCCACCCTGTCATCATGGCTCCTTCATGGCTTCCTTTTTCCGGATTGAAGCGGTACCAGTGGTTATTAATATAATTCCAGCCGGTAACCAAATAGCCATCGGCACCAAAATAATAAGAATAGCCCTGATATTCTGCCCAGGTGGAGGTAAAATAGGCGGGATTTCCCTTATTGGCAAACCACCAGCCGTGATCGTCTTTTTCCCAGGTCCCATTTAAAAAGCGGGATTCGTCGGGGGTATGGGCAAAACTTGGGAATACTCCGATCCCCGCGCTGACAAACAGGCAGCAGGCGGCGAGAGCGGCAATGCTTTTTATTTTTCTTTTATGAGAACAGGATTTCATTCGTTCCGTCTCCTTTCCTGTGAGGCAACAGATATTTCATAAACTGCTAAGTAAATTATAAAGGATAGGGATTCAAAAGACAACATAACGGAAAAAAACGTAAGATTAATGTAAGAGCAGTAACAGGGAAAATATTTCTTGACATCACATAAAACATCTGTTATAGTACATATAGAACAATTAAAACGAATGCTTTGTATCTCCGGATAGGATGAGAAGGAGGATAATATGAACATTAATAAATTTACACAGAAGTCACTTGAGGCGGTGCAGAACTGCGAGAAGCTGGCCTATGAATATGGAAACCAGCAGATTGAGCAGGAACATTTGCTGTACAGCCTTTTAACCGTGGAAGACAGCCTGATTTTAAAACTCATAACAAAGATGAACGTTCAGAAGGAGCAGTTTATCAATGAGACTGCTCAGGCGATCGAGAAGCTGCCGAAGGTGAGCGGAGGCCAGCTCTATATCAGCAATGATTTGAATAAGGTTTTAATCAGCGCCGAGGATGAGGCGAAAGCCATGGGGGACGAATACGTTTCTGTAGAACATCTGTTTCTCGCCATGTTAAAACAGCCTTCCAGAATGGTAAAGGAGCTGTTTCGTTCTTATGCAGTTACGAGAGAGAACTTCCTTCAGGCACTGTCGACGGTCCGCGGTAATCAGCGGGTGGTGAGCGACAACCCGGAGGCTACGTACGACACACTGGAGAAGTATGGGTATGACATGGTGGAACGTGCGAGAGACCAGAAGCTGGACCCGGTGATCGGCCGTGACAGTGAGATTCGTAACGTGGTTAGAATACTTTCCAGAAAGACGAAGAATAATCCGGTTTTAATCGGTGAACCCGGTGTCGGTAAAACCGCAGTTGTGGAAGGCCTTGCGCAGCGTATCGTGCGCGGAGATGTGCCTGAGGGCTTAAAAGATAAGAAGCTGTTTGCCCTGGATATGGGGGCTCTCCTGGCGGGAGCCAAGTACCGCGGTGAATTTGAGGAAAGACTGAAGGCCGTTCTGGATGAGGTGAAGAAGAGCGACGGACAGATTATTCTGTTTATCGATGAGCTCCATACCATTGTAGGAGCAGGCAAGACGGAAGGATCCATGGATGCCGGCAATATGCTGAAGCCTATGCTGGCCAGGGGTGAGCTTCATTGCATCGGTGCTACGACGCTGGATGAATACCGTCAGTACATTGAGAAGGACCAGGCGCTGGAACGCAGGTTCCAACCGGTTATGGTAGCTGAACCAACGGTGGAGGACACCATCTCAATCCTTCGTGGTTTAAAGGAACGGTACGAGGTTTATCACGGTGTTAAGATCACGGACTCGGCTCTGGTATCGGCGGCAACCCTTTCGGACCGCTATATCAGCGACAGGTTCCTTCCGGATAAGGCGATCGATCTGGTCGATGAGGCCTGTGCCATGATTAAGACAGAGCTGGATTCCATGCCTGCCGAACTCGATGAGCTTTCCAGAAAGATTATGCAGATGGAGATTGAGGAAGCAGCTCTTAAAAAGGAGACGGATCATTTAAGCAAGGACCGTCTGGCTGAACTTCAGAGAGAACTGGCGGAGCTGCATGATGAATTTGCCGTTTCTAAGGCCCAGTGGGAAAATGAGAAATCCTCAGTGGAACATTTATCGGCGCTGAGGGAAGAGATTGAGAATTTAAACCGGGAGATTCAGGATGCCAAGCAGAAATACGATTTAAACCGTGCGGCTGAACTGCAGTACGGAAAACTGCCTCAGCTTCAGAAAGAACTGGAGGAAGAGGAAGCACGTGTCATGAGCCAGGATTTGAGTCTGGTACATGAGAATGTGACGGAGGATGAGATCGCAAAGATCGTTTCCAAATGGACAGGAATTCCGGTTGCAAAGCTGACGGAGAGCGAGAGAAATAAGACGCTTCATCTCGATGAAGAACTGCATAAGAGAGTCATTGGACAGAATGAGGCGGTTGAAAAAGTGACCGAGGCCATTATCCGGTCCAAGGCCGGGATCAAGGATCCCACGAAGCCGATCGGCTCCTTCCTGTTTTTGGGACCTACCGGTGTGGGTAAGACGGAGCTGGCGAAAGCCCTGGCCGAGAGGCTGTTTGATGATGAGAATAACATCGTCAGAATCGATATGAGCGAATACATGGAGAAGCACTCCGTATCCCGTCTGATCGGGGCGCCGCCAGGATATGTAGGCTACGATGAGGGCGGTCAGCTGACAGAGGCTGTCCGCAGAAAACCGTATTCGGTCGTTTTATTTGATGAGGTGGAAAAGGCCCATCCGGATGTGTTCAATGTCCTGCTTCAGGTATTGGATGATGGACGAATCACCGATTCAACCGGTAAAACCGTAGACTTTAAAAATACAATTATTATCATGACTTCAAACATTGGTTCCCAGTACCTTTTAGATGGGATCGATGAGACGGGAAGCATAACGCCGGAGGCCGAGGCCATGGTTATGAATGACTTAAGAGGCCATTTCCGTCCGGAATTTTTGAACAGGCTGGATGAGATTATCCTGTTTAAGCCTCTTACGAAAGAGAACATTGCAGGCATCATCGATCTCATGATCCAGGATTTGAACAAACGGATTGGGGATAAGGAACTGAAGATTGAACTGACGGATTCTGCGAAGCAGTTTGTGGTGGACCGGGGGTATGATCCGGTTTACGGAGCCCGTCCGCTGAAACGGTATCTCCAGAAGCATGTGGAGACACTGGCCGCTAAGATCATCCTGGGAGATGAAGTGAGAGCGGGGAATACAATTGTGATCGATGTGGCGGAAAACGGAAACCAGCTGATTGCATATCCCGAATAATTAAAAATTATAACAGAAAGTCACAGCAAAAGAATGGCGGGGTGATCTTAACCCCGCCATAAAATATCTTTATTTACTGTTGTATAGAACATATCATGGATAGCATGTGCGTCCTGCGTCTGTCCCAGTATCCACATCAGCTTTGTCACGGTGGCTTCCAGTGTCATGTCGTAAGCCTCCAGCAGGCCGAATTCCTTTTTGATGGTGCGACCGACCTCGTAAACGGACATATTGCTGCCCTCATTGGTCACCTGGGTAGTCATGACGACGGTCTTGCCGAGAGAGATCCATTTTTCGATGGCTTTGTAAAAATCCCCGCTGTCATAGGACGGAAGGCCGCCTACGCCGAAGGATTCAATGATGACGGCGTCGTAATGCTCCGCCATATAATCCAGAACATCGGCCCCCATGGAAGGAATCAGTTTCAGCAGGGCAACGTTGGGATTCAGCGTGTGGTAAAAATGCACGTGATCCGTTAAATGCTCCTTTTCATCCAGGTAAAAGATGACATGGCCATCCTGAATCATGGCAATATAAGGAAAATTGATACTGGAAAATGCATTGTAGCTCTTCGTCCGCTCCTTTTTCCCACGGGTTCCGGCAATCACCTTACCGTCAAAGACGATGGTGACGCCGCATGCGCGGTCGTCGCTGGCAAAACGAAGGCTGTCATACAAGTTGATCCTGGCATCCGTGTTTTCCATATCGATGGGCTTCTGGGCACCGGTTATGACAACGGGCTTTGCAGAAGACTGGATCAGATAGGAGAGGGCGGCCGCCGTATAAGCCATGGTATCCGTTCCGTGACAGATTACAAAGCCGTCGTATTCCTCATAATGTGTCTCGATGGCTTCCGCCATGGCAAGCCAGTGTTTTGGCTGCATATTGGTGCTGTCTATATTGAGAATCTGAAGGCTGTCCGCCTGACAGAACTGTGCTGCATCCGGAACGTATGAGAGAAGTTCGTCAGAGGATATGAGGGGCTTTAAGCCGTATTCTCCGCGTTTGCAGGCGATGGTTCCGCCGGTACCGAGCATTAGTATTTTTTTCATTGGATATCCTCCTGTTATGATGCTGAAAACGATTGTATCACGACTTTTTTCATTCGTACAGGCCTTTCTTGAAAATACTGATAATATATGCTAGAATGAATTGCATTGATACAGAACAGGAGAATCGGAAATGGCAAATATACCCAAAGATCCGGTCATGCTGCTGAGTTTTCTCAATACCCAGCTTCGCGACTATTACCCGTCCCTGGAGGACTGCTGCTTGTCACTTGGTATTAATATGGAAGAGATAACAGGCGGACTGGCCTTGATCGGCTATTACTATAATGAAGAAAAAAATCAGTTTATTTAATTGGAAGAATCGAACACGAAAACGTATGCAAAAAGATGATATGGGATTTACCTTAATAGAAACGCTTACGGTTCTGGCTATCGTTGCGATTCTTGCAGCGACCAATATTCCGGTGCTGAACGGGTTTATCGATGATGCTAAGAAAAAGTCGTATGTGGCAGAGGCATATATGGTTAAAGCTGCCATGCAGTCATATGTCATTGAACGGATTGCCGACGGAACCATCGATGATTTCGTGATGTATGAAGAGATCTTTTACCCGGAGGTAGGAAGTGAGGAGAATGCCCTGTACGAGATACTGAAAGGAAGCGTCACGAAAGGCGGGAAGATCCGGCTGATCAATTATGACAGGACGACAAGTAAAGTAAGCGGTATCATCTATGATGTGAAAAATTACGAAATTGAGATAAAAAATGATACCGAAGTTGAAGTCCGTGACAGAAAATGAAAAGGAATACCAGGGATGAGAAATTGGAGATACGTGAGAGAAAACAGAGAAGGATTTACACTGGTAGAAGTTCTTGCAGTTCTGGTAATTATTGCGATTTTGGCGGCGGTTGCCATTCCGACCATGAGCGGTTTTATCAGTGATGCCAGAAAGAAGTCGTATACTTCCCAGGCAAGGAATGTCTATGTGGCGGCACAGGCCGCAGCACTGGAGCTGGAGACGTCAAAGGATGGGACTGCGGCCGCCTCGGTCACCGTTTATACCAGAAAAGACGGATCGAAATACATGGACAGAGTGGAGGCATTTCTTGGAAATGATGTGGAAAACGGAAGCCACTTTACGATAACACTGGATGGAAACAAGGTTGAGGAAGTAGAGTATACTCCGGAAAATGGGAAGAAGATTACAATCACCGGAGGAGAGGGCGTTACGTATGAAGAATGAGGAGCATATGGGCAGAATTATTCCCGGGAGGGTCGTCGCAGCTGCGGTGGCCCTTTTTCTGGCGGGTCTATCCTGGCATCACTGCGGCGGACTCAGCCTCCGCGCGGTCATGATATGGCTGGTATGCCTGATTTTGACTGCAATTTCATATACGGATTTCAAGACCATGCATATTCCTGACCGTATGACGGCCGCACTTCTCATACCTGCGGTTCTGTCTCTCGACGCGGAGTCCGGAATTTCTCTTTTTAGCAGGGCGCTGGGAGGTGCGGCAGTCAGTTTTCCCATGTTTCTCATGACGCTTGCTGTTCCGGGAAGCTTTGGCGGCGGTGATATCAAGCTGATGGCAGTCTGTGGTCTGATACTCGGTTGGCCGCGGGTTGCCGCAGCAGGGTTTCTCTCTGTTGTAACCGGCGGCTGTTATGCAATCTGGCTGCTGGCAACACGCAGAGCCGGACGCAGCGACCATTTTGCTTTCGGTCCGTTTCTGGCGGTGGGTGTGGTGCTTTCCCTGCTGTATGGGGATCAGCTGCTGGCCTGGTATCTGGGATTTTTACGGTGAGAGAAAGGAGGACCCTGTGGCGGATTATGAGTATACTGCGAAAAGCATCAATGGCAGGCGCATGAAAGGGAAGATTCAGGCTCAGGACCGTGATCAGGCATGGATCAAGATCCGTGGTATGGGACTGTATCCGGTGAAACTGAAAGAAGAACGTGGAAGAGTCAGAAAGCGCCCGTTCAGCTGTGGCCTGCTTGCACGGTTTATGAGTGAAATGGCGGTCATGCTGAATTCAGGGATTCCGCTGGCACAGGCTCTGAATTTAATCAGTGTCAGGGAATCCAGAAAAGATTTAAAGGAGATTTATGGAAAACTCTATCATATGATCCTGCACGGCATGGATTTATCCCAGGCGATGGAGATGCAGGACGGAGTATTTCCGCCTGTCCTGATTGGCATGGTACGCGCCGGAGAGGCGGGAGGCAGCCTGGCAGACGCCTTCGGCAAGATGGCAGAGTACTTTGAAAAGGAAGATGAGACGAGAAAAAAGGTGGGAACTGCCATGATTTATCCGGCTTTTCTCTTCTTGACGGTTGCCGTGGTGGTGATCCTTTTATTCACAACGGTACTGCCCAGCTTTTTCGAACTGTTCGAATCGATGGAGAAAATACCGGTTTCCACACAGGTACTAATGGCGGTAAGTATTGGGCTTCAAAATCATTTTACGGAGATTGCTGCGGCTGTCGGCTGTGCCGCTGCGATTCTGGCCGGAATCTTTACACGCCATGGGGCAGCGGTGTGGAGGGACAAAATGATCCTTCATATTCCCTGTATCGGGACACTCCTTAAGATGGTTATGGCAGGCAGATTTGCAAGGACCTTCAGTTTCCTGTACGGCGGAGGCGTTCCGTTTATTAACGCCCTGGAACTCACAGCCGATGCGCTGGGCAGCCGTTATATGAAGAAGCGGCTCTGCCAGGTGATGGAGGATGTGAAAAACGGCATGCTTCTTTCGGATTCCCTGGCTCAGATTCGTGAACTATGCCCGGAATTCATACACAGCGTTTACATAGGGGAGGAGTCAGGTAATCTGGAGGCCATGCTGAAGCGCACTGCGGATTCCTTTGAAATAAGATCAGAGACAGCAATCAAGCGGCTGCTGTCGCTTTTGGAGCCGACGATGATTATTATCATGGCAGTTATCATAGGTTATCTGATGCTGTCTGTGATGGTTCCCATATACCAGTACTATCAGAGCATCGGATAATGCCTTAAACAGGAGGGCACATATGAGATTATCAGTCTATTTAGGGGAAAATGAGATACGAACTGTGCTTGGAAGGTCGGGGAAAACGATAGAGATTATGGATTGCCTGAGCGTCCGTTTAAAAGAAGGCGCTTTAATTAACGACGTTGTGACAGAAGAGGCTGCGGTAAAAGAGGTACTGAACGGAATCAGGAAGCGGTATGGGAAATACCGCAGACACGTGTATTTAACTATGGGAGGGAACCAGATTATCACCAAAGTGCTGAGCGCTCCGCGGCTGCCCCGCTGCCAGATGATGGAACTGGTCCGAAGGGAGCTTTCCGATTTGATTCTGCCGTCAGAGAAGGATGGCTACGTCTACGATTACAGCATAGTCAGAAAGAAAAACAGGGATCACAAAGGACGGACCATCCTCTGTGTGGCGATGAAACGAAGCGTGATTCACGAGTACCAGACTCTGTTTTCCGAGTGCGGGATGAAGCTGAAAGCGATCGACGTCGCAGTGGATGGGCTGAACAGCCTGGTTGATTTTCTGCCGTCGTTTCGGAATAAGACGTTTATTATGGCAGTAGCAGATGGAAGAAATATGATGACATCGCTCTACATCGACGGCGTCTATGCGTATACGAACCGGATGCGCCTGGTCGATGAGAGAGGGACTTCGGAGAGTCTGGAAGAGATGGTGAAGGTGATACGGTCGGTAATCCATTTCTGTAAGATGCAGAGAGACGAATTTGAACTGGATTTTGTCTGTCTCTGCGGACTGGGGAAAGAGGAAGTGGACAGCCTGATCCCGGAGATTGTGAACAATGAGGACATTGCGGTGACAGTACCCGGACCGGAATCTTGGATTACGGTGAAGGAAGGCCTAAACTACTCCATGGACCAGTATATGTATGTCACAGGCAGTCTGCTGGGAAGCCGAAAGTCTCTGGACCTGATTGGAGCGGCGAAACAGAAGGCAGGACGCGGGGAGGAAGAGAAGTCCCATTTTCTTGCAGCATGCCTTTTGCCTGCGGCAGTGATCACAGTCTTTCTGGGAAATGCAGTCAGAAATGAGATTGCCGTGAGGAATATGAGGGAAGAAATACAGATTCTGGAAGAACGCCTTTCGGTAAAGGAAAGAAAAGAGGCGCTGGCGGAGGAAAAACAGTTAAAGGAAAAACTGGCCTCATTGAGAATCCTGACGGCCGGACAGAGTGCGGTGAAGAAAGAGGCGGCAAAGATGCCGGAGATGAACAGCGCTGTGAGATCGTATATCTTCGGCACAGCAGCGGGGAAGCTGGAACTCTCCGAACCGGAATATACCCAGGGTGTGCTGCGGTTTGACGGGAAGTCGCGGAAGTATGAGGAAATAACTGATTATGTGCGGGAACTGGAAGAGAGCGGACTGTTTTCAACGGTGGAATATTCCGGATTTACCAATGTCAATCCGGTTACAAAGGAAAAGGATGACTGGTATTATGTTCAGCTCGCATGTATGCTGAAAACACCGGAATGAGGAGGAAACCATGAGAAAGCTGACGCAGAGAGAAAAGATTCTGGTTTATATAGCGGCAGTTCTTCTGTTGTTAACGGGAGGCTACTATCTGGTAGAGCAGCCGGCCGAAATGAGGCGGGTAAGGACAGAGACGGAACTTAAAATCCTGCAGCTTCAGGAACGTGAAAGCGAGGACAGCCTTACGGGAAAATCAACTCTGGAGGAAGAGATTGGCAGGGAACAGGACATGGCTGGTGAAAATACGGAGGACTATCTGCCATACCGCACGAATTCCGTGCTGATTTCAGAGCTGGCAGAGTATCTGACTTCCTTTGGGATAGTTCCCGAGACGATGAAGGTTGAATCTGTTTCGGTTCTGGAAGAACAGGAGACGACGGAAGCCGGATACCATATCCACAGGGCGGACATTCATGTGGAGGCATTGGGAACGATGGAGGAGTTATACCGCCTGCTGGACTGGGCATACGACAGGGACTGGATTTCCGTGACCACATATTCCGGGGAAGCCATGGAGGATAAGGACGCCGGGATGAACGGGGAGGCAGATGAAACGGGAGATAATGAGACACTGTCCATGACGTTTACCTGCTTTATGCTGGAACTGAAAAACGCCGATGAAACAAAGAACGCTGAGGAACCGAGACTCTGAAGTGAGGTAGATAAATGGCAGGGCAGAAAAATGGAAAAGAGGGATATGTGCTTGGCTGGGTCGTAATCATGGTTCTGGTTCTGATGATTCTGGTGACCGCCATACTGTTTGCCTCTACGGCATATTACAGGCAGAGTTTCAGAGAATATAATGACAGACAGGCATATTTAACAGCGCGATCCATCGTGCAGACGGCGGCAGCGGATTTTACAGGAAGCGGATCAGGGGAATTGCGGGATGTGCTATTGGATGAAATTTCGGTATATCTGAAAGACGAACCGGATTCAGAGTCCCAAGCTGCCCCGCCCGATGAAGCGGCCGATAAACCGACGGATAAACCGACAGATAAACCGGATACCGGGTATCCGATCCCCAAGATCAAGTTCCAGCTGGATTCCACGATGGGAAGCTGTACCATGACCGGCTATTATATGCCGGACGAGGATCTTCTGATATTGACTGCCGAGGCAAGGAAGGGCGGCAGTACCGAAATTATGACGGTTTATCTTCAACACAGTCCGGAGTCGGAGGAGGAGCCATGGGCTGTCCTGGGATATGAGCGGGGAGAAGCGCAGAAGGGAGGAAAATCATGAAACGTAATGTTTTCAAAAAGCATTGGAATCTGACAGGACGCATTAGGGGCATAGGGGCCGGAAACGCAGATAATGGTTTTACTCTGGTGGAGTCCCTGGCCGCGTGGACGATTCTGTTGATCGCCGTTACCATATTTTTAAAGTGTCTGGGAATGGCCCATGCCTCTATGGGTAAAGGAACTGTGATGAGAAACCAGTATATGACTGCCCTGGAACGTGTGGAGCTGGGAGGGGAACCGCTCAGAACGAAGGAAACAAAACTGAAATTTATCATAGATAAAACGACATTTTCCATGGATGCGGTAATGATGGAATATGGTCTGCCGCAGTCCGGCAAGGGAGAAACACAGCCGGTCACACTGAAAGTGATTGGTCCGGTTTCGGGAGCCGGGGAATGAGGGATAACGTGGGCGGTAAATGGAATGAGCGTATGAGAGATGAACGGGGAATGACGCTGACAGAGCTGATGGTATCCCTGACAATTGCATTTATTCTCATGAGTTTTTTGATCCGGATGTATACCTATACGGGAAACATGTTTGAAACGAGCGCCTCCACCGACGATTTGAGGAGAACGACACAGGTGGTCATCGACTATCTGGAGGACCGGATTGCCTGTGCAGACAGTCTGGTGATCAGCAGAGAGGAGCTGTCTGGAGAGGAATTCGGCCATGAAATCCTGTTTTCAGAGGAGGGCCGGATTTACTGTGACGGGGAGCCGGTATGCGAAGAAGAATTTTACCGGAAGAGAACGGTCTTCTGTCAGATTCTTTCCGCCTTCTCAGAAGATAACACACCGGCCTTAAAGTACAGGATTACGTGGAAGAATCAAAAGAATACGACTTTATATTCCGCAGACTCTGTGGTAAAATTAGTTAATTTAGAGCTGAACAGCAGGGAGATAATCCGCCGTGATCTGGAGACCGGGGCAGGAATGTCCGGGAAATCCCTTTATATTTACTACAAAGATCCGGATTATTCCCATGGCATAGTATTTGATTGAAAATACGGTTTGAGGTTGAGAGAATGAAAGGCATACACATTGGAGAAGTGCTGGTGGAACAGGGAGCCATCACGAAGGAACAGCTGAACGAAGGGCTGAAGCTTTTGAAAGCCGGGACGAACGACCGGCGTCTGGCGGAGGTCCTGACAGATCTTGGATATATCACGGAGCGGGAGCTTTTAGACGTGCTGGGACGCGGCATGGGACTCGAAGTCATTGATCTGGAGTTTTTTCATATCGATGAGCGTGCCGTGGAGAAAATTCCCAAGCAGCTGGCCTTAAAATATACGGTTATGGCCGTATCCATGGAGGGAAGCGGCTTAACCGTGGCGACGGCGGACCCGCTGGATTTATATGCGCTGGAAGATATCCGTCTGGTGACCAATATGAGAATTCAGCTGATTCTTGCGGAACGGACTCAGATTCGTCATGCAATCGAGTTGAATTATTCAGGAATTGACGCCAGAGCAGCGGCGAGACTGGCCAGCGAGCACGCCGTATTTTCCAGAACCTTTGCGGAAAATCTGATGGTGAATTCCGATGAGGACCAGGCGCCCATCGTCCGCCTGTTAAACAGCCTGCTTTTGAAGGGCTATAATACAAACGCCAGCGATATTCACATCGAGCCCTACGAAAATGAAACGGTTGTCCGTATGAGGCGCGACGGAATGCTGATTCCATACATGACGCTTTCTCCGGCAATTCATCAGGGTATCGTGGCACGCACCAAGATTCTGGCGAACATGGACATTGCCGAGAAACGGAAAGCCCAGGATGGTCATTTCAAAATCACACTGGACGGCAGGGAGATGAACGTCAGAGTATCCTTCGTTCCTACCGTCTATGGTGAAAAAGGCGTGCTTCGCTTTTTGACGACGAATACGCCGATTGACCGCAGCGCCGCATTTGGCATGTCCGGTGATAACTACCGGAGAATGAAACAGCTGCTGCGGGTCCCACACGGGATCATTTACTTTACCGGGCCGACCGGAAGCGGAAAGACAACCACATTATATTCTGTTCTTCAGTATTTAAGCGGACGCCTCGTGAATATTGTTACAATAGAAGACCCGGTGGAGCGTAATCTGCCGAAGGTCAACCAGATACAGGTAAATGAGAGGGCAGGATTAAACTTTCAGACAGGGCTTCGTTCCATTCTTCGGCAGGATCCCGATATTATCATGATCGGAGAGACGAGAGATCCGGAGACTGCCGAGATTTCAGCACGTGCCGCCATTACAGGCCATCTGGTATTTTCCACGCTCCATACAAACGATGCTGCGTCATCGGTTACGAGACTGATGGATATGGGGATTCCCGCATATCTGGCAGCGGCATCCATTGCCGGAATTATATCCCAGCGGCTTATGAGAAAGGTTTGTCCCTACTGCCAGGAAGAATATGAGGCGAGGCCCGAAGAGGTGAAGATTCTGTATGGAAGGCCTGCAGACCCTGGGGAACATGTGCGCCTGCGCCGTGGAAAGGGCTGTTATCTCTGCAATGAAACGGGATACAAGGGCCGCATTGCCATTCATGAGATTTTAAGTGTGGACACAGAGATGAAGCGCATGATCTCAGAGGGCAGAAATGAGGAGGAGCTGAAAGCGTATGCAGTCCACCGTCACGGGATGACGACTCTGAAGGAAGAGGCCGTTAAAATGGTTCTGGCGGGAATAACCACATTGGAAGAGATGGAACGACTGATCTATACGATTGATATGGATTATTTCGGGGAAGAATGAAGAAGAATAAGGAAGGGGAAAAGGCCGGCAGGGGAACAGTAAAAAAGGAGGACTTCATATGGAGACAGCATGGATGGCGGTCACAGCCGTCTGGTCGTGGATCATGGAGCATTTAATTTACATCAATCTGATTTTTTCAATCATAATTGTATTTTTTCAAAGGCGCGATCCGAAATCTGTCTGGACCTGGCTGATGGTTCTGTATTTCATTCCGGTATTTGGATTTCTGTTTTACCTTCTTCTGGGACAGGATTTGGGGAAGAGCAAGATGTTCCGGGTCAAGGAGGTGGAGGACCGGGTCTATTTTACCGTGCGCGGCCAGGAGGAGTTTTTAAAGACACACGATAGCAGCCTGGAAGCCCATCTGTCACGGGACTATGAGGATCTGGTGCTGTACAATTTAGAGACGTCGGGAGCAGTTTTGACCGTCGATAATACGGTTCGTATTTTTACGGACGGGGAGGCGAAGTATACGGATCTCCGGAGCGAGTTAAGAAAAGCCTCCCGTTTTATCCATATGCAGTATTATATCATCAAGGATGACGAGCTTTTTGATTCCATCAGTCCCATTCTGGCCGAGCGGGCCAGAGCCGGTGTGGAGGTCCGTATTCTCTGTGACGGTATGGGCGGCCGTTTTATGCCGAAAAAGAAATGGGAGGAGCTTAAACAGTGCGGTGTGAAGGTAGGAATCTTCTTTCCGCCTGTGCTGGGACGGCTTCAGCTGAGAATGAATTACCGCAACCACAGGAAAATCGTGGTTATTGACAATAAAGTCGGCTATGTGGGCGGATTTAACATTGGCCGCGAGTATATTTCCAGAGATCCCAGGTTCGGATATTGGAGAGACACTCACTTAAAGCTGACAGGCGGTTCCGTGCTGAGCCTTCAGATCCGTTTTGCATTGGACTGGAACTATGCAGCAGGAGAAAACCTGTTTAAAGATATGAAATATTTTGAGACCGGTACGGATTTATTCCGACTGGATCAGATCAGTCCGGAGATTCATCCGCTGGGAATTCAGATCATAGCCAGCGGCCCGGACGCCAGCTGCAGGCAGATCAGAGACAATTATATCCGGCTCTTTGCAAAGGCACGCGACCACATCTATATCCAGACGCCGTATTTTGTTCCGGACGATGCCGTTCTATCCGCACTTTCCATGGCTGCCAGGTCCGGTGTGGACGTTCGCCTGATGATTCCGTGTAAGCCGGACCATCCCTTCGTCTACTGGGCGACCTACTCCTATGTGGGCGATCTGCTGTCGGCGGGAGCCAGATGCTATACGTATGAGAACGGCTTTCTCCATGCCAAGGGCGTAATGACGGACAGCCGCGTATGCTCCTATGGAACCGCCAATATGGACATCAGAAGCTTCGAACTGAATTTTGAAGTCAACGCGGTCATTTACGACGAGGAGACGACGAAGGAACTGGAAAATATCTTTCTGGAGGACCTAAAGCTCTGCAAGGAGATAACCAGAGAGGGATATGCGTCGAGAGATTTGTGGATTCGGGTGAAGGAGCAGTGCAGCAGACTTTTGTCGCCGCTTCTGTAGAGTCAGGGAGGAGACTGCATTCTTATGCGCCGGTGTGAAACGGCGGACGGAATGCAGTCTCCTTCTCCTTTGCGGCAGGCCGATTATGAAAACAGACGCCTGACGCCATAGCCGGCTGGGAGCGGGTTTCCCGAGAGCAGCCAGGTTTTTGCACTTTTTTGCAGATAACTGTTCTCCGGATATTCCGAGGGACAGGATTTCAAACAACCAAATATTCGCTCTTCTGCCTGACGGGATTCTGCATCAACGCCTGTTATTGTGTATTCATTTTGAAACTGAAGAATGTTGGAACCGGATGGCAGAAGATTTTTAAGAGCCGGACAGAGAAGCCAGGAATGGCAGATAAAGACGGCCGGCTGCATGCTGAAAAAACGGGCGGCCTGCTGATAAGAAGCCTCGCATGCAGAAGGGGTCAGTCTGGAGCCGGAAGGGATATGGACGTTTAACACAGGATCTCCCTTTTGGATCCCGTATACTGCCGGTAAATCCCAGGGGCAGCAGACCGGCTGGAACTGCAGCCGGCCCAGGGCAAAAAGCTGCAGACGAAGATGAAGCGACAGCCACTCGTACTCTTCCAGACCGTGAGCTCCGGTATGTTCAAAACATACCTTTTCCCAACGCCCGATGTCAGAAAACGTATGATAAAACACGTCCTCCGGAATTTTCCGTTCCTGGTATTTCCGATAGGCGAAGCGGGTAAATTGAAGGTAATAGAAGAGATATAAAAGGCTGGAATCCGGTTCTGCATTCAAAGCGCGGAAAAAACGGGGCAGATCCGTATGAAAAAGCCTCCATGCCTCTAAAATGGACCAGGGAGCCAGATTAGCAGCGCAGGCTGCCGCTTCACGGGCCTGCGCAGTCAGTTCCGGAAAATCAAAGGGGATATCAGTCATAAGCATTACTCCTGTTCAAATGATAATTCAATGGTTTTGCCCGTTAACCTCGACTTTTCTGCCGCAAAACAGATCAGATGACTCTGAAGACTCTGCTGCGCGGACGATTTATTTTTGGTAAAATCACCTTCCCTCACCATGGCGACAAAGTTTTCAATAAGGCGGTAATCACCGCCTCCATGATGGTAGGCTGCGGATACGTCAGGAAGCTGCGGACAGCAGACCTCTTCATCAGCACTGCCAAACAGGTGAAAACGAATTTCGCTGCGGTTCATGTCACCGGTTAGCTGGCCTTTTGTACCCATCAGTGTCAGGGTACGGTTGCAGTCTTCAGTGAAGGCAGTCATGATAAAGCTGACCACGGCGGAATTGTCAAATTCCAGATTGACAGCCTGATGATCTACCACATGATTATCACAGTGATAGACACAGCGGCCGTAAGGTCCATGGCGCAGGGCTTCCATCAGTTTTTCCCTTCCCGGTTCCGTTGTCACCATTGACACGAAACCGTCTGAAACTGCCTTTGGATGCTCCAGATAGAAGCGGGGAGCGTAGTAGGGGCAGGAACCGGAGGACGGACAGCCGTCGAGGCAGCGGGAGGGCGCGCCAGCCGGTGCGTTTTCCGGTTTGAAATGTGTAAGGGATCCGAAAGAGGAGACCTTTGTACAGGTACCGCCTGTCAGCCAGGAAAGAATGTCCATGTCGTGACAGCTTTTCTGAAGAATCATGGGACTGGAGGTGGTATCGTCTGCCCAGTTGCCGCGGACAAAACTGTGAGCCTGGTGCCAGTAGCCCACGTGCTCTATTTGCTGCACTGCCAGAATCTTTCCGAGACGTCCGCTGTCTATGATTCGCTTGATCTCGCTGTAAAACGGAGTGTAGCGGAGTACGTGGCAGATGCTTAAAAGCCGTTTGTTTTTTTCAGCGGCCGCCCCGATCCGGCGGCAGTCCTCTTCGCGTACCGCCATGGGCTTTTCAAGCAGCACATGGTAACCGAGCTCCAGCGCTTTTACCGCGGGCCCGGTATGCATCTGATCCATTGTGCAGATAAGCGCTGCGTCAGCGAAACGCGGCCGTTCGAGAAGTGGTTCCCATGTTTCATATACGGAGTCTTCCGGTATTTTGTGAGTTTTTTTCATGGCTTCCCGTTTTGCAGTATCCGGCTCCGCAATGGCAACAATCTGAAATTCGTCCGGATGGTCCAGCGCATACCGGGCGTATACGCCGCCTCTGGCGCCTGCACCAAGCAGTACTGCTGTTATTTTCTTTTTCATATCGATACTCCTTTTCTTACCCCTTAATTCCTGAAGATATGATGCTTTTCTTGATCTGGCTTGAAAATATGATTGTGAGAAGCATGACAGGAAGAATGGAAAGCAGGGATAATCCCATAATAAAATTCATTTTAATAAACTGGTTTTTTGAAATGTTATAGAGCGCCACATTTAAGGTCCACAGGCTTTGCTTTTCAGTGACAAGCCAAGCCCAGAAAAAGTCATTCCAGTTTGCCAGAAAGGTCTGAAGCGCAATTAAGGAAATAATAGGCTTCGACAGCGGCATACAGATTTTTACAAAGCTGTACCAGTTGCCGGCGCCGTCGATTCTGGCCGCATCGAAGAGACTCTGGGGAAGCTGATCGAAAAAGCCCTTGTATAAATAGATATAGAAACCGTAGGGCAGCAAAAACGGCATCAGCAGCGCACGGTAGTTATTATAAAAGCCCAGTCTCTGAAACATGGTAAACTGGGGAATCATGATCGATATAAAAGGGATCATAGTACTTCCAAGGAAAAAAAACAACATAATTCCGGATAACTTTTTCGGAAGAAGGCGTGAGATGGGGAATGCGGTGATTCCGCACAGCACTACCTGAGTGACTATGGCCCATGTAATCACGAGAGCAGTATTCATGATAAAAATTAAAAAGCTGTAGCGGCTTACCAGTTCGTTTTTGCTGTACATCACAGAAGGAAGCTGGAAATAGTAGGAGAAACTTTCCAGGAGCAGAAGGTTATTTTTATGACTCGTTATCGCAGTGAGTGCCCCATGGAGTTCGTATTTTTCCTGAAATACAGCCTGTATCCTGGAGGCCAGTTCCTCCCCGGAATTTTTTATCCGGAATTGATCCCCTTTCGGAATCCCGGCCGGATCATACTGATATCCCAGAAAATCAGAAGCTTTTTCCCAACGCTTTGGATTTAGCAGAACTTTGGGTTCCATGGTGGCATGGGAGTAAATCCCTGCATCTCTTTGCAGCTCCAGGGCTCCGCGGTGTGCCCTGGACTGAAAGACCGGAATGCCATCCCTTGTGCCGACGAGTCTGACTTCAAACACAGAGTCCTCATCCATTTCATAGATCGTCAGGAATCCGGTCAGAATCTGATCCTGGCGCATAGCCTCCAGAAGCTGGTCCTCCGGTACCCGGCTGTAATCCAGTTCAAATGTAACGCTGTTAGCCGCATAGGGAAGCAGCCTGGGCGGCAGCTCATACAGTTTTTTGCTGTCTTTCATGGAAGTGGCCGCTATGTAAAGCAGAGGATAAAGAATGACGACTGCGAAGAAGATTGATACGGCATAAGCTGCGATTTTCAGGCTTATCGTACTGCCACCGGCTTTGATTCCTGTCTGTTTTTTTCTTTTCATGTTATTTTCCCCCCTTTATTCTGCTTCGGACTGGTCCATTCGCAGTTGAAGAAACGTCAGGACTGCAATGACGAGAAACAGGATACAGGATGCCGCCGTTGCTTTTCCGTAATCCAGGTCTGTATAAAAGGTAGAGTAGATATAGACCCCCATGGAGGTGGAGGCGCCGCTGGGCCCTCCGGCTGCAAATTGGTAAGGTGCATCCAGAATCTGCATGGAACTGATAACCGCCAATACTAACTGAATGATAATGATGAACCGGATATTCGGCAGAATGATATGGCGGATTCGCTGCCAGCCGGAACAGCCATCTAACTGGCTGGCCTCCAGGACATCTTCCGAAATACCGTTAATCGCGGATAAAAACAACAGAACTCCCACGCCTCCGCCCACAAATCCGGGAAAAATAATACAGAATTTAGTCAGTGCTGGATTACTGAGCCACATCTGCTGCGGCAGGCCAAATGCTTTTACAATCTGGTTGGCAAGACCGAAATCGGGATTCCAGATCCATTTCCACAGGATAACGCTTACGGAAATGGGAATCAGGGCAGTAATCAAATAGATGGTGCTGAATGTCTTCTGAAAACGCTTCAGCTCATTTAAAAAGATTGCCTGGACCAGCGGAACCCAGAATACGAGGAACAGCTGCAGGATCAGGAAAATAAACGTATTTTTCCACGCATCCCAATAGTAGGCTGCGGTAAACAGATTGATATAATTCTGAAATCCCGCAAAATGTCCCGGTGGATTGACTGCATCATAACTGAACAGCGACATGTAAAACGATTTTATGATCGGATAATACCGCAGCCATACCGTAAATATGATTCCAGGCAGCATGAACAGCCATGGAGACAGGGCTTTGCGGAAGGAAGCAGAGTGAAACCTGTTATTTTCCATAGTGACTCCTCCTTTTGAGCTTTAACTGTTCTTATTATATCGAACTTTAACTGCCTTTTCTGATAAACAAAATTAACCAAACAGGAGACATAATTAATATATTTTATTTAAAATGTCTGCAAATAGCTGAAAAATTAAGGGGAACATGTTAAAATTGTTACATATATACGCTGCGTTTGTCTCTATGTCATGGTAAAAATATCCTGTAGAATAAAAATATAACAGGTTCCGGCATGGAGAAGGCACCTGCCGGAATGACATAATAAAGGAGGATTTTATATGAGACGTAGACAGGTTATGAAAAAAGCGGCAGCTATCCTGTTAACCGCAGCTGTGGCGGCAGGGCTAACCGCCTGTGGATCTAAGCCGTCGGAAACGCAGAGTACGGCAGCCGAGGTGAAAAAAACAGAAGAGGAAAAAACAGCGGCTGAAAATGGGAAGGCAGCGGAGGACAAGGGAAACGGAGAGGCTGTTACACTGACCATGTGGGTGGAAAGTAAGAATGAGACCGATATAAAGCAGGAACTGGATGAAGAATTCATGGAAGAAAACCCTGACATTATCCTTAATAAGGTAATGAAAGAGGGAGACCCGGGAAACGATTTTTATCAGGGGGTTGCTGCCGGCAACGCGCCGGACTGTGTAACGGTTTCCTTCACTTTAATGGACAAATACGCCAATGCCGGTATACTGGCTCCGCTGAATCAATATTTCGATCAGTGGGATGAGAAAGACGGATTCTCCCAGTCCTATGTGGATATGTTTACAAAGAACGGGAATCTCTATGGAATTACTTCAATCGATGCGAATTTACTGATGTGTGATAAAGAAGTAATAGAAGTGTAAAAAATTTTGCCGTTCCTATCCGGCACATGAGGTATGTCGGATAGGTCGGGCGGTTATTCGGGCAAGTCCACCTTGCCAACAAAAGAATAATAAATCTCAATGTCCTGCCTACGGGTCTTGTTCTCGTCATAGCTGCACTCATGCACAACGATTTTCTCTACAAACTCCCGCAACAGAGTAGGGGTAAGTTCTTCAAAGCTGGTATGCCGCCGAACAACATTCATAAACTTTTCTGCGTTCACGGTGGCTTCCTGTGCTTTGGAAAGCTCCGCTTGGATAGCAGCGGCTCTTTCTTTCAGCTCCCGTTGTTCTGCTTCATAGTCTGCCGACAGCTCTGTGAAACGCTCGTCTGATATGCGCCCGGTCACGCTGTCCTCATACAGCCGCTTGAAAATAGCGGATAACTCGGCTATGCGTTTCTCGGTGGCTTCCAGCTCCTTTTTCTTGGCGGCGTTCCTGCGCTTGCCCCCGTCCTCGTTCTGCTCAATCAAGAGCTTCATAAACCGGGCTTCATGCTTTGCCGCATAGCTTGTCACTTTCCGCAGATTGGAGAGTACGCCAGCGGTCAAGAGGTCGGTGCGGATAAAGTGCGCCGTACAGTCATGGGTGCGTTTCTTGTAGTTGCCGCAGATATAACAGTCCTGCTTGCGCTTGTCCGTCTGGTATCGCTGCTGATACATGACACTACCGCAGTCCGCACAGAACAGTATGCCGGAGAACAAGCCCACTTCATCATAGCGGTTGGGGCGTTTGCGCTGCTTGCGAAGTTCCTGCACCCGTTCCCATGTCTGGGTGTCTATGATAGGCTCGTGGTGGTTCTCGAAAATCACTTGCTTTTCCAGGGGATTTTCTACACTGTGCTTGACTTTGTAAGAGAGCTTTTCTGTCTTGAAGTTTACCAGACAGCCTGTGTATTCCCGGTTTTCAAGGATATGCACAACGGTATTGGTCGCCCACTTGCACTCATAGCCGGGGTGGTAGCGGCGGGTGCTGCCCGTCCTACGGTATTCCAGCGTCCCCGGCGTGGGGATTTGCTGCTCTGTGAGCATACGGGCTATCTTAGTCGGACCGTTCCCGGCAAGGCAGAGGTTGTATATCTGCTTGACTACGGGTGCAGCTTCCTCGTCAATAATGAAATTTTCGTCCTCGTCCATGAGGTAGCCATACACAGGCTTGCTTGTGATGGGCTTGCCACTCATGCCTTTTGAGCGTTTTACTGCTTTGATTTTCTTGCTCGTATCTCTCACCAGCCATTCGTTAAAGATATTCCGCAGCGGGGCAAAGTCATTGTCGCCTTGTGCGCTGTCCACTCCGTCATTGATAGCGATAAAGCGGACACCTTTCTGTGGGAAAATCATTTCCGTGTACATTCCCACTTGCAGGTAGTTTCGCCCTAACCTCGACATATCCTTTACGATAACTGTCCCGACTTTTCCGGCTTCAATGTCCGCAAGCATGGCTTGAAAACCGGGTCTTTGAAAGTTCGCACCAGAATAACCGTCGTCCGTGTACCAGCGCAGATTGGAAAAGCCGTTCTGCTTTGCATAGGTTTCAAGAATACGCTTCTGGTTGGAAATGGAATTGCTCTCGCCTTGCAGCTCGTCCTCATGGGAAAGTCTTGGGTAAAGGGCGGTAATTGGTTGTTGGTTGGTCTGTCTTAACATAAAATCCTCCGTTTCCGACAGCCAGCCCCACTATTCCGTACCTTGATTGTACCACATGGGGCGGCGGTCTGTATAGCGGCAAAAGCGTCAAATCTGCTTCTTTATGGTCGGTCAAATCGCCGTTTTTTGTGTAGCAGCTTCCGCTTCCAGCACTTTCATCATCTTGTCGGCTGCGGTATCGGTTGCGCCCTGCTTGAAGAAGCCGGAAACGGTAAGGACGGAGTTGCCCATGCGGATTTCCGTCACACAGTCCGGGCGGCGGTCTGTTTTGGTGGTGCTTGTCTGTTTCGTTTCTGTCATAGGTTCTCCTTTCGCTGCTTCATCAGTTGCTTTAAGCGTTCCAGCTTTTCCTGTGCGGTTTCCTTTCGGAAGTTGCTGCCCGTGAAGCGGACGGGGGCGCACATGGAAGTCAGCCTGTCATAGATACGGGCGTGGGGCGTGTCCTGCGGGTGCTGCAATTCCTCCAGCGTGAGGTTGGTCGTGGCGATCAGCGGCTTGTCGCTTCGGTAACGGCTGTCAATCACGCTGTAAACCTGTTCCAGCCCGTATTCTGTTCCTCGCTCCATACCAAAATCATCAAGTATCAGCAGGGGGTAGCTGCAAAGGCGGGAAATATATTCGTTCCTGCCATCAAAGCTGGCAGCAAGGTCATTGAGTATGGTTGCAAAGTTTGTCATACAGACGGCAACCTCTTTCTCCATAAGGGCGTTGGCGATACAGGCGGCAAGGTAGCTTTTTCCTGTCCCCACGCCGCCCCAAAACAGGTAGCCGATATTTTCAGCCTGCATGGTTTCCCAGCTCTCCACATAAAAGCGGGCGGTTTCGGTCTGTGGGTTTCTGCCGTTGTCATGCTCAAATGTCCAGTTCCGCATAGCAGGGTCGGTAAAGCCCCGGCGTTTCAAGTCCTCCACTTTTTCAAGGTGCTTCTGTCGGCTTTCGGCGGCTTGCTGCTTTTCACGGGCTGCTCGCTGGCAGTCGCAGTCTGTTGGGTGGCGGTCACGCTCGAAACAGGTCTTTCCCTCTGCAAAGTAGGCTTCTTTGGGCGTATGGCACTTGCCGCAGTATAAAAGCCCGTCCTCGCCTGTGTAGTCCTCCGCTTCGGCGGTAGTGGCTGTAATGTCCGTAATCATAGCTTCAATCTCGTTTTTCATAAGCTCTCGCCCTCCTTGCATGAATAATCGGGTATGCCCTGTTTCGGGGCAGCCTTGCCTTTGGCAGCGTCTTCCTGCGCCCACTTGTAAATGGTGGCTGCATGGCTGTGGTACTGCTTCCCAGTGGAAGCGATATGGCAGGAAAGCCGGTCAATATAATACTCCCACTTGTCGGGCAGCTCTGTTTTCAGCCCGGAAAGCTCTGTATCGGTCAGTATTACATTGTTGTATCTGCCATAAGCGGCGGGGGCGGGGTGTCCCGTTTCTCCCTCTCTCTCTTTTTCTATCTCTATCTCTTTCTCTAACTCTATCTCTTTCTCTGGTGGACGAATGTCGGACAAATGTCCGCCTTTTGTCCGGGGCGGTAAAAGTGCCTTGTTTTCCAGCCTTGCAGCCCGTTTTCGCTCGGCTTCGGTAGAGGACTGTCCTATCATCAACTCAATGTCGGTCATATAGAAAGCCCCGCTGTCAAGCTGCTCCACAAGCCCCAACTGCCGGAAAATCTCCAAAGCCCTCTCAACCGTTCCTATCTGGTGGCGGGTCAGTGTCGCTATCATCTGCGCTGTGTAGGGGATATGCTCGTCAAGCTGCAATTTCCCGCCGTTTTTCAGCGATTTTAAGTACAGCTTCAAGAGGATATTGGAGTATAAAATCCCGTCTTTCATATCTTCCAGCAGCACAATGGAGTCGCTGTCAAAAAAGTTCTCTTTCAGCTTGAGGTAGTAATATTTGCGGTTATCTGCCATTGTCCCTGTCCTCCTTTTTCCGGCGTTTGGAGTAGTAGTGGGGGCAGAGTATGATAATCGCCCGGAAGCTCTGCTTGCAGCTATGGGTACAGCCCCGGCAGAGGTCATTGTATGTGATACGGTCGCAGGTGGAATTCCCGACTTTCACTTGCCGCAGGAAAAAAGACCATTCCAGCCGCCGTTTCTTGCTCATTCTTGGCATGGGTGCGCTCCTTTCTGCCGTTTCCGCTGGTGTGACGGTATCGGCGGTAATTCTGTATCATCTCGGTATCATTTTCGGGGTTTTTCTGCCCTATAAGCCCGTCAAAAAATCCTTTGGTATTTGCGGATAGGGTACGGGGCAGCCCCCTTGTTCTGTATAGGTTCGGGTACATTTTGGGGCGGTTTTTATCGTTCCTGTTCCTGCCTTTTCACAGGCTTGCGCTCCCGGTGTAAAATCTGGTCGATATTGCCCTTGACAGTCTGTAAGCGGCGGTATTCCTCCCGTTTTGCCCGGTAATCGTTGTAGCCGCTGTTTTTCTCTTGGATAAGGGTTTCAATCTCTGCTTGCATGGCTTTATAGCTCGGCAGCTTGGAAATGCCGTTCTCCCTGAAATAGCGGGCGGCTGCGTCTGCTATGATAAAGTCGCTTTCGTACTTCTGACGGTAGGCTGCTTTTGCTTTGGCGTTTTTCTGCTGTTTCAGCCCGTCCCGGACAGGGCGGGTCTTGGAATAGGCAAGCACCTGTCGTTGCAGCTCCTTTTTCCCGTTCAGCGTCTTTTCCACCTGCTTCAGCTCTGCAAGGCTTTCCTGCATGGCGGCATAGGCGGCAGAACAGGCTTCGTCCAGTTCCTCCGGGGAAGAAAAGCCGTACTGCTGATAGGCGGTAACGGTAGCCGCCATCTGCTTTAGGTTGTGCTTTGCCGCCCAACGGTCATAGCCCACGCCTTTGCCCTCGGCTCGTTTGGCTTCCCGGTCAACCATGCGCTGCAAGGTGTTGTCTGCCGGGGTGGTTTTTGCGGTTTTTTCCCCTTGTGACGGCTTTTTAGCTGCGGCAGGGTATTCGGGTATGGCTTTGGTCTGTTCGGCGGCTCTGTTGGCGTTCTGCGTAAGCAGGGCAAGGACAGCAGCCTTGTCAAAATCGTCCCCCAGCTTCCGGGCTGTGATAGGCTTCGTCCTGTCCGGCGTGAGGTAGGAAAGCCGCCCCCGGCTCTCCTTGACGGTCACACCCTCCCGCAGCAAAAGGGAAGAAAACTCGTCAAAGCTGGCAGCTTGGGAAAGTGCCTGCCGTATCGTCCGGCGCAGCTTCGCCTTGTCCGTTTCAAACTTGGTGGGCTTGGTCGGCTGTCCGGCGGCTTCTCTGGCGGCGTTCTCTTTATCAAGGGCAAGCTGCCCTTTCTTTGCCGCCCAGTATTCCCGTTCGGTTATCCGTTCCTTGCTGCCGTTCAAGAGGTCGATTTGGTAAAGCCCCTCCCGGTGGCACATCTCCATGACTTCACTCTTGAAATATTCCATAGCGGCATTGGTACAGCGGTGCTTGCAGCCCTCCCTTGTGTCGGCTGGTCTGTCCATGTAGGGCAGAAGCGGGACTTCGTAAATCCGCAGGGAGTTGATGACGATATGCACATGGATATTCCCGCTGTGGTTATGCCCGTCCGGGTGGGTGCAGATTAGGGCTTGGTGTCCGGGGAAATGTGCCTTGCAGAACTGTTCCCCCAGTTCCTGCGCCCGGTCTGTGGTCAAGCCGTTGTCTGTCCCGTCCCGTGGGTCAAAGCTGATGATATAGTGGTGGCTTTTCACATCTTCCCGTTTTTGGTTTTTCTCATAGCGGAGATTAGCCCGCATACAGGCAACAGCGAAATCCTCGCCCCCGCAGTTAAGGGAAGAAATGCGGTAATCCTCCCTCGGTATCAGCCGCCCGTTTTCATCAAGGGTGGGCTTCATGGTAAACTCGTCATGCTCAAATGTGAGGTAGGCTTCCGCTGCGCCATAGTCCGCATTTTTAGAGCTGATATGTTTGAATGTTGCCAACAGCGTCACCCACTTTCTGCAAGACTTCAAACTTTAGGGCAGCAAGGTCGGAAACCGCCGCCCGTACCTCCCCGGCAAGCTGCGGGTAGGGGCTGTGCCACTCGTTCAGCGTCCGGGCTATCTGGTTTAAGTTGCCGCCGATCCTGCCGTATTCGGCGGTCAGCTTCCCAACAGCGGCAAGCAGCTCATCATTGACGGGAGAAACGGTTATGATGGGGCGTATGGCTGCCCCGGTTATGGCTTGCCGGATAAACTCGGCTTGGCTCATGTTGTAGGCAGAAAGCCTTTCTGCAAACTCGGCGTATTCTTCCTCGGTCATGCGTGTTTTGACTACCCGGCTGCGGTGCGGTGTGTTGTATCGTTTTCGCATGGTAAAACCTCCTTTCGACTGCCGCATGGCTGCGGCGGGATAAGCGGCGTAAGCCGCATGGCAGGGTTTGGGGAAGGCACTCCCCAACAAGATTCCCGCAGGGGCAAAATGAGCGATAAGCGAATTTTGGTACTGCGGTAGAATCTTGCTCTAAGAAACTGCCGGACTGCCGCTCACTTCCTACTGCCACTTTTTCGGGAAATCGCAACCAGTTTTTTCATAAAAGGCTGCGGGCTGGCGTTCTCCCTCTCTTTCTGGCAAAGACTTTTCCGGCGGCTTGGTCTTTCCCAACAATAAGGCGTTTCAGAAGCTGTGTTTTGCCCGCTGCTTGATAGAAAACGGGAATTTCCCCCTGCTCACTTATCAGTACCGATACTTTCTCGATTTGCCAAAAATGGGCGCAAAAAAAGCAGCAAATCTTTTTCAGACTTACTGCTTCATGTGCCGCTATGGGGCAGCGGTTATTCAGTTGTAAAATAAAAGAGGGCGGTAGCACTTTGGGCTATCGTCCTCTTGGCTACACATTTGCAAAGACAGGCGGGGCTGTCAACGGTGGGCGAAGCCCATTTACTTGCCGTTGACTGGCTCGGCTGGATTTGCTACTTTCGATCTGATGTTTTCTTGTGAAGAATACACTGTATTGACTTTACCTTGATTTTCCTCCTGTGTTACTGTAATATTAAAGTCGTGAATTTCAGAATTTGTACTAGAGATTTCCAAATTCAAAGAAATAGAAATTACGTTTTTATCAAGTTGTAATCCATCTTCTTTGCAATATGTCGCTGAATAACCACTTGCAAGAACTACCTGACCTACCCCATTTTCATCAAGCACAAATAATGTAGCTGATGAACCAGTTTCTTTATTTCGGGCTATCGCAACCAGTTGTATTGGGGCATTTTCAGCGGAACCAAAAACATATTCTAATAATTCAAATGAAGGATAGTCCTGTGGAAAATTTTCAATAAATTTCTCGCCCCGGCTTTCAATAGAACCGGCACTTTCAAGCTCTGGCAGTACTTCTTTTGTGTTGTCATCAGGTGGAGAATTATTAGAACAAGCACTCAACAAAAGTACAAAAGCTAATAGTAATATAAACAATTTGTTTTTCATTGTGCTTTATATACTCCTGTTGGCGTGTATACCGTCATTCCCTTTGGAACTTTTATGGCTGAGTAGCTAGAAGTTGTTACTTTATAATGGACAGAATTTTTTTGTGGTGCATAAGATTCTGTTAATGTTTTATATTCATAAAAAACATTTTCAGGATAGCCGTCCATATAAACCTTGTATTTTAAACGACCAGCTGTTCTAACAGCAGGAATATAAACATTTAACACTTCAAATTTCCCCGGTGCAATACTATATGAGACACCCGCTGATGTTCCTTTTGTCCAACTACGTGAACCGGTAACTTCAACTCCTACTTCCGCCTGCATTTTTGCAAAAACAACATTTGCTTCTGTTGTGCCATTGGCATAACCCGCAATAGATGCGGTGGTTGTTCCGCTTTGTTCATATTGATATGTAATTTGCATAGGACTTGAGCCTTGAGTATTATCGCCTGAAACAGAACCTAATAATTTATGAGTATAATCAATATTCGTATAATTAGGCTCATAACCTACACATTCTCGTATATATACTCCTCTACGTTCTGGTATTCCTGAATCGTTAGCTGCAAAAACAGTAGTGTTCATTGTTGTTACAATAGCTAAAGAAAAAACTATCCCTAATATTGTTTTGATTTTTCTCATTATGGACTTCCTCCTTTGCTTAAAAAGTTATATTTTGTTGTGTGTTTCATCAAACCATTGGCATCATCTCCTTTTGTTTTATAGTACCATATTTTAGCTATTATATCAATTATCAAATTCAATTTTGCTTTTTTTTGGTTAATTTTTCTGAATAGTGAAGGCTGTCTATCAAATTCTTGTGTGTTACTTTACCGCACATGAGCATTTCCTGCTGGCTTACAACAAGGCGGTATTCAGGGAAGCAGGAATTGAAAATCCTCCGGCAACATGGGAGGAGGCTTATGAGACGGCAAAAAAGATCACGAATCCGGATACTCAGACGTATGGCTATGGTGTCCTCGGTTCGGAGTGGACCGACTGGTTCTTCCAGTATTATGTATGGCAGGCCGGAGGTGATTTAACGAAGAGAAATGCAGACGGCACTCTGGAACTCACCTTTACAGATCCCGCAGTGATTGAGGCGGCAAATTATTATCAGAAGCTGCGCCGGGACGGTGTCAGCCAGCCGGATCTGACCCTGAAATTTAACGAACTGATTGAAAAATTTGCTCAGGGCAAGATTGCCATGATGCCGTTCGCTACGGATTGGGTGAGCACGGCGGCAAGCCTGGGAGCAAAAGTGGATGACATAGGACTCTGTCCGTTCCCGGCGGGTCCTTCAGGAAAGAGTGTTACCACAAGCCTTGGATACAACTGGGTAATTAACGCGAAGAGTTCTCCGGAAAAGCAGGATGCAGCATGGCGATACATTGCTTTTATGAGTTCTAAGGAATCCATGGAACGTACGATTGAAGCTTCTGCAGATAAAGGAGCGGTAGATCCCATTCATTATCCGCGTACAGATGTTAATGTAAGTGAATTAACAGATATGAACCCGGAATATCAGGAGGTACTTAAGAAGATTGAAGGAACAGGCAGGCTTGAGTATGAAGGAAAAGACATAATTTCTCCATATGTAGACCGTACCGTTCAGAAAATCCTGGCTGATTTAAATGCAGATCCGGAAAAGGAATTTGCAGCGGCTTCCGAACAGGCTCAAAAAGAGGTCGTAGACCAGTATAACAAAGAGGTATTGGAAAAGGCAGAAAAATAATGATAGATATTTCCAGAAAGAAGGCTGCATGCTCGCCTTCTTTTTGGTGTATCGTCAGGAAAATCAGCAGGAGGCTCAGTCACGATGGAAACTCTGGAAAAACGGAATGATCTTGTAGGACGGCTTTTGGGTATATGCCGAAAAACCTCTATTTTTGTGCGCCTCATCATTCTTTCCTGTACTCTTTTGATGATACCCAGCTGTCTTCTTATTTTTCTCACCTTTCATGTGTATACCAGTGATTTGTTTAAGACGACGCTTCAGCTGTTTAAGAACAACAACCTCCTTATCGGGAGTTCCATATCCCATGTCCTGAAACAAAATGAACAGTTCCTTTATGAAATCTATTCCGACGAGGAGCTGACCGGTGCGCTGATCGAGCTGTACCGTCTGGAAAATAATCCGGAGGAGGATCTGTCCGATAAAAAGGAGATTCTGAGAGATCAGATCAACAGCCGTCTGTACCATTACTATACGGACGGAGACAGTCTGATCCGCAGTATACAGATCATAACGGAATACGACCAGTTTTCTCCGGTCAGTACATACGGGAATATGGCGGGGTCCTGGATTCCTGACATATCTGCCTTTCGGGACAGTGATATCTATCAGAAAACAATCAGGGCTTCCGGAACGCCGGTCTGGTTCGATCCGCCTCAGTTTTACAACACCTTTTACCATCAGACCATGTTCAATACGCCTCTGGTGGACACGTTTGTGCTTGCGCGGTCGATTCCCAGCTATCAGGTTAATTCCAGCCTCGGTATCATTGTAATCAATCTGGATATGAAATCTCTGCTAAAAAATGTGGATGCCTCCACCCTGACATCGGACAGTAATCTTCTGCTTATGGGCAGCCAGCCCCTGTGGTCTTTCAATGTCAATATCGAAGGTCCTACCCTGGCATCTGACGATCCGGTTATGGAACAGGTGAAAGGCAGGGAAGAAGGGGACATAGAGGCGGTGATTCGCGGGGAAGCGTGTGAACTCACCTTCCTTCGCATCACAGGGACCGATATGTACCTGATCAATCTGGCTTACCGTGACCGGCTGTTTGAGCGGCCTCTGATGCTGCGCAGGTTCAGCTTTCTGGTGCTGGCAGTCAGTCTGATAATCGCCGTCTTCATCGCATATATTATTACGGTCAGTATTGTATCTCCGCTGAACCGTCTGAAGAATACCATGCAGACCGCTTCAAGAGGAAATCTGGAGGTGGAATATGAAGATCCGGCAGGTGACGAAGTGGGAATACTGGGACAAAAATATAATGAGATGATCGCCGATTTAAAAAGCCTGATTCAGGAAACCTATGTATCCGAGCTTAACGAACGCCATTTGGAAATGCTGAAAAAAGAGGCGGAATTAAACGCCTTTCAGATGCAGATCAATCCCCATTTTCTATATAATACACTGGATATGATCCGGTGGAAAGCCATTGCAGAGGAACAGGGGGATGGGGAAGTAAGCCATATGATCAAACAGTTTTCCGATCTTTTGAGACTGGGAATTAAGAAGAACAGCGTGATTGTTCCTTTTTCAGAAGAGCTGAGCCATGTGGACGCCTATCTTGCGATTATAAATCTGCGTTACTCCGAACCCATTCAGCTTACGGTTGATCTGCCGTTCGACCCCGGAGGCGTAACGATTGCCAAGCTGTCTTTGCAGCCTCTTGTGGAAAACAGCGTTATTCATGGCTTTGACAGTACTCCGGCGGAGATTTCCCATAAGAGGATCGCCATAAGCGGGTTTATCGAGCAGAATCTGATTCATATTCTGGTGGAGGACAACGGAATCGGAATGACGCAGGAGCAGATGGAGGCATTAAACCGGGAACTGAAAGACCGTGTTCATACGCAGGGTGGAATCGGAGTGTTCAACGTCAATGAGCGTCTGAAACTTTATTTTGGCGATGACTGCGGACTGCATTACCAGAGCTCTCCATTGGGAGGGACAGGAATCGAGATGCTTCTGCCCAGACAGAGTCAGGAGCAGGAGATCTAGTATTCGGGAGGTAAGGACAGATGGAAACGAAAAAATTATATCAGCTTCTCATTGTGGATGATGAGAGCTTTGTGCGTCAGGGCCTTTCTCAGTATGTGGATTGGGAGGCGCTGGGCTATACGGTGGCGGGAACTGCTGACTGCAAGGAGACAGCTCTGCATTTTCTGGAGGAAAATCCGGTTGATGTCATTCTGACGGATATCCGAATGCCTGATGGCACCGGACTGGAGCTTCTGCAGGAATGCCACGGCATACAGCCGGATGTAAAATCCGTGATTTTAAGCGGTTACGGGGAGTTTGAATATGCGCAGAAGGCGCTGAGGCTGGGGAGCTTTGATTTCCTCACAAAACCGGTGGATTTTTCTCAGCTCACTGCTATTTTTCTCAAGCTGCACGACACCCTCAGCCAGCTGGAAACTCAGAACCGGAATTTACAGGAGGTATACCGGCTGAAAAAAGATAATTTTTTTCATAATGTGACGAAGTATTCGGTAGAACCGGAAACACTGGCTCAACGGTGCAGAGAATACAATCTGCCGCCATTCGGCCGCTATGGGATTTTAAGAATCAGATATCCCGACGCAGAGAACTGCCTTCCTGGCCTGCCGCCGGATTGCAGAGAGGCGGTCAGCCGGCTGATCGGGGAGAGCGGGGGCGGTGACCGCTGCTACGTTTTTCCAAATGAAGCACATGAAATTACAGTTGCGCTATATGATATTCCGAAAGGGGAGACGACAGGCCTCCTGGAACTGTTGAAACCATATTTGGATTACCATGAGGCCATAGCCGGCGTGGGATCCTTTTATGAGGGCATAGGAAAATTAAAAGAAGCGTACCAAGAGGCCGGTCAGGCTCTGGAATACCACCATCTCCAGACAGAAGAGCGGATCATAGAATATGGTAAGGCGAGTGGACAGATTGATTTTGGCGCGGCTTACAGCCAGAACAGTAAGGAATCCATGTTAGACTGCCTGTCGGAGGGACGTTCCGATCTGCTGGCGGAGTTTCTGGTCAGTCATATTGACAATCTGATAGCCGACGGAAGTTCTATTGATACGATCAAAGCGCTGGCCATCAATTCGATTCTGGTGGTGGAAGAGTATTTAAAGCAGAATACATCCTGCCGTGAGACTGGAAACGGTATTCAGGAGTTGATCTGCCGGATCATTTCCATGAAGTCGAGACACCGGATTCAGGATATTGCCAGAGAGTATCTGGCTTCTACGGCGCCTTTGATTGAATCTGCCAAAAGCAGGAGTCCGGTTATTGACCGTGCGTTAGTTTATATCAGAGAACATTATTCGGAAAACATTACGCTGCAGTCACTTGCCGAGGACATTTACCTCCATCCCGTCTACTTGAGCCGGCTGTTTAAAGAAAAGGTCGGTCAGACATTTCTGGAGTATTTAACTCATTACCGCATCGAAATGGCGAAAGACTACCTGCGTAATCCCAATCTTCGTATCTACGATATCGGTCAAATGGTAGGATATGAAACACCGCAGTATTTCAGCAGAGTTTTTAAAGAACTGACAGGAACGACACCGAAGGGATTTCGGGAGGAGCTGGCAGGAAAAGGGGAAAAACACGAAAAGGGTGTTTAATCCCCTTTTCGGTTTTTTCCAGGCTTTGGGTGCGGGGAAAGAACCTCTTTTTTCTTTATTTCCGTTCATAAAATTACCGCTTTGGGTACATACTGGTACTTATGAAGACGACAACACTAAACACAACAACATTCAAAAAATTTACAATCAGCAGCACGGCGCTGCAGCTAAAACAGCTTCCGGTCAATTTTTGCAAATGCGGAATCACAGGCTGGTGCCTGGAGGTCCTTTTTACTTCAGCGGAATCGATCATGAGGCACGACTGGAGGCTGATGGGGAGGACGTCCCTTTTGATGTTCCCTATCTACGGCTGCGGAGCGCTTCTGGGACCCATCGGTAAATGGATTGACGACTGGCTTAATCCGGGCAGAGTATTAACTGTAAAAAAATCGGATCTGGCAGTGCGCCACGGGATGCTTTACATGGTTCTGATTTTTGTGGCGGAATACGCCTCAGGAGCGTGGCTTCGGTCACGGGGAATGTGTCCGTGGGACTATACGGGCCGCAGTACAAATATTGACGGCCTCATACGGCTCGATTTTGCTCCGCTGTGGTTTGCTACAGGGCTTTTATTTGAACAAATTACGAAAAAGAAAGGCGGGTAAGTCTTGTAATTACACTCTTCATTTTATATAATAGTAAAAATGGAGGGGAAGACCAATGATACGTTTTATATTTGTAGCAGCTACAGTCATTCTGTTTTTGATTTTGAGTATTCCGCTGATGCTGGTGGAGTTTCTGATCGGGAAGAAAAACCGCCATCTGCGCGATGTGCAGAGTCTGGCCGTGATCCAGTGTGTATTCCGGCTGATCCTTAAGATGGCAGGGGTGAAGATTACGGTAAAGGGAAGAGAAAATGTCCCGACAGACCAGGCGGTACTTTACGTAGGGAACCACCGCAGCTATTTTGATATCCTGGTGGGCTATGTAACGGTTCCGTCCCTGACCGGTTTTGTGGCTAAAAAGGAGATGGAGAAGATTCCGCTGCTTTCATCCTGGATGAAGCTGGTCAACTGCCTTTTTCTCGACCGTGTGAATTTAAAGGAAGGCTTAAAGACCATCCTTGCAGGGATCGAGCAGGTGAAACGCGGCGTCTCCGTATGGATTTTCCCGGAGGGAACGAGAAATAAAAATGACAATCCGCTGGATTTGCTGCCATTTAAAGAGGGAAGCTTAAAGATTGCAGAAAAGAGCGGCTGTTACGTGGTGCCGGTGGCGCTGACCGGAACCGCAGAAGTTTTTGAACAGCATTTTCCGAAGATTAAACCGTCCCATGTGACCATCACCTTTGGAGAACCGTTCCACACAAAGGAACTTCCGCCGGAAGTGAAGAAATTCCCGGGCGCCTATACAGAAGAACAGATAAAGGCCATGCTTACGCTTCAGCTGGCAGAAGGACAGGATTTATGAGTACATTCGATTTACAGGAAATCAGAAAACAACTGGATAAGATCGACAGGGAAATCGTGACCCTGTTTGAAGAACGCATGCGTTTATGCGGTGATGTGGCGGAATATAAGATTGAAAACGGCAGACCGGTCTATGACGGAGATCGGGAGAGACAGAAGCTGGAGTCTGTGAAGGCCATGACGGACGACAGCTTCCAGAAGCAGGCCGTGGAAGAACTGTTCAGCCAGATGATGACGATCAGCCGTCGGTTTCAGTATAAGCTGATGGCGGAACACGGACTGACCGCCAGGATGGATTTTCAGGCCGTGAAGGGACTTCCCATGCAGGGGGTACGCGTGGTCTACCAGGGCGTGGAAGGGGCGTACAGCCATGAAGCTACACTTCAGTACTTTGGAGATGACGTGGATGCTTACCACGTGCAGTTCTGGGAGGACGCCATGAAGGAAGTCGAGGCGGGCCGGGCCGATTACGCGGTTCTTCCCATTGAGAATTCCTCGGCTGGAGCGGTCAGCGATAATTACGATCTGCTGATCAAGTACCATAATTATATCGTGGCGGAGACCTTCATTCCGGTCAGCCACGCACTGCTGGGACTTCCGGATGCGGAACTTTCGGATATCACCACCGTATTTTCCCACCCCCAGGCGCTGATGCAGTCTTCCCGGTACTTAAACTCCCACCGGGAATGGACGCAGTACAGTGTGGAGAACACCGCGGCATCGGCAAAGAAAGTCTTAAACGACGGGAAAAAGAATCAGGCGGCGGTGGCCAGCGAGACGGCCGGCCGGCTCTACGGCTTAAAGGTGCTGGAACCTTCCATCAACTTTAATAAAGACAATACCACCCGGTTCATCATACTGTCCAGAGAACCCATATACCGGGAGGACGCGTCAAAGGTAAGCATCAGCTTTGAACTTCCTCATACCAGCGGCTCCCTGTACAATATGCTGAGCAATTTTATCTACAATAACGTCAACATGCGCATGATCGAATCGAGGCCCATTCCGGGAAGAAACTGGGAATACCGGTTCTTTGTCGACATCGAGGGGAACTTAGGCGACGCGCAGATTCAGAATGCGTTAAAGGGGATTGAAGAAGAAGCGTCCAACATGAGAATTTTAGGCAATTATTAAGGGATGAAGAACGGTCAGGCGGCCGCAGGCTGCCTGGCCATTTCGAAAAATAAGGGAGGAACATATGAAATCGCAGGAACTCATTATCTACCGAAATCTGCAGCACCGGGAACTGTTTGATCACGTTTCCACACTTCTGGCCGTCGGGCCGGACGACAAGCCGGGAACAATGCCGGATTCCTATGCCTGTGCCAGCCAGCTGATCGACATGGCGGTGACTTACGGCTTTGAGGGGAATCTCTGGCATTGTTTTTTAGCATTCTGCCTTGCCAATAACGAAAATGTATACAGCACCTCATGTGAGATTGTGGGCCATATCGAAGGTTCTTTAAATGAACTGGCCGCCCATGACTTCAACGTGATCAAGGAACTGTTTGATTACGATATCCGCACACTGGACGGAGGAGACGGCCGGACAGGCGGTATCTGGTCCGCTCTTTCAGACTATCATGCGGCCAACGGAAACAGCCGCGTGTTTAATAAGAGAATCCGGGATCAGATCGTTGCTCTGGCCGTGGAACTGGAGCAGGCCGTGGACGTGGAGGCCTTCGGAATGGCTGTGACGGAATTTTACCGCCGGTTCGGCGTCGGTAAGTTTGGGCTTAACAAGGCATTCCGAATCGAGGAGATCGATCACGAGGTCCACATTAATCCCATTCCCAACGTGGAACATATCTATCTGGACGACATCATTGGCTATGAGCTTCAGAAGAAGAAGCTGATCGAGAACACGGAGGCGTTTATCCAGGGAAGAGCCGCCAATAACGTGCTGCTGTTCGGCGACAGCGGAACGGGCAAGTCTTCCAGCATCAAGGCCATTTTAAATGAGTACTACGACCAGGGGCTGCGCATCATCGAGGTATACAAGCACCAGTTTAAGAGTCTCTCTGAAGTACAGGAGCAGGTGAAGGACAGAAATTATAAGTTCATCATCTATATGGACGATTTGTCCTTTGAAGACTCTGAGCTGGAATACAAATATTTAAAGGCTATCATCGAAGGCGGACTCGGAAAGAAGCCGGGCAACGTACTGATCTATGCCACCTCCAACCGGCGCCATTTAATCCGTGAGAAGTTCAGTGATAAGAGAGAACTGGATGATGAATTACATAATAACGACACCGTGCAGGAGAAGCTGTCGCTGGTAGCCAGATTTGGCGTGACCATTTACTTTGGTTCTCCGGATAAGAAGCAGTTCCAGAACATTGTGCGGGAGCTGGCGGAGCGGTATCATGTAAATATGCCTTTGGAGGAGCTTTACGCGGAGGCAAATAAGTGGGAACTGAGCCATGGAGGACTGTCCGGAAGGACTGCCAGCCAGTTTATCACTCACCTGATGGGGACACGGGAAGATTTTACACAAATTTGACACATGTCCTTACAAAAGGATAGTATAATGGAAAGGATGTTGCCCGTACTGGGCGGTAAGGAGGACAAGTATGGCAATTAAACTGTTTGCAGCCATCGACGTGGGTTCATTTGAACTGGAACTCGGTATCTATGAGGTTTCGCCCAAATACGGAATCCGCCGGGTAGATCATGTGCGCCACGTCATCGCCCTTGGAAAGGATACCTATAAAAACGGAAAAATAAGCTACGAACTGGTTGAGGAGATGTGCGGCGTCTTGCAGCAGTTTGCGGAGATTATGGAGTCCTATAAGATTTCAGAGTACCGCGCCTATGCCACCAGCGCCATGCGCGAGGCACGCAACAATCAGATCGTACTGGATCAGATCCGGGTTCGGACAGGAATTGAGGTACAGATCATCAGCAACTCCGAACAGCGTTTTATCAGCTATAAGGCCATTGCCTCCAAGGATGCGGAATTTAATAAGACGATACAGAAAGGGACTGCCATTGTGGATGTAGGCTTTGGCAGCATGCAGATATCCCTGTTTGACAAGGATGCGTTGATTTCCACCCAGAACCTTCTCCTGGGGGTTTTAAGGATCAGGGAGATGATGTCCAACATGCAGGCAGACATCCGGATGGAGAATACCCTGATCGAAGAACTGGTAGACAACGAGCTTATGACCTTTAAAAAGATGTATCTGAAGGATCGGGAGATCAAGAATTTAATCGGGATCGGCGAATGCATCCTCTATCTGTCCAGGGGAAGCGGAACGGGTAAGCCTGTGGACCGGGTGACAGCCGAAGATTTCAAGGCATTTTACGAAAAGCTGGTGGATATGCCTCTCTACCAGATCGAGGAGCGGTTCGGTGTCAACAGCGACTATGCGGCCCTCTTAATGCCGGCCGCCATCATTTATCGGAGAGTTCTGGAACTGACCGGCGCCGAGATGTTCTGGATTCCCGGAATCCGTCTCTGTGACGGCATTGCGGCGGAGTACGCGGAGGAGACCAGGGCGGTAAAATTCAGCCACGATTTTACCGAGGATATCCTTGCCGCATCCCGCAACATGGCAAAGCGCTACAAATGCCACGCCTCCCATACGGCGGACATGGAGAAGCACGTACTCGATATTTTCGACAGCATGAAGCGGTATCACGGCATGGGAAAGAGAGAGCGTCTCCTGCTGCAGATTTCCGCCATTATCCACTCCTGCGGCAAGTTTATCGGGATGAAATATACGGGTGAGTCGGGATACAATATCATTATGTCGACGGAGATCATCGGTTTATCCCATATGGAGCGCGAGATCATTGCCAATGTGGTGCGGTATAACAGCATTGATTTCGATTACAACGAGGTTATATTTAATGAAGACCTGTTCCGTGATACAAAGGGTGAGCTGACCCATAATGACGTGACCATACTGATTGCCAAGCTGACGGCGATTCTGAGGCTGGCCAACGCCATGGACCGGAGCCATAAGCAGAAACTCCACGACTGCCGCTTAAATGTCAAGGAGGGCCAGCTGCTTGTGACCACAACGTATGGGGGAGACATGACCCTCGAGGCGGTGGCATTTGCCCAGAAAGCGGATTTCTTTGAGGAGATCTTCGGAATCCGGCCTGTATTAAAACAGAAGAGGAGGTTATCCTGATGGCAGATATTGATGAAAGATTTTACAATCCAGACAATTATGTAAACCGTGAACTGAGCTGGCTGGAGTTCAACTACCGGGTGCTGAGCGAGGCCAGGGATAAGAACCTGCCTCTGTTTGAAAGGCTGAAATTCTTAAGCATCACCTCATCAAACCTGGATGAGTTCTTCATGGTCCGCGTTGCCTCCTTAAAGGACATGGTTCACGCAAAATATACGAAGCCGGATATCGCCGGCCTAAAGCCCTCCGAGCAGCTGGAGAAGATTGGCGTAAAGACGCACGAGATGGTGGCCATGCAGTATTCCACCTACAACCGCTCCATCCTCCCTGCCCTAAAGCAGAATGGCCTGTGCGTGGTCACAAGCCATGTTGATTTAAATGCAGAGCAGGGCGCTTATGTAGATGAGTATTTCCGGGAAAATGTATATCCCGTTCTGACTCCCATGGCGGTGGATTCTTCCCGGCCGTTTCCGTTAATCCGGAATAAGACGTTAAACATCGCGGCCCTTCTGCAGAAGAAGAGCGGGGAAGAGGATTTAGAGTTTGCAATGGTTCAGGTTCCCAGCGTACTGCCGAGAATTGTGGAGATTCCGGCCGGCAGGAAGTCCGGGCGGTCCGTGATTCTGCTGGAAGAGATTATTGAGCGGAATATCGGTTCCATGTTCTTAAATTATAATGTGATTGCCTACAGCCCCTTCCGTATCATGAGAAACGCGGATTTAACCATCGATGAAGAAGAAGCGGTAGACTTACTGGAAGAGATCCAGAAACAGTTAAAGAAGCGTCAGTGGGGCGAGGCCATCCGTCTGGAAATCGATGAAAAGATGGACAAAAGCCTGCTGAAGATCTTAAAGAGAGAGCTTTCCATCAGCTCCGGCGATATCTATGAGATTGGAGGACCTCTCGATCTGACATTCTTAATGAAGATGTACGGGCTTGAAGGCTTCGAGCATTTAAAAGCCCCGAAGTACGTTCCGCAGCGGGTTCCGGCGCTGATGAATGAGGACGACATCTTCACCAATATACGAAAAGGCGATATCCTGCTTCACCATCCGTATGAGACCTTTGCCCCTGTGGTCAACTTCGTAAAGAGCGCGGCCAAGGATCCGGATGTACTGGCCATCAAACAGACGCTTTACCGCGTCAGCGGCAATTCCCCGATCATCGCGGCCCTGGCGGAGGCGGCTGACAACGGGAAACAGGTCTCTGTTCTGGTGGAGTTAAAGGCGCGATTCGATGAGGAAAACAACATCAACTGGGCGAAGAAGCTGGAGAAAGCAGGCTGTCACGTTATTTACGGTCTGGTAGGGTTAAAGACTCACAGCAAGATCACTCTGGTGGTGCGCCGGGAGGAAGACGGAATCCGCCGCTACGTGCATCTGGGAACGGGCAACTACAACGATTCCACCGCAAAACTCTATACGGACTTGGGACTCATGACGTGCAACCCGCAGATCGGCGAGGATGCCACCGCGGTGTTCAACATGCTGTCCGGTTACTCTGAGCCGCTGCACTGGAATAAACTGGTGGTGGCTCCGATCTGGCTGAGAAACAGATTCTTAAAGATGATCCGCCGGGAGACACAGAACGCCTTAAAAAAGAAACCGGCGCATATCATGGCAAAGATGAACTCCCTCTGCGACAAGGAGATCATAGCCGCGTTATACGAGGCATCCTGCGCCGGAGTAAAGATTGAGATGGTAATCCGCGGCATCTGCTGCTTAAAGGCCGGTATTCCCAATTTAAGTGAGAATATCGAGGTACACTCCATTGTCGGTAACTTCCTGGAGCATGCCCGCGTGTTCTATTTTGAGAATGACGGGAGCCCGGAGGTTTATATGGGAAGCGCTGACTGGATGCCGAGAAACTTAGATAAGCGTGTAGAGATCATGTTTCCGGTAGAGGAGGAATCCTTAAAGGAGCAGGTGATGCATGTCTTAAAGGTTCAGCTGGAGGACAATGTGAAGGCTCATATTCTGAAGCCGGATGGAACCTATGAGAAGCCGGATAAACGCGGAAAAGTGCTGGTGAGCAGCCAGGAACAGTTCTGTGAGGAGGCGATTAATAACGTGGAAGCGGAACTGGGAAAGATGGATCCGGTGAGCAACCGGGTGTTTGTTCCGGTGAAGAGTTAGAGGGATGTGCTGTGAGAGAAAAGCAGTAGCGCAGGACGTTTTTTGAAATGAGAATATGATAACAGGGCGGTTCATCTCTGATGGGGTGAGCCGTCTTTTTTTGAGCCGGGAGAGAGCGGAGAAATTTGCGTTGAATGTAGAGAAATATTAGGAAAAAAGTAAAGATATTGAGGGGGTAAGATGATAGAATAAGTTTATGGTGAATGAGTAACGGGAAAGGCGGTGTCGGCGCTGTGACAGCGGTATATGCTCTGGTTCATATGGCAGTGGATTTATCCTGTGCCTTTCTGGTTTTTGCATACGTGTCAGGGGGAGATCAGTGGTATCTTTGGCTGCTGATTTATAATTTCTGCGCATTTGCCCTGCAGATGCCGATTGGTGCAGCTGCGGACCGGTTGGACCGCAACAGCTGCGTGGCGGCGGGAGGCTGTGCCGGCGTGCTGGCGGGGCTTCTGCTTGGAAGCGCAGGATTTCCAGCTGCTGCTGCCGTTTTGGCTGGTATTGGGAACGCCTGCTTTCATGTAGGAGGAGGGATCGACGTTCTGAACCGAAGCGAGAGGAAAGCGGCGCCTCTGGGGATTTTTGTGGCTCCCGGTGCTCTGGGAATTTTTCTGGGAACCATGCTTGGCCGGGCAGGAAAGGGGCCGGAGGTCTGGCTTGGAGGGCTTCTGATCCTGTCTGCGGCTGCGATCCGTTTGATGGCGGGAAGAGAGAGGCTATGGACCTCATCCGGGAATGCACCGGTTTCCTTTGCGGTGCAGTCGGACAGAACGGTACCGGCTGCCGCCTGTTTTCTGGCGGCTGTGATTCTTCGGTCGTATTCCGGTATGGTGCAGAACTTTCCGTGGAAAGAGACGCTGGCGGGAAGCGGTTTTATTCTGGCAGGAGCAGTAGTACTGGGAAAGATGGCAGGTGGTGTCCTGGCGGATAAGACGGGAGTTTGGAGGACTGCGTTCTGCTCTATGTGCGCGGCTGCGGTGGGATTTCTCTGTCTGGTTTACCCGGCCGCGGGTATTCTGGCGGTATTTTGCTGGAATATGTCCATGCCGCTGACACTTTGGGCCGTCGCGGAGGCGTTTCCGGGGGCGAAGGGCTTTGGCTTCGGTCTGCTGACTTTCGGCCTGTTTGTGGGCTTCTGTCCGGCCTGGCTTGGCGGAAGCAGCGTCGGTTTCGCGGCTCAGTCCGGCATCCGGCAGCTGGCCGGAGCTGCCTCTTCGCCCGTCGGCCTGGCTCTGATGGCAGTGCTGTCCCTTTTGCTGCTGGATTGGGGACTTAAGCAGGTGGTGAAATGATGGGGCTGTGGCTGGTGCCCGTTCTGCTGGTGTCGCTGGGACTTACCATTGCTTTGGAGGAAGCCTTCAGCTGGCTTGCCGGTGTGCGGGACTGGTGGAATCGTCTGCTGATTGTACTGGTCAATATTCTGACGAATCCGGCGGTGGTATTTCTTTACTACGTGAACGATCTGTATCTGGGCTGGAATCCCATGATCGTTACTGTGGCTCTGGAAGCAGCGGCAGCTGCAGTGGAAGCCGTATGCTACAGATCGGCAGGGAAAATACGCCGCCCCTGGCTTTTTTCGATCGGCGCGAACCTGTTTTCTGTTACGCTGGGGGCGATGGTGACAAAATGCTTTTGAAGCTTGCGGCGGTTTCTATTGAACGGTTTGACTGAATCTGCCATCATAAATAAACAGGGAGGAGAGAACAGAATGAAAGAAATGAATCATAAAGGAGTCAGCAGAGGCCCGGCAATGAGTGTAAAACGTATCCTGGCTGCTTCCGTATTTATCCTGGTCCTGGCGTCCTTTCTTCTGGTGCCGGGAAGAAGAGCATCAGCCGATGTGATCTGGACACCGGATGATACGTTTTATGAGAAACATTATGAAGACTGTAAGTATATAGGACGCCGTTACTACGCCAATGGCGCAGACGGATATGTCACAGTTGTGGAAAGCCCTCTGCGCAGAAACGTGATCGATTTTATAGCCAACGGCCCTGTCTTATTCGTTTACATAACTTACGACAAGGGGAATTCCGGGACATGGGGACTGGTCCAGTACGTTTTGGATGAGGAAGGAAAGCCGGAGACGGATGGTAACTGGGAAGAAGAGGCCGCCGTGGGCTGGATTAAGATGGAAGAGCTGGTGAATGTATACGATGGCATCAGCTTTTCCGAAGAGCACGGGGCGGAGATTCAGGAGACGGATGAGAGCACGGCTCCCAGAGTAATTATGCCGGATACGGGAGTTATCTGCCTGTGGGAATATCCCGGCTCGGATATTTCTTATGGGAAACTGGAATCACTGGAGAGTGAGATATCTATCGACCGGACGTATCGTGATCCCGGCGGAGATCTCTGGGGGCACTCGGGTTACTATTTCGGTCACAGAGACTTCTGGATTAACTTAAGCAGTCCGGACGAGACGAATCCGAAGTTAGAACCAAAGGCGGCGCCGGAACTGATCCCGCCTGCAGACAGTAAAACGCTGGAAAGTCTTCCGAAGACAGGAAGATCCGGCCTGGGACTGCCCCTTGCCATGGCCGGATTAATTATTTTGACAATTGTCCTGACCGTGTTTGCAATACGGTTTATGGCAGTGAAAAAGAGGGGAGAAGAAATAACGGAGTAGGAAATATCATGGTAATTTTGTAAGAAAATAGTAAAGCAAAGAACCCTTTCTTGTGGTAGAATGGAAATAGACTAAAGCTGAAATAACACAAGGGAGGTATTTTTCATGTCAGAAACTACGAACATTCTGGTGGTAGATGATGAAAAAGAGATTGCTGAGCTGGTAGAGATCTACCTGGTCAGCGACGGATATAAAGTATTTAAGGCCAATAACGCCATGGACGGATTGGATATTCTGGATAAAAACGAGATTCATCTGGTGCTGCTCGATATCATGATGCCGGGCATGGATGGGATGGAGATGTGCAGAAAGATCAGAGAGACGAACAACATTCCGATTATCATGCTGAGCGCCAAGTCCACCGACTTAGACAAGATCATGGGACTGGGAACGGGAGCCGACGATTATGTGACCAAACCGTTTAACCCGCTGGAGCTGACGGCCCGTGTGAAGTCCCAGCTGCGCCGCTACACACAGCTGAATCCCAACAGTGCAGTGAATGAGAAGGCGGGCAACGAGATTACCATCCGCGGACTGATTATCAACAAAGACAACCATAAAGTGACCGTTTACGGGGAAGAGATCAAGCTGACGCCCATCGAATTCGATATCCTCTATCTTCTGGCGTCCAATCCGGGCCGCGTGTTCAGCACGGATGAGATATTCGAGAAGGTGTGGAACGAAAAGGTATATGAGGCCAACAACACGGTCATGGTACATATCAGGCGTCTGCGGGGCAAGATGAAGGAAGACACGAGGCAGAACAAGATTATCACCACAGTGTGGGGGGTAGGATATAAAATTGAAAAATGACATGAACCGGCGCTTCCGCACCCGCGTGATAACAAATATTTTTTACAGCGCTGTCGTTACCGTCTTAATCGAGATTTTCCTAGTAACCAACGTATCCCTGATCGCCACCTATATGGATAATGCGGGAATCGATAATTTCTTTATATCGATTCTCGTAACCTTTGATGTGGTGGTTATTCTGATGTATGTGCTGTTTGGCATCCTTGTCTTTACCGTCACATTTATGATTCTTCAGGAAAAGTCGCTCCGCTATATCACAAAGATTTCCGACGCCATGCAGAACATTTCCGAAGGGGATTTGAATGTCACCGTGGAGGTGGAGGGAGACGACGAGTTTTCTTCCATGGCCGCCAATTTGAATAAGATGGTAGAAGAATTAAAGGAACTGATGGATAAGGAGAGAGAGTCGGAGCGGACCAAGAATGAACTGATTACCAATGTGGCACATGACCTGCGGACACCGCTTACCTCTATTATCGGTTACTTAGAGCTGCTCTCCGGAGATGTGAAGCTGGATCCGGAGCTGCAGAAAAAGTACATAAATATTGCCTATGTGAAGACGAAGCGTCTGGAAAAACTGATCGAGGACTTATTTGGTTTTACAAAGATGAATTACGGAAAGCTAACCATGCATGTGGCCCAGGTGGATGTGGTAAAACTGCTCAGCCAGCTGCTGGAAGAGTTTTACCCCAGCTTTGTAGACAAAAACTTATCGTATGAACTGCAGAGCAACGTTCCCGCCAAGGTGATTACCGCGGACGGGAATCTTCTGGCCCGGCTTTTCGACAATCTGATCAACAATGCCATCAAATACGGTGCGGATGGAAAAAGGATCATGGTAAAGCTGCATGCGGATGATGAGATTGTCACAGTTTCTGTTATCAACTACGGCTATGTAATCCCTGCGGATGAACTGCCGCTTATCTTTAACAAGTTTTACCGTGTGGAACAGTCCCGTTCCACCAATACGGGAGGGACCGGACTGGGCCTGGCCATTTCAAAGAATATCGTGGATATGCACGGCGGTACAATCACTGTGACCAGCGATTTGTCCGGTACGGTATTTACGGTGAAACTGAAAGTGAATTTTGACGTTAACAAGGAAAACTTTGGAAAGATAGGATGACAAAAGGATGAGATTCAGAAAAAATACCCTTGTATGGGCAGTGATACTGAGTATGGCAGGCAGTGTTCTACTGCCTGCCTCCTGTGTAACGGCCTATGCTGTGCAAACGATGACGGAGCCGGCCAATAACTTAAATACGGAGTCCGATATCTATCTGGCGTCGTCGCCGGTCGTGATGGATGTGGCTTACGGATATGACGGAGCGGCCAAGAGCGGCCGCTATGTGCCGGTTCGCATCTCTCTGGCCAATCAGGAACAGAAGGCGTTTGAAGGAACGATTCGAATCCAGGCGATGGAGTCCGACTATGATATTTATGACTACGATTATCCGGTATCCTTAGGCGCTGAGGAGAAGCTGGAGAAATCCCTGGATATTCCCGCGGGCAGAGGCGAGATTCTGTATGTAAAGCTGTTCGATGGGAATGGCACGGAGCTTGTGCGCAAGCGGCTGAGAATCAATGTGAGCCGCGAAGTTGCAGAACTGTATGTGGGCATTCTTTCTGATTCCCCGGACCGTCTGAACTATTTAAACGGCGTGGGGGTCAATTACAGTTCAGTCAGGACAAAGACATTTCATATGACGGCGGATACCATGCCGGATAAGGCGGCGGGGCTGGACCTTCTGGATGTGCTTCTGATCACGGACTACGATACGAGAAAGCTTTCAGACAGCCAGACAGGGGCCGTCTGGGAATGGGTCAGGGGAGGCGGAACTCTGTTAATCGGAACCGGAGGCCGCGCGAATGATACCCTGGCAGCGTTTCGTGAGGAGATCGTGGAGACGGCATTTCCGGCACCGGAGGTGCGCTCCGTGGATATGGGCGTGGAATACGCCACCGACGGCCCTGGAGATTCCTTTATCAATCTGACCTGTGCAGACATCTCGTTAAAGGGCGGTACCGAAGTGCTGGCCAACGACGAGTTTCCGGTTCTCACATCGACTCCGAAAGGAAAGGGGCTGGTGGGAGTTGCAGCTTATGACTTCGTGGACATCGCGGACTTCTGTGAGACACAGCGCTCCTACGTGGATAAACTTCTGACCGCCCTTCTGGGTGAAGATAAGCTGAATAACTTATCGTCCTATCTCTATTACGGCAATTCCAGCAAATACTGGTCGGTTCAGAGTATTTTAAACACAGGAAACGTAGATAAGCTGCCAAACATGCCTCTGTATGTGATCGTGATTCTCGGGTATATCATTCTGGTGGGCCCGGGGCTTTATCTGCTGTTAAAGAAGCAGGAGCGGAGAAGATTTTACCGGACAGGAGTGGTCGTTCTTTCTCTTGCCTTTGCGGCTGTCATCTATCTTATGGGAGTCGGAACCCGGTTTAAAAATACATTCTTTACCTATGCCACGATCCTGGATACCTCGGAAAAGTCCATTGATGAGTATACATACATCAACATAAGGACTCCGTATAATAAACCGTACGCAGTTTCCCTGGATCCCGGCTATGACCTGCTTCCGATTACCAGAAGCTATTATTACGACATGACGCCGGTACCGAAGTTCACAGGCACCGAGGAGAGCAAGGTGAGGGTGGAACACGGCCTCCAGGAGACGAAGATTTCCGCGCAGGGTGTGGTTGCCTTCACTCCCAAGTACTTCTCCCTTGTGAAGAAGAGTCCTAACACGGAGCATCAGGGACTGACGGGGAATGTCACACTGTTTGACGGCCGGATAAGCGGTACGGTGACGAATCGTTACACGTTCCCGGTGGAAAAAGTCGGTGTAATGATGTATGGACAGATGGTAGTGATCGATGAACTGGGACCGGGAGAGACAGTGTCGCTGGACGGTCTGAAGATCATCAATTATCCGTTAAACAGCTCTTACTTAATCGCAGAGCGGGTAACGGGCGGATATCAGTATGAGAAGCCGGATATCGAGGATGAGAACTATATGCTGGCGCTTTCCCGTTCCAAGATTCTGAGCTTTTACCTCGATACGTATGCCTCTGTCTACAGTCCCGAGGCGCGGATCGTAGCGTTTGGCAGGGAACAGTCTGACAGCAAGTTTCTGGCAAAAGGGGATTTTGAGACCTACGGTATGACCATGTTCACCTCGGCCCTGGATATCAGTACGAAGAAGAACGGCTATACCTACCGTTCGGCACTGATGAAGGCGCCCCACGTGGTGAGCGGCCAGTATTACGCCCCCAGCAATTCCGTCTACGGCATGGATCCGACGGTTTTAGAGTACTCCCTGGGGAATGATATCGAGGTGGAGAGTCTGACATTTGAAAAGATTTCGGACGAATTCCTGGAAGGTGAGAAGAACAACGGATTGTCCCTGTTCAGCGGAAGCATCTACTTCTATAATCATGATACGGGAATTTACGACCTGATGGATTCCGGAAAAGACGTTTATACTGCGGATGAACTGGAGCCTTATCTGTCTCCTGGGAATACGATGACAATCAAATATATCTTTGACAACAATACGGATTACAGCTGGGTGACACTGCCGATGCTGACCGTTATGGGAAAGGATAAATGATGCTGGAGATCAGAAACTTAAAAAAAACATTTGGAAAATTTTACGCGCTGGATGGTCTGGACATGGATATCGGCGACGGGGCGCTCTACGGCTTCGTTGGACCCAACGGAGCCGGAAAGACAACGACCATCAAGATTATGACCGGACTGCTGGAGGCGGACGAGGGGCAGGTACTGATCAATGGAGTGAATGTTACGGGAGGCCTGTCCCAGCTGAAGCTTAAGATCGGGTATGTGCCGGATTTCTTCGGCGTATACGACAATTTAAAGGTCAGTGAATATATGGAGTTTTTCGCCTCCTGCTATGGAATCTATGGCCTGAAGGCGAGAACGCGTTATATGACGCTTCTGGAACAGGTTGGTCTGGATGACAAGGTGAATTTCTATGTGGACGGCTTATCCCGCGGTATGAAGCAGAGACTGTGTCTGGCGAGGGCGCTGATCCACGATCCGGCCCTTCTCGTCATGGATGAGCCGACTTCCGGTCTGGATCCGAGAACCCGGTTTGAATTTAAGGAGATCCTAAAAGAACTGCGGGAGCAGGGAAAGACGATTCTGATCAGTTCCCACGTCCTCTCTGAGCTTTCCGAGCTCTGTACGGACATCGGAATTATCGACCAGGGGAAGATGGTGTTAAGCGGCAGTATGGAGGCGATCCTGCGCCGGGTCAATACCTCGAATCCGCTGATCATCTCCATTCTGGGAAACAAGGAGAAGGCGCTGACGATTTTGAAGAGCCAGCCCTGCGTACAGACCATTTCCGTAAAGGAAGGCGATATCATGGTCCAGTTCGTCGGGGATGAGGAGGACGAGGCGGTTCTGCTTCAGCAGCTGGTGGATGCGGAAGTGATGGTGCACGGTTTTACCCGTGAGCCCGGAAGCCTGGAGTCCTTATTTATGCAGATAACTGACCACGATGTAGAAAAGGCGGTGTTGGTACATGAAAATGAATCCGGTATATAAAAGAGAGACCACCGTCAGCTCCAGAAGCTTCCGGCTGGCGCTGATTATCATGGTATTTAACGGAATTCTTGCCCTGGTGGCCCTGCTTAATATGTATTCCGTGGTTGCGAGAGTAAAGATTACGGCGGAGATTCAATACTCCTCCTTCCTGAACCTCTATGTATTTGTGAGTGTGGTAGAGTTTGTCATGCTGATGTTCATCATGCCGGCGCTGACAGCCGGAAGTATCAGTGGGGAACGGGAGCGCCAGACACTGGATCTGATGCTGACGACGACGATGAAGCCGTCGGACATTATTTTAGGAAAGCTGAGCGCGTCCTTTTCGACCATGTTTATCCTGATCGTATCCAGTTTCCCGCTGCTGGCCGTGTCCTTTGTATACGGAGGCATCACGTTCTATGATGTCTGCCTGCTTCTCCTGTGCTATGTGGCGGTAGCGCTGCTTACCGGAAGCATGGGAATCTGTTTCTCGGCCATATTCAAGCGTTCTACCATAGCAACGGTAATGACCTACGGCATTCTGATACTGATAGCGGCGGGAACGTACGCGATTAACGTATTTGCGCTCTCTATCGCCCGCATGAACATGAACAATACGTACATAAGCTCGGTCGGTTCCATGACGGAGCAGGCCAATTCAGGCGGATTTTTATATCTGCTGCTTTTCAATCCGGTGGCAACCTTTTATGTGATGATCAACGGCCAGGCCGGAGATAATCAGGTGACAGGAGGTTTAAACCGCTGGTTTGGCCCGCATCCGGATAATTTTATTATGAATTACTGGGTGGTTATCAGCATTGTCATTCAGCTGGCGCTGTCTGCGATTTTCCTGCTGATCGCCATACGCGCCATCAATCCGGTAAAGAAAAAGCCGGTAAAACAGCAAAAAGAAAAGAGAAAGGTGGGGGTAAGCGTCCCTGCGGCAGGCAGCCAGCTGTAAGGCGGCGGCCGTGTACGCTTCGGGCGGTACTGTGCAGTATGGAACTGCCTTACCGATCACCATGATAATGAACGCGGCCCGCGAACACGCGCACTTTGTGTCCGACAGTCGCGTTTATTTTTATGGTGAAGCCGTGGTATGCCGGCCGGAGACCCTCACGTTTGCAGTGATCAAAGAGTAAAGGAGAAAAATTATGCTTACAATTGGATGTCATTTATCATCTTCGAAAGGTTATCTTGCCATGGGGAAAGAGGCTGTGAAGATTGATGCGAATACGTTTCAGTTTTTTACAAGGAATCCGAGGGGAACGAAGGCGAAGGCGATCGATGAAAACGATGTGGAACGGTTCCTGGTATTTGCAAAGGAAAATGGAATCGAACGGATTCTGGCCCATGCGCCGTATACCCTGAATGCCTGCTCAGCGGATGAACATCTGCGTGAGCTTGCGAGAGATACGATGGCGGACGATTTGAGGCGTATGGAATATACGCCAGGAAACTGCTATAATTTCCATCCGGGAAGCCATGTGGGACAGGGGGCAGAGGCGGGAATCGCATTCATTGCGGATATGCTCAACCAGATTCTGAAACCGGAACAGCGCACCACAGTACTTCTTGAAACCATGTCGGGAAAAGGAAGCGAGGTAGGCCGCGAGTTCGAGGAACTGAGAGAGATTCTGGACCGTGTGGAGTGCAGGGAACGTATGGGGGTCTGCCTCGATACGTGCCATGTGTGGGATGGCGGTTATGACATTGTGAATGATTTAGACGGCGTCATCGGAACGTTTGACCGGATCATCGGCCTGGAAAAGCTGAAGGCCATTCATTTAAATGACAGCATGAATCCGCTGGGAGCCCATAAGGACCGCCATGCGAAGATCGGGGAAGGATATATCGGTGAGGAAGCCCTGAAGCGGGTGGTAACTCATCCGGCTTTTAAGGATCTGCCGTTTTACCTGGAAACGCCGAATGAACTTTCGGGGTATGCGAGGGAGATTGCGATGATGAGAGAGGTCTGCAGATAAAACTGTGAAAATTATAGAATAAAAATATAACTTCTGGTTAAGAAATTAAACTATGAATTAAAAGATGCTCAATTGCAGACCTGCCTGTGTCCTGCTATAATAAAATCATGAAGGGCCCTTCTTCATGGAGAACAGGAGGGATGACAGATGGCAATGAATACGGTAATACGTGAAAAACGAAAAGAACTGGGTCTGACCCAGGAGAAGGTGGCTGTGTACTTAGGGGTGTCGGCGCCGGCTGTGAACAAATGGGAAAAGGGGATCACCTGTCCTGATGTTTCGGTTCTGCCTGCGCTGGCCCGTCTTTTGAAAACGGATTTAAACACGCTGCTCTGTTTCAAAGAAGAGTTGACGGAACAGGAGATTGCCGGTTTCTGCACAGAGGTGGCGGAGGCGGTCCGGGCAGACGGGATGAGTGCGGGAATCCGGCTGGTGCGGGAAAAGGTGCAGGAGTATCCCGCGTGCGGCGCGCTGATTCACAGGGCTGCAATGATCCTGGATGGCGCATGGTTTATAAAGGGCTCGTGCTCCGGGGAGCGGGAGGCGTATGCGGATGAGATCCTTTCCCTCTATGAACGCGCGGCAGAGTGCGGTGATGAGGAAGTATCCACCAGCGCCCGGTTTATGCTGGCATCGAAATATATGGTCCGGATGGAATATGATAAATCCCAGAAGATGCTGGATCTGCTTCCGGAAAACAATCACGCAGACAAACGCCAGATCCAGGCGAATCTATACATCAGACAGGAAAAGCTTGATGAGGCGGCCCGTCTGATGGAGCGGACGCTGCTGATGCGGCTGAATGAGCTTATGGGTGTCCTCTTAAGCCTGGCAGAAATCGCAGTGAAAGAGGGCCGTCCGGGTGATGCCACAGACATAGGAGAGCGCTGGAAGGTGGTGGCGGAGCAGATGGGGCTGTGGAACTATAACGGCCTGGTAATTGCGCTGCAGGCCGCTCTCGATCAGGAAGACACGGAGCAGAGCCTCCGGCTGATCAAGGAGTTACTGAAGGCCGCCGAAGGGCCGTGGGAGGTGAATCACTCCCCGCTGTTTTGCCATATCCCGGTTTATGGGGCACCGGAAACTTATACAAAGCAGATAATTCCGCCGATTTTATATGAGTTTGAGAACAGTGAGAAATGCAGCTTTCTTCAGGATAACCGGGAATTTAAGCAGCTGATCGAACAGTACCGGAAGCAGATGAAAGATTTTTAAACAGTATCCCGTAAATTTTGTAGATAGATGGAATCCCGGTATGGTATAATAGCTTTATATCGGGATATTTATTATTTAACGTGACAGGAGGCAGCAGCATGGGAATTATCAAAGCGGTTACGACCGCGATCAGCGGTTCACTGGCTGACCAGTGGCTTGAGGTCATTGAGTCAGGCAATATGGGAGATCAGACAGTTTTTACCAGCGGTGTGAAAATCCGCAGGGGATCCAATACGAAGGGAACGGAGTATACAATATCCGACGGTTCTGTCATCCACGTGTACCCCAACCAGTTTATGATTCTGGTAGATGGCGGCAAGGTGATCGATTACACGGCGGAAGAAGGGTATTATACGGTCAGGAATTCTTCCCTGCCATCCCTGTTTAACGGACAGTTTGGGGAGGCGCTTAAAGAGTCCTTTGACCGTGTTCGTTACGGCGGTGAGACGCCTACCTCCCAGAAGGTCTACTTTATCAATCTGCAGGAGATCAAGGGAATCAAGTTTGGAACTCCGAATCCCATTAACTATTTTGATCAGTTTTATAACGCGGAGCTGTTCCTGCGTGCTCACGGTACGTACTCTATTAAGGTGACAGATCCGCTGTTGTTTTACAACGAGGCGATTCCGAAGAACAAGACAAGAGTCGAAGTCACAGATATCAATGAACAGTATTTATCGGAATTTCTGGAGGCGCTGCAGTCCTCCATCAACCAGATGTCGGCTGACGGGATCCGCATCTCCTATGTAGCATCCAAGGGCAGAGAACTGGGCAGCTATATGGCTGACACTCTGGACAGTCAGTGGAAGGCCAGCCGGGGGATGGAGATTCAGTCTGTGGGAATTGCCAGTATCTCTTATGATGAAGAATCCAAGAAGCTGATCAATATGAGAAACCAGGGCGCCATGTTAAGCGACCCCGGCGTGCGGGAAGGCTACGTTCAGGGAGCGGTTGCCAGAGGAATGGAGGCCGCCGGAAGCAATCGTAACGGCTCCATGGCCGGTTTTATGGGAATGGGCGTTGGCATGAATGCGGGAGGCGGCTTTATGGGTGCAGCCTCTCATGCGAATTTACAGCAGATGCAGATGAACCAGATGGCCGGGAACCCGCAGATGGCCGGGAACCAACAGATGACCGGAGCTCCACAGATGGCCGGGAACCAACAGATGACCGGAACTCCACAGATGGCCGCCGCCCAGTCAGGCACCTCCTGGACCTGCCAATGCGGAGCTGTCAACACGGGAAAATTCTGTCCGGAATGCGGAACTCCCCGGCCGGCCGGACCGTGGACCTGTGAATGCGGAACTGTCAACAGTGGAAAATTCTGTTCGGAGTGTGGAAAACCAAGACCATGAGTGCAACCATAACATATAAGTGTCCAAACTGCGGCGGTGGTCTGCAGTTCGATCCTGAGAAACAGAAATATGCATGTGAATACTGTCTTTCCGAGTTTACGCAGGATGAGCTGGAACGGCTGAGCCCCGAAGAATCGGCTGACCAGGCCGGCTTTTCGTTCGATGAAGCGGCTGGAGAGGAGAACACCGGGGAGCAGAGCAGAGAGGGGACCTCCGTCCTTTATACGTGTCCCAGCTGTGGCGCGGAGATCGTAACGGATGAGACCACTGCGGCTGACATATGCTATTACTGCCATAATCCGGTAATTCTCTCCGGAAAGCTGTCGGGAGAGTATAATCCGGATTACGTCATCCCCTTTCAGCTGGACCGGGAAAAGGCAGTCTCCATATTTTCCCAGTGGATGAAGAAAAAGAGATACGTCCCCCGCGCCTTTTATTCGGAAGAGCAGATCCAGAAGCTGTCCGGCGTATATTTTCCCTATCTGATGTACAGCTGCCGGGTGGAAGGCGAGCTGGAGGCCCGTGCCGACCGGCTGCGGGTCTGGGTGAGCGGGCGGTATCAGTATACGGAGACCCAGACGTACGATATTCTCCGCGAAGGCGACATGGAGGTGAGCCACGTTACCCGCAATGCTTTAAAAAAGGCGAACCGGGAGCTGGTGGAGGGAGTTCTTCCCTATGACATGAAGCAGCTGGAACCCTTTACGCCCGGTTATCTGTCAGGCTTCGTGGCGGAACGGCGCGATATGGAAGAACAGGATTTTTCTGCCGATGTCTGCAGCGAGGTGCGCCAGTTCGCTCTCGACTCCTTAAAAGAAAGTGTTGGAACGTATGACCGGGTCAGCGTGCGCCGGTCGGATGCAATGCTGAGAGATGAGAGATGGGAATATGCCCTTCTTCCCGTCTGGACGCTTACCTATCACGACCAGGCCAAAAACGAGATGTACTATTTTACCGTCAATGGACAAACGGGAAAAGTCTGTGGAAAACTTCCGGTCGACAGGAGAAAATTGTTGATTCTGTTTGCTGAGATATTCTTCCCGGTCCTGATATTTATGCTTCTGATGGGGTATCTGATATGATAAGACGACAAAGAAACAGGATATCCGCATACATAACAAAGGATAGTCTGCTGCTTCGGCTTCTGCTGTTAGCTTTCATGGCTGTTTTCCTGGCCGGTGCCGTCAGCGGATTTACGGCTTATGCCTCCGGGAAATCTGATCTGGCGGCCGGAGAGAAGAGGGTTTTCGATGAAGCAGGACTGTTTGGGGAAACGGAGAAGAGTTCCATGGAAGAAGAAATTGCTTCCATGCGGAAAGAGATGAATATGGACGTGGTAATAGCCACCACGGACGACGCAGAGGGAAAATCAGCCGAAACATACTGTGAAGATTTTTACATCAATGGAGGCTTTGGAACAGGGAAAGACTACAGCGGTGTGATATTCCTGATTGATATGGATAACCGGGAACTGTATATTGCGCCGGTAGGGATGATGAACCGGTTTCTGACCGATAAACGGTGGAATGAGATTTTAGACAATGCCTATGAAGGCGCATCGAACGGGGATTACGCGGCCAGTGCGGAAGCGTTTCTGGATGGGGTCCGTCAATATTACGCAGCCGGGATACCGGGCGGTCAGTATAATTACGACCGTGACACCGGAAAGGTCAGCATTTACCGCAGCATAACCTGGTTAGAAGCCCTGGTTGCCCTGGCAGTGGCGCTGTTTACGGCGGCTGGACCATGCATCGGCGTCATGAACCGCTACGCGATGAAGAAGGAGCGGAGGCAGGCCGGTAATTACTTAAAAGCCTATCGGGCAGACTGCCGTTTCTGCTTTTCTACCAATACGGATCATCTGGTCAATAAGACCGTTACCCATATCGTGATTCCGAAAAGTAATACCGACGGTCATACCGGCGGTGGCGGCGGTTCCTCTTCCGGCCGCAGTACGACCCATTCCTCCGGAGGCCGCAGCTTCGGCGGCGGTGGAAGGAAATTTTAACAAAACAAGCGAGAATTCCCCCACTGACATGAAGTCAAGCCGCGCATCTATATGATGTAGTCGCACTCTGTGAAATTATCGAGCGTGGATTGAAACAAAAGAGAATCCAGCAGCAGAGTCATCCTGAATGATCTATGGGTTCAAAATGTGGCGGGAAATACCGGCACAGGCTGGTCGATTGCCAATGAATCCACAGTTACCATACAATCATAGGCGAGAACATGAACGCCGGACTCGTGTGCCTGGCGCAGCGCATCTCCGAACTGGGGATGCGTTTTTTTGTTGGGCGTGAATTCCCGGATTCCCTTCATCTGGATTACAAACAGAATATAGGCCTCATACCCTGCCTTTACCGCTTCTGCCAGCTCCAGAATGTGCTTGATGCCCCGCTCGGTCGGAGCGTCGGGGAACATGGCGATGCCGTTCTCTTCTAAGGTTACGCCCTTGACTTCCATAAAAGCCGGCTTTCTCTGTTCCTGGGACGCAGAGGCGGATGAGCCGAAAACCAGATGAAAAGCCAGATCAAACCGGGACTGTCCATAGGTAACTTCCCTGCGGATATCGGCCAGTGTAAGAGACGAAGGAAGTTTCTTCCCGTCAAAACCGGAAATCGGCAGTGTGGGCGCCTGTTCCATTGAATGAAGCCATTCCGCCGCCACCTGGTTGGGAGCCTGGGAGTCCATGTTGATAAGCAGAAATTCGCCATGATGCTCCTTCCAAACACCAATAAGCGAATATTCCGTCTTCCTGCCTGACGCCGCAGCTTCCGGATGAAACTGAAGAATCACCGCAGCACCCGGCAGGAGCAGTTCCCTGCAGCGGCCCGTGTTTTTGACGTGGCAGACCACAATTTCTTCCTCAGCGCCCTCATTTCTCCGGATCGCCGCGTGGGCGATAAAGCGGTTGGGCCGGCTTATAAAAGTTCCCTGTATGATATGTTCGTATCTCATGACCGAATGGTATCCTTTCTATGCAGACTATTCATAGCATACCACATTGCGGAACAAAAATAAATTGGAATGTGCTGTCTTTAAACTAGATACATATGTCCGCACTGTGAAAACTTTTTTGCTGTTTCTGGTTGCACCTTCCAACAAAGTGTGCTACAATTCTGGCAAGGTTTTAGAGTAAAAGCTTGAAAATACGGCTGAATGACAATCTGTAAGAGCAAGAAAGGAAAGACATATCATGGAATTATCCTATCAAAGCACCCGCGGCGGCGAGACCGGTGTGACGGCCTCCCAGGCAATCTTAAAGGGGCTGGCCGACGACGGCGGCCTGTTTATGCCGACCTTTATCCCGAAACTCGACAAAACGATGGAAGAGCTTGCGGGCATGACGTATCAGGAGACCGCCTATGAGGTAATGAAGCTGTTCCTCACCGATTATACGGAAGAAGAGCTGAAGAACTGTATCGCCCGGGCGTATGACAGCAAATTTGACACTGAGGAGATCGCGCCATTAGCGAAAGTGTCCGGTGCGTATTACCTGGAACTGTATCATGGAAGTACCATTGCATTTAAAGATATGGCTCTTTCCATTCTGCCGCATTTCATGACGACCGCAGCAAAGAAAAATCAGGTAAAGAACAAAATTGTAGTTCTGACTGCAACCTCCGGTGATACCGGTAAGGCGGCCATGGCAGGCTTTGCAGATGTCGAAGGCACAGCCATTATCGTCTTCTATCCCAAAGACGGCGTAAGCCGCATTCAGGAGCTCCAGATGGTGACTCAGAAGGGGGATAACACTCATGTGGTGGCTATCCACGGCAATTTTGACGATGCCCAGACCGGCGTGAAAAAAATATTCGGTGATAAGGCATTTGCGGAAGCTCTCGCTGAAAAGGGTTGCCAGCTGTCCTCCGCCAATTCCATCAATATTGGCCGCCTTGTACCTCAGGTGGTATACTATGTGTACGCCTATGCAAAGCTTCTGGAGGCGGGGGAGATTGAAGCAGGAGAACCGATCAATGTGACGGTGCCTACCGGCAACTTCGGCAATATTCTTGCAGCTTATATAGCGAAGCAGATGGGCGTTCCGGTGAAGACTCTGATCTGTGCTTCCAATGAGAATAAGGTCCTGTATGACTTTTTCCGCACGGGTACATACGACAGGAACCGCGATTTTATACTGACCACCTCCCCATCCATGGATATCCTCATCTCCAGTAACTTAGAGCGCCTGATCTATTTAAGCGCCGGCAGTGATGCGGCAGCCAATGCGGCTCTGATGAAGGAACTGAATGAGAAGGGAAGCTACACAGTCACAGATGAGATGCGTGAGTTCATGAAGGATTTCCGCGGTGGTTTCGCATCAGAAGAAGAGAACCGCGCCACGATTCAAAAGATCTTTAAAGATACCGGATACTTAATCGATACTCACACAGGCGTTGCAGCGTCTGTATACAACCGCTATAAAGAAGAGACAAAGGATGCGGCAAAGACTGTTATTGCCTCCACTGCCAGTCCGTATAAGTTCTCAGGAAGTGTTCTGGAAGCCATCGACGGCGTTCGTCCAGAAGAAGATGAATTTGCCATTGTGGACCGCCTGGCAGAGATCTCAGGCACGGTGATTCCACAGGCGGTGGAGGAGATCCGCACGGCCCCTGTGCGCCATACCGTCCAGTGCGATACCGATCAGATGCAGGCTGTGGTAGCCAGGATTCTTTCGGTATAATAATCTGCCTCCAGTCCATTTCGCCTCGTGCGCATGGAAGACAGTGCTTTCAGACGCATCCAAGCCGGTTCATCGAAAAGATGATGGTCGAAAAAGGAGATATGTAAGAAAATATGTAAGATTGTTATAAAAATCACAATTCAAAAATATTTATCTTTGCAAATTCCGCGAAATGGTATATAATGTAGAAATGAAATAAATATAAATCGAATTGGAGGTTTGTGATATGTTAGTTTCAGCAAAAGAAATGCTTGAAAAAGCAAGAGACGGAAAGTATGCTGTTGGCCAGTTCAACATCAACAACCTTGAGTGGACCAAGGCGGTCTTACTGACAGCAGAAGAACTGAAATCCCCGGTCATCCTTGGCGTATCCGAGGGTGCTGGTAAATACATGACAGGTTACAAGACAGTATCAGCGATGGTGAAGGCTATGATCGATGAACTGAACATCACGGTTCCGGTAGCTTTACATCTGGATCACGGCAGCTACGAAGGCTGCTATAAATGTATCGAGGCAGGATTCTCCTCCATCATGTTCGATGGCTCTCACTATCCGATTGCAGAGAACGTAGAGAAGACGAAAGAACTTGTAGCCGTATGTGCAGAGAAAGGCATCTCCTTAGAGGCAGAGGTCGGCTCCATCGGCGGTGAGGAAGACGGCGTAGTCGGAATGGGCGAGTGCGCGGATCCGAACGAGTGCAAGCAGATTGCAGACTTAGGCGTAACCATGCTGGCTGCCGGTATCGGCAACATCCATGGCAAATACCCGGAGAACTGGGCTGGATTAAGCTTTGAGACTCTGGCTGCCGTAAAAGATAAAGTAGGCGACATGCCACTGGTACTTCACGGTGGTACAGGCATTCCGGAGGATCAGATCAAGAAGGCGATCAGCCTCGGCGTAGCCAAGATCAACGTTAACACAGAGTGCCAGCTGTCCTTCGCTGACGCTACCCGTAAATACATCGAAGCAGGCAAGGATTTAGAAGGCAAAGGCTTTGACCCGCGTAAACTTCTCGCACCAGGTACGGAAGCAATCAAGGCAACCGTAAAAGAGAAAATGGAATTATTCGGTTCCGTGGGAAGAGCTTAAGTTTGATATTCCTGTCTCCTGAAATGTAATTATTAAAAAAAATACTTGCATTTTTGAGAAAAATGGTTTATTTTAATTAAGGAACGATGGCGTTCTCCTGACAACAGGAGGGCGCCATTTCTGGTATCATAGATAATTGCGCGAGAGGATGGAAAATTTATGAGCGAAGTAGTAAATGTTGCCGAGATCTTTGGTAAAAACGTATTTAACGAAACTGTCATGAGAGAGCGTTTGCCGAAATCCGTTTTCAAGAAATTAAAGAAAACGATCGAAGACGGAGCGGAACTGGACCCGTCCATTGCTGATGTCGTTGCACATGCGATGAAGGACTGGGCAATTGAGAGAGGCGCAACCCACTATACCCACTGGTTCCAGCCGTTAACCGGCATCACGGCTGAAAAGCATGATTCCTTTATTTCAGCACCGACCTCCGAGGGAAAAGTCATCATGGAGTTCTCCGGAAAAGAACTGATCAAAGGCGAGCCGGATGCTTCCTCCTTTCCGTCAGGCGGATTGAGAGCAACCTTCGAGGCGAGAGGCTATACCGCATGGGATTGTACCTCACCGGCATTCTTAAGAGAAGACGCCATCGGCGTTACTCTTTGCATTCCAACCGCATTCTGCTCCTATACCGGAGAAGCCCTGGATAAGAAGACTCCTCTTTTAAAATCCATGGAGGCCGTTGACGAGCAGGCGCTGAGAATCTTACGATTATTCGGCAATACCACTTCCAAACGGGTGATCCCCTCCGTAGGGGCGGAGCAGGAGTATTTCCTGGTTGACCGTGAAAAATATTTACAGAGAAAAGACTTAATTTACGCGGGGCGCACCTTATTCGGCGCCATGCCTCCCAAGGGACAGGAGCTGGAAGACCACTACTTCGGCGCTATCCGGGAACGCGTTGCAGCATATATGAAGGAAGTCAACGAAGAGCTCTGGCGCTTAGGCGTCCCGGCCAAGACCCAGCATAACGAGGTGGCGCCGGCCCAGCACGAACTGGCACCGATTTACGAGCAGGTCAACGTGGCCGTAGACCACAACCAGATGGTTATGGAGACCTTAAAGAAGGTAGCCGGCCGTCACGGGTTAAACTGTCTGCTTCATGAGAAGCCCTTTGCCGGAGTCAATGGTTCCGGCAAACATAACAACTGGTCCCTGACTACGGAGGATGGAATCAACCTGTTAAATCCAGGCGAGACTCCCCACGAGAACATTCAGTTCCTTCTGGTGCTCTCCTGTATCCTAAAGGCGGTTGACCGCCACGCCGATCTGCTTCGCGAATCCGCGGCAGACGTGGGAAATGACCATAGACTGGGGGCCAACGAGGCGCCGCCCGCGATTATTTCCGTATTCATCGGCGAGCAGCTGGAGGACGTGGTGGATCAGCTTTGCAGCACCGGAGAGGCCACTCATTCCAAGGTGGGCGGCACATTAAAGACCGGCGTCAGAACGCTCCCGGATCTCTTCAAGGATGCCACTGACAGAAACAGGACATCACCGTTTGCCTTTACCGGCAATAAGTTCGAGTTCCGTATGGTAGGCTCCTCCGATTCCATTTCCTCGCCGAACGTGGTATTAAATACCATTGCGGCGGAAGCATTTAAGGAAGCGGCTGACATACTGGAAAAGGCGGAGGATTTCGATACCGCGGTACATGACATGATCAAAGAACAGCTGGCGGCCCACAGAAGGATTATCTTTAATGGAAACGGCTATTCGGACGCATGGGTGGAAGAAGCCGAGAAGAGAGGCCTTCCGAACATCAAATCCATGGTGGAAGCGATCCCGGCCCTCACTACGGAAGCATCTGTCAGGATGTTCGAAGAGTTTAACGTATTTACGAAAGCCGAACTGGAATCCCGTGTTGAAATCGAATACGAGGCATACAGCAAGGCAATCAACATCGAGGCCAGAACCATGATTGATATGGCCGGCAAGCAGATCATCCCGGCAGCCGTCAAATACGCGACGATGCTGGCTGATTCCTTAAGCAAAGTGCAGACTGCCTGCCCGGATGCAGACGTAAGCGTACAGGCCGAACTGCTGACAGAGACCTCCGCCTATCTTTCCGACATGAAGGTGGCGCTGGCAGCGCTGATCGATGCAACCGAGAAATGCGGAACTATTGAGAACAATAAGGAACAGGCCAATGCCTACCACGATACGGTAGTCCCGGCCATGGAAGCGCTCCGCGCTCCGGCCGATAAGCTTGAAATGATGGTCGATAAGGAATTATGGCCGATGCCAAGCTATGGAGATTTGATTTTTGAAGTATAAAAAATCAAATCGCCTGAGAAGGTTTCAATAACAATAACACCCCGGCCGTAATAAAACCGCCTCCTGTCCGACAGGAGGCGGTTTTATTACGGCTGAAGCTGTTTTAGAATCTATGCTGCTATTTGATTCCGGGTCCAATCTCTTTCTTAGAATCTGTCTGGCCGCTGTCCGCAGGAGATTCCTGCGTGGCGCTGCCTGTATTTTGTCCATTTGCTGCCGGTTCATTTTGGCTGCTCTGTCCGCTCTGACCGTTTCCTTCGGCTCCATTTTGTCCATCCTGTGTGCCGTCCGCCGGTTCTTCTACCTTCGTGCAGACACCATTTGCATCGACCGTATAATCGACGCCGTCAAAATCAAGGGTGGTAGAAACCGCCATCCTGCCGTCGGAAGGATTTAAGTAATAAAGCTGTCCGTTGATCTCTGTAAGTCCCGTCACCATGGCACCGCTGCCGTTGAAATAGTACCACGCGCCGTCAACTTCACGCCATCCAACTGTCATCTTTCCGGAAGAAGTGCTTAAGTAGTACTTTGCGCCGCCGTCATCCAGCCATCCGGTCTGCATCTTTCCGTCCTGATTCAGATAATACCAGTTTCCATCCGGATTGATCCAGCCGCGCGCCATATCGCCGCCCTGGTTGAAGTAGTACCATGTACCGTCTAACTGAAGCCATCCGACCGCAGCCGCGCCGCTGTCTGTTAAGAAGTACTTTTTGTCGCCCTCCGTATGCCAGCCGGTTACCATGGATCCGTCGTTGTTTAAGAAATACTTTGTTCCGTTTTGATCCAGCCATCCGGTCGCCATGATTCCGGTATCCTGAAGGAAATACCATTTTCCGGACAGCTGTTTCCATCCGGTCGCCATCTTTCCGGAATTCTCATCGAGATAGTAATACTGATTCATCTGCTGAAGCCATCCCGTCTTCATGGTACCGTCGGCGTTCAGGAAATACCGGGAACCATTGTCATCCAGCCATCCAGTGCTCATTGCACCGCTTGAATTAAAGAAATACCAGCTATTAGAAAGCTGTTTCCATCCGGTAACCATGCGTCCGGTGGTTTCGTCAAGGTAGTAATGTAAGCCCAGCTTTTCCAGCCATCCGACAGAGGCAAGCCCGTCCCCGTTCATATAGAACCAGCCGGTTCCGTCATTGATCCAGGCGTCCTTCTGCATCTGATAATTCTGGTAATAATACGTCTTATCCCCGATGGTTCTCCAGAGATTACCTGGAAGATAGGGAGTCAGGTCTTTATAAAGGAAATTAATATCAACATTTCCGGCAATTCCGTCGATGGAGCCGGTACTGGTGGCCTGCCACATGATCGGGTCAGAAAAATTGTGTTTTACCTCATAACGGGCCACCCATACATCATAGTGCATGTTTGACATATCAATCTTATTGGCCAGCCAGTAGTCGTTGGCGTAGACCATGGGATAATAGCCGGCTGCCTCCACACGTTCGCAGAACGCGTTGATGATCTCCGTCACCTGTGCCGGCGGCAGCGATCCCAGTGTGGAACTGTCCTCCGCGTCAAATGCGATCGGAAATGAAATTGGATAATCCTTCACCAGATCGAGGACGAAATCCGCCTCCTCCACAGCCATCTGCGGTGTGGTGGCCAGTGAATATATGTAGGCGCCGACCCGTACTCCGGCATCGGAGGCCTCCTTCACGTTTTTGTGGAAATAGGGGTCAACCGCCCCTTTCGACCGGGTTCCCAGCATGACGAATTCCACATCGTCAGCGGCTACGGCGTTCCAGTCGATATTGCCCTGCCATCGGGATACGTCGATTCCTCTTGCTACGACGCCGTCGATCACGGTTCCATCCAGCATCTGATAATACCCGTTTACCCGTTCATAGCCCGCGGCATAAGCGGGCGGGGCGGAGTACAGGAATGCTCCTGAACAGCCCATGACGGCGCTGAGCGCTGCCGCCGTAATTCTTCCAGTAAGTCTTCTGTGTTTCAAAGTGTCAGCCTCCTCATCCTTGCAGTCAGTTGTTCCGTTAAAACTACAATGGGTATCCGCGCCGAAGTGCAGATACCCACACAAAATCTGTATTTAATTTCCACCGGCCATGAGCTATGGGCCGAACGGACACGCCGGCATCAGCCCGGTCCGTTAGTCAGTCCCGGTGCCAGCTGGTAAACACCGTTGTTGGAGGAAGAACCTCCAGGAGCATTGCTGCCCCCCGGTGAGCTGCTGCCGCCTGGTGTATTATCGCTGCTGCCTGGCGCACTGCTTAAACTGCCGTTCCCCGTAGATGATCCGCCGGGGCCTCCGGAAGTATTGGTGTTATTGTTGCTGGTACCGGGAGCATTGGTATTATTTGTTCCGCTGCCCGGTGCTGATACATTGCCGCCTGTGCTGGGAGCGCCGGAATTGCTGTTCTGGTAAGCGCCGTTGGAGGCAAATGTATAGCTGACTCCGTCAATGGTTAAAGTCGTATTAGCCGCCATCTTACCGGTAGAAGGATCAAGGTAATAGTAGACACCGGAAAGCTGGATCCATCCCGTCATCATGTGGCCTGCATCATTAAAGTAGTACCAGGCACCGTCAAGTTCCTTCCAGCCGTGAGCCATCTTACCGCTTGATGTGTCCATATAGTACTTATTCGTGCCGTCGCTGAGCCAGCCTGTCATCATCTTGCCGAGAACGCTCTTGCTGTCTGAGTTCAGGTAGTAATAGTCTCCGCCGATCTGCTGCCATCCGGTCAGCATCTTGCCATCGGGCCCGAAATAGAACCAGTCGCTGCCGATCTGTCCCCATCCAAGGGTACACTTCCCGTTTTCCTTAAAATAGAACCAGCCGCCATCCATCTCACGCCATCCGGTGGACATGGCGCCGTCGCCCTTCATATAGTAGTAATCATCGCCGATTCTCAGCCAGCCTTTGACGAGAACGCCGGTGTCGTCCATCAGGTAGTAATACTTCCCGCCATCCTCCACCCATTTCGTTGCCATAGCCCCGTTTGAACGGAAATAATACCAGTTATTATTAATCTGCTTCCATCCCGTTACCATGTAACCGGTTGAGAGATCCATATAATAATAAGTACCATCAGTACTTTTTGCCCAACCCTTATGTTCAGACCCATCCGTGTCGATATATTTCCATTGTGAGCCTTCCTGCTTCCATCCTGCTGCTGCCCAGGCAGTGTCCGCCGACATGAAAACGGAACTTCCCACGAGTCCGGCCAGGAGTAACGCAGTCATTGTTTTCCCACATCTCATCCTAATCTCCTCCTATTCTTACAAGATACGACATCACATATGAATTCATTATAACACAGGAGACCTTATAATGCATAAAAAAATTATTACGATTTGTGGACAAATTTCCAAAACTCATCCAATTTCCCTGCATTTTTTATAAAAATGCTTTGCGTACCGGTACATAATGATCGTATATTCGCCGAACTCTTCTCCAAGCGCTGCCTTGTACACAGCCCAGAGGCTCCATAAAAATCCGCCGAGGGCCATATGGGCGTAAACCGAATAACGCTCATCCAGTGACGGTTCACGTTCCAGATAAATCCGAATCAGCCGCTCAGTCTCATCATCTGTATAATAGGAATAGATTGCGCACATGGCCACATCCACCAGCGGATCGCACATACCGGCGTATTCCCAGTCGATCAGCCGGACCCCGCCGTCTTCCAGCATCAGGAAATTATCGCCGTTGTCATCGAGGTGAGAAAGGACTTTCCTGCGTCCCATGGAGTCCAGCCGGTCCATCAGTTCCGTCATCCAGCCACGTACTTTTCCGTAATCTTCAAATGGGATTTCTCCATGTCTCCTGCAAAGATCCTCATAAAAGTCAATCCGCTCCCTCATATCAAAAGAGTGCTCAACAGTGAGCCCGGAATGATGAAGGCGGCGAACGATTGCCATGCATTTTTCCATCTGCTCCCAGTTCCGGGGATCGGCATTATTGGCCCCGTCATAATACTCCGCGATCTTATAACCGGTCTCTCCGTCAAAGTAAATGATTTTTTCCGTAATACCGAGACCGGCTACCACGTCGTATACCGCCTTTTCCTGCCTTCGGTTAATAAGAAGCTCCGTACCCGGACCGGGAATTCTGCAGATATAGTGGCGTTCCTTCACTTTAAACAGAAATGATTTATTCGTCATACCTGATTTTAAGCATCTGATTTCCGTTATATCCGACTCAGGAACTTTGAAAACCCGGGCGACCAGTTCCATAGCCTCGTTGTCAGAATGGCGCTGATACTTGATATCAAATCTCCGGAGTTCCTCCAGATTTTCAAACTCGTATACCTCATCCTCCGGTCTGCGGTTCACATACATGTCAATGTCTTCGCCTGCTTCCTTAAGGTTAGGAAGGCGTTTGGCCGCTTCTCCGGAGAGCATTTCCATATAGACATTTTCCCAATAGAACTGTTCCGTCCCCGGAAGCTCATAATAGGCCTCAAGGACAGGCAGAAATTTAGCAGTAAATTCTTTTGAGAAGTAGGAGGGGCCATACATGACCCACTGATTGGTTCCGCCAACTGAGACGCCTCCGATTCTGCCTTTCTTATTATAATCGAGGCACCATTCTGAAGTCTCCCCTTCCATAAAAGCGGAAGAGTACCAGGCGCCGCCCTCATAGGCATGATACATATTGTGCCGCATCCAGTTATCGGAAGAGAGAACATACATATTTCTGCCCCGCAGGACCTCTCTTGCGCGGTAAATGGTGGTCAGTGTATTCTTGGTAGAGTACTCGGGATTATATAGAAGCTTTACGTCATATTTATCAATCAGGTATTCAAATTTTTCTTTCAGATACCCGACGACAATCGTTATATCTTTGATGCCGGCCTCATGGAGCTGCCGAATCTGCCGTTCAATCATGCGTTCTCCGAAGACCTCCAGGAGACCCTTTGGCATTTCAAAGGTCAGGGGAACGAAACGGGAACCAAAGCCGGCGGCGATAATCAGGGCTCCGTCAACCTTATACTGTTTCAGCAGCTCCAGCCCCGCCGGGAGCAGTTCGTATGCTCCGCCTGTACCGGCCGGCGTGATAAGATGCTGCGAAATACATTCCTTCACAAGATTATTGGCTGTTCCGAGAGAGACATCCAGCGCCTGGGCCAGTTCCCGCTGTGTGATAGCAGGATTCTCGAGGATAGAACGGCAGATGATGATATTACGATTCATGATGAATACCTCCGTGATTGATAATCATTATTTTAGTAAAATGCATACTTTAAAAGTAGAGATTTGATGTTCAAAAAATGCGATATATTAATGTATGTGAACATTATAGCATAATTGTGGGGAAATGCAAGATTGGAGTTAGGGGAAGAGAGGGAGAGAAGCGGGCGGTTGAAAGTTGGGAGTTGTTGAAAAGATGGGGATTGGGCAGGGGATTGATGATAATAGGAAGGGAGGGGCGGAGGGAGACGGTTTTAGAGGGGAGTTTGGGAGGAGGTTTAATGAGATTTATTATATTGAGTAGGTCTTATATCTGTTTGTCTGCCTGCCTGGTATAGAAATATTATAGTATATATAAAAAGATGACTGTGTATAAAGAAATATGGAGGAGTGGTTCGGTAAAGGGGGGATTTGACAGGGGGGAAGGAAGTGTTTGTAAAGAAGATTGTTTGTTAAGGGCATTATATGTGAAAAGGGTTATTTGTAAAGAGTATTGTTGTAAAGATCATTATTTAATAGGTAAGAATAATATTGGTGGAGATAATTTGATTAAACATAATATTAGATAATTACAGGTAAGCACAGATATACACAGGATTATTATTAAGTGTAATTCGTTGGTCTAAGATTATGTGTGGTATTAAAAAGTGGGATAAGCTATTTACTTAGAAGTTAGAGCTTTGTAATTTATTTCGTCAAATGCTTTTATAATTTATAACATAGAAAGAAACATTTATTCAATGAGTGTATTTAATGAATGAAATGAAGTAAGAATAAAAATGGAAGAATGGAAATAGGGAGGAGGGGAGCGTGCGTGGGCGAAAAAATACAGAGAGCACCGGAGTAAAGAGCGTAGCTGATCAGTCATTTTTAATCCTATCAGTAATGAGCCTACAGTCTCTCGAATTCATTATTAGGATAGGGGTGAATACTTAAAGTATGCAATGAAAGCTATTTTTACTATCTAAAATATAAATCTGTATGATAGTTTCGCAATATAATGGTTTATACTATTAAAATTTTGTCCGCATGCGACATCATGCATGCAGCGAAATATATAGCACAAAATTAAGAGAATTAAGCGGATAATCCGAAATAAGATTGGATTGTACTAATTTGAGTACAATATGTCGCGGAGGCCCGGTTTTCGTAAAGATTACGTAAGAAAATGCACAGAGAAAAGTTATAGCATTTTTGAAAAAATTATATTATACTGTCAGTGTGATGGAGGAAATGATATTTTCCTGGTGGAATTGTGAATATTTATTACTTTTTGAAAAATATGCAAAAAAAGTGAAAAAAAGTATTGATAATTTCCCTTATAGGAAGTATAATTACCTCGTAATGCAATTAGGAATTTCAAAAAGTATTTCAAAAAGAAAAAGGAGAGTGCATTAATTATGAGAAAGCAGACAAAATTAGTTGCAGTATTATCTGCAGCAGCTCTGTTAGCTGTCGGCGCTTCTATGACCTCTTTTGCAGCAACTGGCTGGCAGGAAGAGAATGGCGAGTGGGTTTATTATAACAAGGACGGCGATCAGGTAACAGATACTTGGGCAAAATCAGGAGACGCTTGGTTCTATTTAAACGGTGATGGCGTTATGGCTACCGATGAACTGATCGATGATGGTACAAACTACTACTATGTAGATTCCAACGGTGCTATGGTAACTAATGGATGGGTAGCAGTTGAGAATGAGAATGCAGGCGATACTGACGAGCCAGATGCATACTGGTATTATTTCCAGGCTAATGGTAAGGCATATAAGTCCTCCGGTTCCGCTTCTTTCAAGACAATCAACGGCAAGAAATATGCTTTTGACAGCGAAGGCAAGATGCTTTATGGCTGGGTAAACAAAGAGGATGCTACCAGAATCACTGGCGATGATGCATGGCAGTCAGGTGATTATTACTGTGGCGACGAAAATGATGGTTCTCGTGCTTCAGGCTGGATGAAACTTGATGTTATTAAAGATGATGAAGATAAGAGCTACTGGTTCTACTTCAACCCATCGAATGGCAAAAAGTATGCAGCTGACGATGCTACAAAGTTTGCAATCAAGACAATTAACAGCAAGAAGTATGCGTTTGATGAGACTGGTGTAATGCAGGATGGTTGGACTGATACTTTGGCAACAGATGCAGATGTAGCTACTATTACTGAATATCAGTACTTCAACGGTGGCGATGAAGGTTGGAGATTACAGAAGGGCTGGGTTAAAGTAGTTCCGGCAGAAAAGGTTAATAAGAGCGCTTATGATGATGATTCTACAAAGTGGTTCTATGCTGACGGAAGTGGTAATGTATATAACTCAGCTTTAAAGACAATCAATAACAAGAAATACGCATTTAATGCTAATGGCGAAATGATCAGTGGATTATGGGCACTTAATATTGATTCTACTGGTAAAATTCTTGGCGAAATGATTGAAATTGATGACGCTGGTAAATTCGATACTGCATATGCAGCATATAGTACAAACAAAAATTATGCCGTATACTATTTTGGTAGTGGGGATGATGGCGCAGCTAAGACTGGTAATCAGACCATTGATGTAGATGGCGATAACTATTCTTATTCCTTTGGTACCACAGGCGCTACTAAGTACAAAGGTGTAAATGAGACCAAGAAGACTCTGTTAGTTTTAGGACGTAAGATCAAAGCTGACAAAGACTACAGATATCAGTCCTTTGGTGAAGATGGTAAAGAAGTTGCTGGTAAGGTTGGTGGATATTTAGTTAATACATCTGCTTCTATCATGAAGAAGAAGACCAACTTAAAAGATGCTGATGGTATGTACTACTGTACAGATGAATATGGTGTGGTAACATACTTTGGAAGTACTGCAAAGGCAAAATAATATAATTAGTAATTCCATAAATTTCGATAAGAAATTCTAATTGCTAAAAGAGGGTATTCAACAAAGCGTATCATAATTTGTTGAATATCCTCTTTATTTGTGTATTCATTTGTGTATTCAAGGATATAAGCTGTTAAAATTATATTCGCCCAAGACTGCTCAATCAAATTAAAAAAATGTTGGAAATGTACTCGTTAAGTACACTTCCAACATTCAAAACAGAACTTCTTTGGCAATTAGAATTTCTTATTGTTAATTACAATTAGCTTTCTACAAAAACAGCCTCAATTTCTTTATTGCTGCCAACCTTGAAGCAACGATCATCGCCGTCTTTTGCTTTATTCTTATTCTTCTGAACACTACCAGAGGTATTTACAAGTCTGTACTGTGTTGTAGCAGTATCAGCAGCATCGGCTTTTACATCATAGTACTCATCGTAATCGTCGGCTTTTCCTGTCGGAATAGAGGAAGTTGCATTTACATCATCAAGGAACTCTTCTGTACTTAAGCATTCCAGTGCAGTAATTGCACCACTTGCATCTTTTGTAATTTTGATTACAGAATACTTGTCATCTTTAGATGCCTTTAATAACATGCCGCCTAAGTAATACTTATCGTCATCGATACCTAATTTACCAGCACCCTTGGAGCTGCCCGATTTGTTGAATAAGAAGGAATAGTCCTCACCATCAATGGTTACGGTCTGCTTTCCTGTCTTCATAGCTCCGTCATCGCCGGATCCAAAGTAATATAACTTATAATCAGCACCATATAAGTCAGAAACGTTATCCTTGAAGTTATCTTCTGTATCGAAATGCATATTAGCGATACCATCATCGCCCTTAATTTCGTCGATTTCAGTAGTGCTGCTTCCAACGAACTTAATTGCCTTCAGGCCACTCTTCATTACGCCGTAAGAGTCAAATGCATATTTCTTGCCATTGATTGTTTTAACTTCAGAAGCAACTAATTTTCCATCCTTATCAGAATAATACCAGTTGTTTTCATCGTCTTCATAATCATCTGGGCTTAAATAAGAATCCGGAACAACCTGGAACCAGCCTTTTGTGACTCTTGCACCATCCTCAGGATCTCCATAGTATCTGTAACCGGTTGTATAGGAAGCTGAACCAGCGCTAGCTGTGGATGGAGTTGCATCCCAGTTAACCCACTCTGCATTCATTCGGCCATATTCGTCAAAACTATATTTTCTGCCGTTGATGGTTTTTCCCTTCTCGTCGGTCATTTTCTTACCATTAGTTTTGAAATAGAAATAGCGGGTCTGGTCTTCGTCGTCAAACAGATTATTGCTGGAAAGCCCTGTATCTACATCGTCCCAGTTGTTGTCTGTAATGTCAAGATAAGCCCATTCTCCAGCCTTCTGAGCACCATCATTTTCATCACCACAGTAAAAAGTGCCTTCACGCCAGTCATCATCACCAGTTACTCTCTGACCGTCTGTATCAATCCAGCCATAAAGCATCTGAGCCTCATCGTTAAAGATGTACTTCTTGCCATTGATGGTCTTAAATGATGCACTGTTGCTGTTGGAAGAGCTCTTGTATGCTTTGCCGTTAGCTCCAAAATAATACCAGTAGTTTAACGGTTCATCACCATCGTCTCCATCATAGTCTTCATTTTCAATGGAAACCCACTGATTGGTTACCATAGCTCCGTTGGCATCCACATAATAGTAATTGCCATCATCATCTACCAGATAATCCGTAGCCATTTCACCATCTTCATTGAGCCAAAACCAGTTATTACCGGATTTTGCCCACTGTTCTGTTACTGCATCGCCATTCTTGTCATAATAAACCCATGTACCATTTTCTTCCTGCCAGCCTGTAGCTGCAAGAGAAGTCATGGAAGCACCGATGGCAAGCAGTGCTGCTGCAGATAATACTGCAACTAATTTTGTCTGCTTTCTCATAAAAATGCACTCTCCTTTTTCTTTTTGAAATACTTTTTGAAATTCCTAATTGCATTACGAGGTAATTATACTTCCTATAAGGGAAATTAGGTGGAAGAAGAATGTGATTAATAATTGATACTGCTTGATATACTAGATTTTATAATTAAATTACAGATTATATGCTTTGCATTAAAAATATCCATGTAACAAAGCTTGCCTGCATGCAATGCATAATTTGTTTAAAAAATGAATATTTATTACAGCGATATTATTGCTTTTTATCGAAAAATATACGTATATTTTTATTGCTTTGATATTATATAAAATTAAAAGCAAGTCTTATTATACCAATCATATGTATTAGTAAGACTCGCTTTCAACTATATATTATACAATGAATTCCTGATATAAGCAGAATTAATGCTTCTAACTCACTCTAAATCATAAAGTTCATCAAGCGTAAAGAGTTTCATGTAAACCGACTGTTGAGCAGTTAATTTTAGTACACTATCGCTAAATCCTTTCTTCGAGTATAATATATACCCTTTCTTTCTATATCTAGAAAAGAGTTCGGAGCGTTGGATTAACAGTTCCAGCGTATCCAGATCAAGAACTTCATTTCGATATTTGCATTCACCGAACAATGCAGTCTTATCTATATCGTTGATTCCCATTATATCAATCTCTTCCTGGCGCTTTAAAACCGGATTATTGCCCCACCATCTGCCAAGTTTTAATATATCATAAGGAAATTTTTCCTGAGCGTTAAGCATAGCAACATGTTGCAGACACATTTTCTCAAATACCTTTCCCATATAATTCTGCAAATCGGGAACAATAATTTTTTCATAAGCTCGTTCCGGGCGTCTGGTATTAATGAGCAGCATGCATTTTGGCACATAACGGTACCAGAAGCGGAACATATGATCCGCCAGGATATAGCCGGTTTTCTTTTTGTTATCTTCTTCTGTAATGGCACTTTCCTTTTCGACTAACCCTAAAGAGATTAATGACTTAAGACATGCCGAAACATTTGAATTTTCCATTTGTACTTTATTAGATATTTCATTTAGTTTTGTAGCTCCCTGTGCGATTGCTTCAACAATAGCGTTATAATTGGCCGGTTCTTTTAATTCCTGCTTCATCAGATTAGCAGGCTCCTCGTAAAGATAGGCATTCGGATTTAAATACATCTCCAAAATATTTTCCTTAATCGAAATAGAGTCATCTACCATTTCCAGGTATTGAGGAATTCCGCCAGTTATACCATATACGAGTGCCTTTTCTTCCGCTGAATATCGGGGCACAAATAAAGAAGACTCATAGTAATCTAATGGATCAAGCCGAAATTGTGCTGTTCTTCTTCCATATAGAGGACTTTGATATCCCAAAACCTGATTCTCCATAAAACTCATGGACGAGCCACATAGAATGAGCATAATATTACTGGTTTTCCATTCCTGATCAATCGTAGCCTGAAGAATCGAAGAAATACTTTTATCCGCCTGAGCCAGATAAGGATATTCATCAATAATAAGTAATACTTTTGATTCTTTCGCTTTTTGAGTAATATATTGTAAGGCAGTTCTAAAATCTTTGAATGATGGCATCAATGTAGCCTCTTCTTCACCTAAAAATGTCAGATAGGTAGCAGTGCTAAGAAGTTCCAGATTTATGGCTATACCGGCCTCTACTGCTGTCATATAGACAGCGGACTTGTCTTTCATAAACTCTTGTATCAATCTGGTTTTTCCTATTCTACGACGTCCGTAGATGACTGCCATTTGAAATGAGGTTTTATTGTATAACTTATTTAGTTCGTTTAATTCAGTTCTTCTTCCTATAAACATATAATTTCTCCATTATATTTTAAGATATTATACTATGAATGATTATAGTATAACATCTCATAGTAAACATAGCAATACTAATTAATTAAGTCATTGCTTTAATATTTTTTACAATAGGGGACAATTAAATATACAATTATTTTTATATTCATTCATAAATTATAATAATATAAAAATATCACTATAATATATGCGTTGAATAATTTTTGATTAGTATTTAAAAATAAATATCAAACAGATGACAAAACTGCTGATTTATTATCACCTATTTCCTTTTAATTTCCCTTATAGGAAGTATAATTACCTCGTAATGCAATTAGGAATTTCAAAAAGTATTTCAAAAAGAAAAAGGAGAGTGCATTTTTATGAGAAAGCAGACAAAATTAGTTGCAGTATTATCTGCAGCAGCTCTGTTAGCTATCGGTGCCTCCATGACTTCCTTCGCAGCTACAGGCTGGCAGGAAGAAAGTGGTACATGGGTGTATTATGATAATGATGGCTACAAAGTAAGCAACGAATGGAAGAAGTCGGGAAATAACTGGTTCTATCTTAATGACGACGGAGAGATGGCAACAGAAACTCTGGTTGAAGACGGTGATTATACCTATTATGTTGATGAGAATGGTGTTATGGCTGCTAACAGATGGGTACAGGTAGCTAATGATGACGATAACAGTGATGATGCACCAGCAAACTACTGGTATTATTTTCAGGCATCTGGAAAAGCATATAAAGCTGGCGACTCAACTTCCTTCAAGACTATCAACGGTAAGAAATATGCTTTTGATGATGAAGGAAAGATGTTATATGGCTGGGTTGATGGCACATCTAACAGAATAACTGACGATGAAGGCTGGAAAGAATCTACTACACTTTATTATTGTGGTACAGAAGATGATGGTGCACAGAGAGTTGGCTGGGCACAGATTCATGTAATTAATAAAGATGAAGATGACGAAGATCAGGACTACTGGTTCTACTTCAAAGCAAATGGTAAAAAGCTCTTTGCTGAAGATGGAGATTCCATTACCAACAAAACAATCAACGGCAGAAAATATGGCTTTAATAGCTGGGGTAAGATGGTATCTGGCTGGACAGAGGCTACTGCCGGAGAAATTCCAACTGCTTCTAATTACCAGAACTACAGCACTTCTGAAGATGGTTCCAGAAGAAAAGGCTGGTTTAAGGCAGTTCCAACAGATAAGATTAACAAAGAAGCAAATCAGGATGATGAAGAGAAGTGGTTTTATGCCAACAATGATGGCTATTTAGTAGTAAATCAGTTAAAGACCATCAATGGTAAGAAGTATGCATTCTACGACAAAGGTGAAATGTTAAGCGGATTATATGCATTAGGCGTAGATGATGATAACTTTATCTGGGGTGCAGAGAAGATTGACAGTGAGTCTAAGGTTAAATCCTACTGGGCTCCGAAGGAAGAAGATTCTAAGGCTGGTATTCCATTAAGTGACGAGAGAGCTACTTATGTAGATGAGAATAATATCAAATTAAATGTTGATGTATATTATTTCGGATCTTCTGACGATGGTTCCATGAAGACTGGCGTTCAGAATGTCGATGTTGATGGCGATACCTATGCTTACTTCTTTGGTAAGAGTGGCAATAATAAGGGTAAAGGATTTGGTTCTACAACTGTAGGCAATTATTCTGATACAGTACTTGGTGATGGTACAGTTGTTAAGACCTTTATCTATGATAAGAGTGCCATGTATGTTCAGGGTAGAAAGATCAAAGCAGACAGTGATCTGAAATACGAAGCATTTGATGCCATAGGTGTTAAAGTATCAGCTAGAAACGAAGGTTATAAAGATGAACCTTTATTCTTACTTAACTCCTCAGGTTCTCTGATGAAGAATAAGAAGAATGTTAAAGACGGTAATGATATGTATTACTGTACAGACGGTGCCGGAAGAGTTACTTATTATGGTTCCGAAAAATGTGACAGCAAAGACGGCGTTAAACATGACAAAAACAATATTCACTAATAATTGATTAGAAATTCTAATTGCCAAAGCGGACGAAGATTATTATTCGTCCGCTTTTAAAAGTTAAAGGAGATTGTATGAAAAAAGTATACTATCAACTGACTCTAATACTTGCTATTCTTGTACTGACAGGAGTTTTTAATATATTTCCAGCAAAAGGAGAGACCTTACTGACTTCAATTAAAGATAACGATGTTCCGACTATGGCTAGTGATAGCAATGCATCAAAGCAAAGAGATATTGACAAGTCTAAAAATACTCTTATTAGTATATCATCGGCGAATATAGTCTTTGACCTCCATCATGAACTTGATAATACTTATAGCCTACCTCAACCAATCAATGTAACTATTGAATTAGCCCAATCAGACACTCCTAAAACTAATATTCATTTTGAAGTATCAGATAATTTGACTGAAAAATTATCAATCACCCCCGAATCTTTTGACATACTAGAGCCAGAAAGACAAGCCGATATTCAGGTTGCATTTATAGACAAGAATCTGGATACATTAAATCAACTACCGTATGATAGTGGGTACATTAACATTTTATCAGAAAATGAAATATTAGGACAAATTAATGTAACTTATTGCATCGATGGATTGTATGATGAACATTATACTAATAATATTGATCGATATTCAGGAACAAAGATTCGAATAGACGGTAGCTTTTATAAAAACATCGGCAGCATAAATCTCAGAAACTCAGTTCCCCCAGTAATGACAATTACTTTTAATCCGTATATTTTAGATACAAGCAATGTGCCTAATGATATGGGAGTAGAAATAAATAACGACTCGCTTGGACGTATTTTATTAAATGAGGTTGGAAATTTTGAATTTTCAGATCATACGTTTGAACAGAATATTATTGATGGAAATAAAAAGGTAACCTTGTATATACAGATGAAGCAATCTGTTTTTGATGATATAAAGGAAAAGGCTAAACAGAATCCAAGTGCTTATAATGGGAGCTATCTGTTATCTGACTTGGTGTTCGAATTTAAGGATGGTTGCCGAATGGGAGGAAGAATCTCCCCACTGCCATTAGTATATAAAATAACGCCCGAATCATACAACAATAGCAGTAATTCTGGCGGAGGGGGAAGCAGTTCTGGCGGAGGTAATTCGAGCGGAAGCAGTAATAGCAGTAATACAAACAGTGGCCCTGGCATAGATAGTACCTTTACATCTAACGAGTATAATACTATTGGAAGCAATGATATTGGCTGGCGACAGAGTGATAATGGAATGTGGCAGTATCTGGGACCGGATGGACGCGTCAAAACAGGCTGGTTATGGGACCCAACGGGTATCTGGTATTATATAGATTCTACAGGTAATATGGTCACTGGCTGGGCCCAAATAAACAATATATGGTATTTATTACGCCCTGATGGTTCTATGGTAACAGGGTGGTCATTTACGGCAGATAAGTGGTACTATTTCAATCAGGATGGATCAATGAGAACTGGCTGGTTCCAGGATAGGGATAATAGATGGTATTATTTTCAGAATGATGGTTCTATGGCCATGGAAACGACAACTCCGGATGGATTATAAGATAATGCGACATATTAAAGAGGCTATCGAATTTATTATACGATAGCCTCTTTTTGGCAATTAGAATTTCTAAATCTTATTAATAAAGAAATTATTTGTGTTTTGGATTACTACAAGTATAAACGGTACCGTCGTCTTTCTTCGTTCCGCACTTGGTTTCGCTATAACCAGTTACATGTCCCTTAGAATCTGTGCAGTAGTATCCGTCGTCTGTATCTTTCAGATTTTTCTTATTCTTCATGATAGATCCGGATGTATTTACTAAGTAAGCATTCTGATCATCGATAATAGTTGTTGGATCTTCTACAGCTGTTCCATTCTTAAACGCCTGGTATCTCATATCAGAATCGGCTTTAATTCTAAGACCATTTACATAAAGAACGTCATCAGCTTCACTTAAGCCACGGCCCTTGTTAGAACCTGTTTTCCCAAATGAGAATGCATATGTGTCACCATCAACATCAACATTCTGATTACCAATCTTCATAGCACCGTCGCTACCAGCGCCGAAGTAGTAAACATATACATCTGATCCGATTGTATAAGTATTGCCATTATAGCCTTCGAATGATAAAGTGCCAGCCTTTAATGCATCAACTAAATCAGCATCATCAATAGCCTTATTTCCAACAATTTTACTGCTTGATGACATAGCTAATGCCTGAACACCGCTAAGCATCTCACCCTTGTTATTAAATGCATACTTCTTGCTAGAGATAGTTTTGATTTCAGATTTGACTAAATCGCCATCACTCTCAGCATAGAACCATTTTGCACTGTCATCGTTATATGCACTTTCATTTACATCTTCTTCCGGAACAACATTAAACCAACCTTTAGCTCTCCAGCCCTGATCTGACAGGTTGAAATAATGATAACTGCTAATGGAAGCCTGATCAGCAGTTGCCTTTGGCATTGCCCACTCAGATACCATTTTACCATATTCATTAAAGGCATACTTTAATCCATTGATGGTCTTGCTCTTTAATTCACTAGCATCAGAAGCCTTAACCTTCTTGCCATTGCTTGCATCAAAGTAGAAGTAGTAGCTCTGATCAGGATCATCCTGAGTGTCATCTACAACATCGATCAGCGCCCAACCGTTTGCCTGTGCACCATCATTTTCATCGCCACAGAAGTAAAGGCCATTAGTCCAAGCATCATCACCTGTCTGGCGCTCTGAACTTTCATTTACCCAACCGTAGAGCATCTTGCCTTCGCTGTCAAAAGCATATTTCTTGCCATTGATATTTTTGAAAGAAGTTTTTCCACTGGTCGGAGCTTTATATGCTTTACCATTACTCTGGAAGTAATACCAGAAGTAGTCAGGATCGTCATCACCGTAGCTGTCTTCATTTTCTACCTGAATCCACTGATTTGTTACCATAGCGCCGTTGGCATCTACGTAATAGGTGTAATCATCATCTTCAACGATCGCGTCAGTAGTCATTTCTCCATCACTGTTTAAATAGAACCAGTTGTTACCTGATTTCTGCCACTGATCACTTACCTGATAACCATCCTTGTCATAATAAACCCATGTACCGTTCTCTTCCTGCCAGCCCTGAGCCGCGAAGGAGGTCATGGAGGCACCGATAGCTAACAGAGCTGCTGCAGATAATACTGCAACTATTTTTGTCTGCTTTCTCATAATTAATGCACTCTCCTTTTTCTTTTTGAAATACTTTTTGAAATTCCTAATTGCATTACGAGGTAATTATACTTCCTATAAGGGAAATTATGGGCAGTATTGGAAGGGGCGGAAATGCGTTGAAATACTGGGAATAAAAGTTGCAAAAATTCATAAAATCTTAAATAATATCCCAGCTTTTTCATGAGGGAAGCGGTTGCGGTATCTGAGTTAAAATGTTATACTGTGTAATAAAAGTAAATCAGTAAACCATAAATTGATGTGTTGTGGTAATATGCAGTTTGGAGAGGATAATTATGTCGTCAGTGAAAATTAATAAAAGTAAGAATAGTAAAAGTGATTCGGCACTTTTATCACATATAATAGATATTTTTACGTTCTTAATATTATGTTTGTTTCCACTTTTTGTAATGGATAAATATTATAATATATTACAGGCAAAATATTATTTTTATATTGGTTCAGTGATACTATTAGTTATAGCTGTTATTTTTGCGGGCTGTATAGAACACAATAAGCTGGAAAAGTATATTACATCTTTTAAGTGGAACGACTTGATAAAGAAATTTTCTGTTACGGATGTCGCACTGCTGGTCTTTCTAATCATCGCGGGTATCTCAACGATAAGTTCCGATTACGTATATGAATCTTTTTGGGGGAATGAAGGGCGGTTTTCAGGGCTCTTCTTACTCTGTTTGTATGGTGTGGCATATTTTTGTGTTACCAGATTCGGAAAATTAAAAAGATGGTATTTAGATGCCTTTTTAATTGCAAATATGCTGGTTTGCATATTCGGGATTACAGATTACTTTAAGATGGATCTTTTACATTTTAAGGTGGGCATGCTGGAAGAACAGAAATTTATGTTTACCTCAACGATCGGTAACATTAATACATATACTGCACTGGTAGGGATGGTGACCGCAGTATCGGCAGTATTATTTGCAGTTGAAGATAAATGGAAAAAACAGAGCTTTTATTTTGTCAGTCTTGTGATCAGTTTTTTTGCACTGGTGATGGGCATCAGTGATAACGCCTATTTATCATTAGCAGCTTTGTTTGGATTCCTTCCGCTGTATTTATTTAAGAATAAGAAAGGAGTAAAATCCTATTTATTAATTCTTACTGCATTTTTTTCGGTAATCCAATGCATCGACTGGATTAATACTGGAATGGGAGATAAAGTACTGGGAATCGACAGTGCTTTTAATATAATAGTTAAATACGACGGATTATTATTGATTGTAACAGCTCTTTGGATTATTTGCGCCGTTGTTTATGGGTTAGATTATTTATATGCAAAAAAGAAGAGCCGGGATGTGGAGATACGTGGCGGAGATTCCGAAGAGAATGGGAAAAAGTTAACCGGCTATGGCGCTTTGCGAATTATCTGGCTGGCGATATTGGTTATCTGTATTTTAGGAATTGGATATGCCTTATATGATGTGAATATCCAGGGGAATACGGAACGATATGGAGCCATTGGTGGTTACCTGTTGTTTAATGATGACTGGGGGACTCACAGAGGCTATATCTGGCGAAATGCTATGGAATGCTTTGAACAATTTCCAGTAATGAAAAAGATATTTGGCTTTGGGCCTGATACCTTTGGAATTGTTTTGTTGGATAAGACAAAGGGAAATATTTATGGCCAAATTTTTGATAATGCCCATAATGAGTATCTGCATTATCTTATTACAGTAGGAATTACAGGATTAATGGCGTATCTTGTTTTTATAAGTTCTTTTGTAGTTCGAGTTATTCGTAAAGCTGGAAAAAATCAGTATATTGTAGCGGCTTTTTTTGCAGTGCTGTGTTATAGTACACAGGCATTTGTTAATTTGAATTTACCAATTGCAACTCCGGTCATGTGGATGTTTCTGATGCTGGGTGAATTGGGCATTAGAGAACGTTACAGACAGTCTGGAAGTAAGGATAAAGGAAAATGAGAAATTACGAGCAATATAAAAGGCTGATAAAATTATTTTCATCCTCTGTGATTGTACTGTTGGAAGTTAGTGCTTATTGGATTGTATGGCATCGCTATTATAATAATCTTATCATGGCCCCCTTTTTCAGGCGGGGAAACTGGTTGATGGTAGCGGTATACGGAATTTTATTACTATTCTTCTTAAAAACCTATGGAGGTTTGAAGATCGGGTTTTATAAGACTGGTAATGTGATCTATTCACAAATTCTGTCGATTCTCTTTGTTAACATTATTACTTACCTGCAGATCGCGTTACTTGCCTTGGGATTTCCACCGGTCGGCGTAATGTTTCTCATGACTTTGACTGACGTTGTATTAATTGTTTTATGGGCATTTATTTTCCAGGCAGTATATGAGAAAATGTTTCCGAGAAAGCGTATGCTGTTGGTATACGGAGATATTCCGGCATTTCATTTACAGGAAAAGATTAATTCAAGGGAAGACAAGTACCAGATCTGTGGGGCTGTGCATATCCGGATTGGCATCAGGCGGATTATGGAGATGGCAGGAGATTACGATGCAGTAATTATAGGAGATGTTCCATCGCATGAAAGAAACTGTTTGATGAAGGAATGTTTTGGTGCATCGATAAGAAGTTATACAGTCCCTAAAATATCGGATATTCTTTTGAGCTCATCGGTGGAGCTTAATATATTTGATTCGCCGTTATATCTTTCCAGAAATGAGGACTTAAAGGTTGAACAGAAGTTTTTCAAAAGACTGATAGACATACTTTTTTCAGCGCTGGGATTGATTGTAACATCGCCATTTTGGGCAATTATATCGATCATGATTAAATGCTCGGACAGAGGCCCTGTGTTTTATAAACAGCTGCGTTTGACCAAAGATGGAAAGGTATTCGAGATATATAAATTCCGAACAATGGTTCAAAATGCAGAGGAAGATGGAGTCGCAAGGCTGGCATCAGAATCTGATAACAGGATTCTCCCAGTGGGACGTTTTTTAAGAATGACCAGATTAGATGAGCTTCCCCAGTTGATCAATATACTGAAGGGGGAAATGTCAGTTGTAGGTCCGCGTCCAGAACGTCCGGAACTTGCAGCTGAGATTGAGAAGGAGATTCCTGAGTTTTCCTATCGCCTTAAAGTCAAGGCCGGCTTAACCGGTTATGCGCAGGTTTACGGGAAGTATAATACGACCGCGTATGATAAGCTGAAGCTGGATCTTACTTATATAAGGAAGTATTCCGTTTTCCTGGATCTTAAATTGATTCTTATGACACCTAAGATTATGCTTTTGAAAGAAAGCACAGAGGGAGTAAAGGAAAGCCCGGCTGAACAATCAGCAAGAGAGGAAGCAGCGGCGGCTAGTTTAAAGGATTAATTTAAGAGTGAATGGTGGTTAATGGAAGAAATGTAAGAAGGAAAATGTCGCATTTTGTTTAAAAAGTTGATTAATATGAGATAAGGTGGTATACTATCCGAAGGTTTAGTTCGCATAAGCGCGATTATTAGAACCCATTTATCTCTCATAAAAAACGGCAGTCGCAGCCGATTTTTTCAAAACATTACGTGCAAAACGAGGATAATACTGTGATAGAAATAGTTGTTGATGCGAGGACTATGGGAAGCCAGCCCAGCGGAATCGGATTTTATTTATATGACTTTTTAAAAGGTCTGGTTCATGCAGAAAAGCTTCATATAAAGCTGATCACTGATGTGGCAGAGAGTGAGCAGATCCATTATCTGCAGCAGCAAAAAGTTCCTGTTATCTGCTATGGAAAAAGGGTATACCGAAGCGCAGGTGTTTACGCATATTTTAAATTTATAAAAAACTACTTAATCAAAGAACAGCCTGATATTTTCTGGGAACCAAACAATCTTATACCTATCAAGCTGCATGGATTTTCCGGGAAAATAGTATTGACGGTCCACGACCTGTTCCCGATAACGAATCCCGAATATTTTAGTCTGCTCTATTGCTTATATTTTCGACGCGGAATCAGACAGTCAATTCATCGCGCAGATGCTCTGCTTTTTGACTCTGATGAAACCCGGAGTTTTGTACACCATTATTTTTCAGAAGCTGTGCGTAAGCGTTCCTTTATTTCTTATCTGATCATTGATCGCCGCATAAACGTGGAACCACATGATGGTGGATACTTTCTTTATGTAGGAAACATCGAAAAAAGGAAAGGCAGTAATCTACTTATAAAAGCTTATAAAAAATATTGCAGCGAAGGCGGTACAATGCCTCTCTATCTGGGAGGCCGCATACGTGAAAAGAAGCTCCAGTCACTAATGAACGAAGCGGCCGACAAGTATCCGATGCTTCATCACCTGGGATACTTATCTCAGGAAGAAAAAGAAAAATGGATCGCAGGATGCAGCTGTTTTCTATTCCCATCTAAGGCAGAGGGGTTTGGCCTTCCTCCTCTGGAAGCGATCAAGTATGGGAAAAGGGTGATCACCAGTAATCTCCCGATTTTTCGGGAAATTTTATGTGGAACAACAGAATGCTTTGATATTAATGGTTCAGAGGCGCAGCAGATTGACCGTTTGTGCAAATGCATGATGTCATATCCGGAGCCCCCTGAATCTGACAAAAACGAAATATACGCCAACGTATTAAAAAAATATGATCCTCAGATACTTACTGAGTCATTAAAGAACTTTATGCTGAGCCTGGAGGATAACCGTGAGGATAGCATTTGATGCACAATTATTGTTCGAAAAACAAAAAACCGGTATTGGCTGGAATTCAAAAAAAATGATTGATGAATTAATTCAATTGCCGGGGAATGAATATCATTTAAATTGCTTTAATTTCAGGAAAAATCCAGAACGTGACCAGTTGATCCGGCAATATCGGGAAAAAGGATGTATTGTGCATGAATGCAAATGGATGCCAGCGTCTGTCTATAACCATTTAGAACGGCTGATTCCTTTTCCATATCGTTTCATTTTCAGAGAGAACGCTGATATTACCCAATTTTTTAACTATACAATACCGCTGGGAGTAAAAAGCAAACAAATAACAATTGTCCATGATATGGCATATAAAGCATATCCTGATACAGTAGCTCAAAAAACAAAGCATTGGTTAGACAGCCATTTAGAACAATACTGCAGGCGAGCAGATATAATTATCACAGTATCGGAGTTCAGCAAAAAAGAAATTATGAAATATCTGGCTGTTCCGTCTGAAAAAATTCATGTTGTCTACAATGGTGTTGATTTGGATCAATATCGCGAAGCAGATAATACGCAGAATATCGAGAATATAAAGAAAAAATACGGTATTACCGGAGCTTATCTCCTTTATTTAGGTACATTGGAGCCACGAAAGAATCTCGGGAGTCTTCTGGAGGCATATATGCACTTAAAGGAGGAACATGAACCTGTTCCAAAACTCGTTCTAGCCGGCAAAAAAGGCTGGTTATATGATTCTATCTTTGAAAAAGTGAAAGAATACGGATTGCAGGAAAATGTTGTTTTTCCGGGATACATTGCTGCAAATGATGCTCCTATTCTGCTTAGCGGAGCACTTCTGTTCGTGTTTCCTTCCCTCTATGAAGGCTTTGGCATACCGCCTCTTGAGGCAATGGCGTGTGGAACTCCGGTGATTACTTCCAATAGTTCTTCACTTCCCGAGGTAACAGGAGATGCGGCCATCTTAACAGACCCCCTGGATATTCAGGGACTAAAAAACGCCATGCAGAAGTTGATTAACAGCCCGGAATTGAGACTGGAGCTAAAAGAAAAGGGAAAACTACGAGCTGAACAGTTCAGCTGGAGAGCTTCCGCAAAAAGACTTCTGGATATTTATAACGAAGTAAAAATGGAGACAGGAAATGCAGACATTTAGAGAACTATACGCTTACAGAGAAATGATATTCAGCCTGGTAAGAAGAGATTTAAAGGGCCGCTACAAAGGGTCCGTACTTGGATTTCTCTGGACATTTATTAATCCGCTCCTTCAGTTGGCTGTGTATACCCTTGTATTTTCTGTTATTTTGAGAAACAACATTGAAGACTTTTACCTGTTCTTATTTGTCGCATTGGTACCCTGGATTTTTTTCAGTACCTCGGTTGCCGGCGGCTCAAGCTGCATCTGGCAGCAGCAGGATATGGTTAAGAAAATTTACTTTCCACGGGAAGTTCTTCCAATTGCTTTTGTAACAAGCCAGTTTATCAATATGCTTCTTAGTCTTTTGGTTGTTCTGGCGACATTAATAGTCAGCGGTTTTGGTATCAATTTTAAAGCGTTGCTCTATCTGCCAATTATTATGATTATCGAGTATTCGCTGTCTTTAGGTATGGCTCTTATTACCTCGGCAGTTACGGTTTACGTACGCGATCTGGAATATTTGCTCGGCATCATCACAATGGCATGGCAGTTCTTAACTCCAATCATGTACTCAGTTGAGCTCGTTCCTGCAGGCCTGATGCCAATTTTTAACTTGAATCCGATGACTCCCGTTATTATTGCATACCGTGATATTTTGTATTATAAACAGCTACCTAAAATGGAAACGTTGCTTCAAGCCACAATCTTAGGAGTACTCTTAATTGTAATTGGCTGGTGGACATTCTCAAAATTAAAACGGCACTTTGCGGAGGAATTGTAATGAAGCCAGAAAATGCGATCGAAGTTAATCATATATCCAAAAAGTTTAAAGTTTATATGGATAAAGGTCATACCCTAAAAGAAAAAATGCTTTTCAGCAAGCGGCGAAAATATGAAGAACGAATTGTTCTGGATGATATCAGCTTTGAAGTAAAAAAAGGGGAAGCTATCGGATTGATCGGTCAAAACGGGTGCGGGAAAAGCACTACATTAAAACTTCTGACCAGGATCATGTATCCGGATTCAGGAAATATTGAGATGTGCGGACGCGTGTCCAGTCTGATCGAACTGGGCGCGGGGTTTCATCCTGATATGAGTGGGCGTCAGAATATTTATACTAATGCGTCTATCTTTGGTTTGACGAGGAAAGAAATTGAGGCTCGTTTTAATGATATTGTAGCATTCTCAGAGCTGGAGCAATTCATCGATAACCCGGTCAGAACTTACTCCTCAGGAATGTACATGAGATTGGCATTTTCAGTGGCAATTAATGTCGATGCGGATATTTTGCTGATTGATGAGATACTGGCGGTGGGGGATGCGAATTTTCAAGCGAAGTGTTTTAACAAGTTGAGAGAATTAAAGGCTAACGGAACAACCATAGTGATTGTATCACATTCACTGGGACAAGTTGAACAAATATGTGAAAGAAGTATCTGGATTTTAGGAGGAAAATTACAAGCTATTGGAATTCCGAGAGACATACATCCAATGTATTTGGATTTTATGGGGCAGGCTCGACAAGACAGTGTTGAAGAGGAACGGCAGCGAGAAAAAGCTAACGAAGTACAGGCTGTACAGGATCCTTTAAAAGTCGAAGCTCATAATCATTCGGAATCATTTTCACCGGAGTCACAGAGCAAACGCTGGGGTAATGGCAATGCACGCATTAGTACAATTCGTGTTTTAGATGGTTCCATGAAAGAAAAAGCCGTTTTTTCAACAGGGGATAAGGTAGTTATCTCCATTAGCTATGAACTATACAAAGAAGTGGATGACGTCAGTTTTGGTATCGGAATATACAGAAGCGACGGTCAGCATTGTTATGGAACGAATACAAAAGTAGAAAAATTTGAACATTTTAATATAAATCATAGCGGTAAAGTCAATATTACATTTGAACATATTGAATTATTGCCAGGTTCCTATTGTATTGATATTGCAATTGAGGCCGGGTTGGGTTTACCAATCGATTATTTCACGAAAGCCTGTTCTTTTGAAATTTATTCCAACATAGATGACATTGGCATCTCCAGGTTGAAACATACATGGGAATTTTGCTGCGTCGAGAGGTGAATATGAGAATAAAAGATTTAGATACCCTAATAAAAGAAAATGAATGTTTTATTCGGGAAAACGATACCCTGGAGATACCTGCAAATAAATATGAAGAGGTGTCATTGGGGAAAATCATGCTGGATATTGAAAATGTTTCTAAGTCTATGGAAGACAGAGGTTCCATAATTCCATCTAATATATCTAAGGCCAATTTAACTGCCTCTGTTAGTGAAGGAAACTTTTTAAAGAAAACGATCAAAAAGATTGACTCAAAGTTATGCGGCAATTTAATTTATAAAAAGCATGTACATGAGCCCTTAAAATCCTTGTTTGTTAATTTTAATTCTAATATTTCAATAAACTGTAAAGAACTTTTGAAATATAATGGTGCAGAATTTGTTGATATTCTATATAGAAGCCTTTTGCGACGGGAACCTGATGATAATGGCAAACAGAATGCTCTGGTAGAACTGTCTTCGGGAAAATTAACAAAGTTAGACTTAATCAATAATATACTATATTCGGACGAAGGAAAAATAAAGTATGTTCGCGTAAAGGGATTAGTAAAATATAATTTCTGGGCCAAAATAAAAAGGATAATAAAAAAAATCCCTGTACTGGGCTATTTTTGCAGACTTGCCAAATCAATTATATTGGCACCACGATACTTCAGAAAAATTAATACTTCACTTTCCCTGTTAGAGCAGAATCTGAATGGATGTAGAGAAAGCGTTAAGAGTTTAGAACAATTATCTTACGCCGGTCAAATGGATATTAAAAAATTAGTAAGTTCTTATGAAGTCATTAACAACCTGGAATCTCAACTCGAGCATTATACAGAACAATTAAAAAACTTTGTTGATGAACAACGTATAAATGAAAAAATGCAGCAGGAAAATGCTCAAAAACAGGAAATGCTTATTGATCAATTTTACCTTGATTATAATCGGGATCTGATGCCGGATCCAAGGGAAGAGGTAATGGAACGGGAAGCGGTATATTTGCCATATATTACTGAATGGCATCAAGCACGTTCGAAAGATAGTTTGAAGATTTTAGACTTAGGGTGTGGAGAATGTGAATGGATTGAACTTTTAGAAAAAAATGGCTATCAGGTTACCGGTATAGACACTAATTTGAAAGTAATTGAAAAAGCCCATAGTATTTCCCCTGATTTTTCTATTATTAAGGCCAATGCCTATGAGTATTTATGTGGTCTTGAGGATAATTCAATAGATTTAATTACTATGTTTCATGTTATTGAGCATATGACGATTTTCGACGGATATAAGTTAATTATTGAATGCAAAAGAGTTTTAAGTAATGGTGGAATGTTAATACTGGAGACTCCTAATCCACTCAATATTTTAACCGCTACTTATTATTTTCGACTCGATCCCACTCACCGTTTCCCCATTCCAAAGGAATTACTTGAATTCACAGTAAAGGAAGCTGGGCTTAATATAAAAGAAACCCTTATGTTGAATCCATTGAATTTTATTCCCTATACCTATGAAGAGGATGATCCTATTAAGGATATTATATTCCGCTTTAATATGGAACAGGCGTATTCAGTCCTTGCAGTGAAAGGTTAAATAAAAATATGAAAATAGTTATCATGCATCAGACCATAACCAATCATGATGCCATTGGAAATGATATAGAAGCAATGTATCAAATATTTAGCAAAACATTTGAATGTAGTTGTTATGCACAAAATCAATTTAATACTGCCGTTACTTATATTGATGAGGAAGAATTAAGACAGTACTTAAGCGATAGTGAAAATTTAGTGATATATCATCATAGTGTGTATTGGGAACAGGGTGAAAAAATATTAGAATCATGCAAATGCAAAATACTTTTTCGTTATCACAATATAACACCCCCTTCCTTTTTCGAGAATTATAACGAACATCATTTTTTACAATGTGACAGAGGACGTAAACAAACTTTGCGTTTCCAGGAAAAATATAAAGATGCTTTCTGGTTATCAGCTTCCGTTTATAATACCCTCGACTTAAATAATGTATCTCAATCTAAAATAGGAATTTGTCCACCATTTCACAAGATAGAAAGTTGGGGAAAAAGCGCTCCAGATGAGGCAATTCTTCAAGATTTGTTAACTAATAAAACGCTTAATCTTCTTTTTGTTGGCAGAGTTGCACCAAACAAGGGACATCTATTTTTAATAGATGCGCTATACAAATATTGCATTAATTGGGGTAGTAACATTAAATTAAGAATAATTGGGAAATTTGATGATAGCCTTCTTAAATATAATCAAGAAATCCAAGAGTGTATCAGGGGGTACGGTTTAAACAACAATGTGGAATTTATAGGTGAAATTACAGATGCAACACTCATATCCTATTATCTGGGAAGTGATATTTTTGTATGTGCCAGTGAACATGAAGGGTTTTGTGTTCCTATTGTAGAGGCACAGTATTTTCAGCTTCCAATCATTGCATTAAGCAGTACGGCAGTAACAGAGACACTTGGTTCAAATCAAATACTTATGCATAGAGATACTAAAAAGTTCGCATCAGCTATTTCAGTAATTGAAAAAAACTTGGAATATAGAGATTTTCTTAGAAAAAACGGGAAAAGAAATTTTGATACAAGATTTACATTTCATAATATTGAAAAAAATTTAAAAACTATTTTTAACGAAAGAATGGAGATAAAACTATGAAAATTGCTATAGCTATGGTACAAGTTCCATTTATTCGCGGCGGGGCTGAAATTTTAGCTGATATGCTATGCAATGAACTGAAGAACCGTGGTCACCAAGCCGATATTATAACAATTCCCTTTAAATGGTATCCTTCGACTTCTATATTAAATTGTATGCTTGCGGGGAGAATGCTTGATTTATCTGAGATAAATGGAGAAAAGATCGATATGGTAATAGCGATGAAATTCCCTGCTTATTACGTAAAACATAATAATAAAGTATTGTGGCTAATGCATCAGCATAGACAAGCCTATGATCTTTGGGAAAGTCCCTATGGCGATATGGATAAATGGCCTGATGGAGAATTTGTCCGTGAAATGATTAACGAACATGATAATAAATATATCTCCGAAGCTAAAGCCATTTTTACCATCTCACAGAATACAACCAACCGCCTATTACATTTTAACAAAATAGATAGCGAGATTTTATATCATCCACCGTTAAACTATGAAAAGATGTATTGTGAAAGTTATGGTGATTATATTTTTTATCCAAGCAGAATTGATCCAATGAAACGTCAACGCCTTTTAGTTGAAGCTGCACGTTATATTCAAACGGAGGCAAAAATTATAATTGCAGGTACAGGTTCGAAAAGTGAATTGCTTTACATTAATGACTATATTAAAAAGTACAAACTGGAAAACAAAATATCTTTGACCGGCTTTATCTCTGAAGAAGAAAAAATTCGATATTATGGAAATTGTTTAGCTGTTTATTTTGGCGCTTATGATGAAGATTATGGTTATATTACACTGGAAGGCTTTTTTTCAAAAAAACCCGTTATTGTACATACAGATGCAGGTGGCCCTTTAGAATTTGTTAAAAATAATGAAAATGGATATGTTCTAGAAAATAATGCCAGACTACTTGCAAATAAAATAGATGAATTATATCTTAATAAAATCAAAGCAAAAGAAATGGGCGAAAATGGTTACCGTCTGATTCAGGAAAAAAACATTAATTGGGATTATGTAATAGATAAACTTTTACAGTAGGAGTACGTACATGGACAAGCGACGAATGTTATATATAAGCCCTTTCTGGCCGGTAAAAAGCGGTGTAAGCGAATACAGTGAGATTCTTATTTGGGGATTAAAAAAATACTTTGATATTACACTTTTCATTGATAATTATCTTATAGAGAATAGGGAAATATCAAAGGTATTTCCAATTGTTCATAAAAGTGATATGAGCGAAAGAGACTTTAAAAAATATGACATTCTTATCTATAATTTCGGTAATAATCCTGAAGCTCATGAGTATATGTATGATGTATTTTTAAATCATCCCGGTTTTATTGTCTTGCACGATTTGAGTTTATATTATCTGACAATAGGTTACTATCAAAAAAAAGGAATGTTATATCAAAAAATATATGAATTAGAAGGCGCAGATGGCATTACTAAAGTTAAGGAAAGCCTAAATAATGCTCCGGGTACAGATCTACTTCAACAAAAGGATTTGGCATCCTCTCTTTTACTTAATAATGAAATATTACCGTTAGCAAAAGGTATATTTGTTCATTCAAATTATACCAAAAATCAAGTTATACAATTATTTCCTGATAGTAATGTTTCCGTTATAAATCTTGTTAATTGTGTACCTGCACAGGTCAAAAAAAGCAATTATGATTTACGAAAACAATTTAACGTAAAGAGTAATGAATTTATTGTTGGATCCATTGGATTCATCGCTCCAAGCAAACAATGTGAATGCTGTTGTCATGCCATAAAAAAATATAATCTAATGAGCAGTCAAAAAGTTCATTATATCATGATAGGAGAGGGTAATTATATAGATCATTTATTGGATGACCATATCCATAAAACTGGTTTCCTAAGTAACATGGATTTTTTTAAGGCTATATCAGAATGTGATTTTATATTCAACTTACGCTATCCGTACCACGGCGAATCTTCTGCAACACTCTTGCAATGTATGATTTTAAAAAAATTTTGTATAGTCACTAATATTGGTTGGTTTGGTGAATTACCATCAGACGCTGTTCTAAAAGTTTCTGCTGATATAGATTCCGCTGAACTAAGTTCCATAATAGAAAAAGTAATATGTTCACCAGAAGATGTGCAACCAATTATAGAAAGGGCTTACGAATACGCAGCAAATGAATGTTCAGTAGAAACAGTTGCATTACAAATCAAGAATAGTATAGGTGAATAAAAATTGGTTGGAAAATTAACTCATTCTCAAAAACAATATATAAAATTGATTATAATTGCTTTCTTTATTGGAAGTTTTGCTTTTATATGTATATACGGAACTAATATTCTGCATATTACTAATGATTCGTGGTTATTAAATGGTAATGATTTAAATCAACATTATTTAGGTTGGAAATTTTACAGAAATTCGCCCTGGAATTATCCCATAGGGTTGATTAATGGAATAACATTAACTCCGATATCTGTAATATACACTGATTCTATTCCCATATTTGCTGTCTTTTTTAAAATACTGTCTCCTATTTTGCCAGAAACCTTTCAATATTTTGGGATATGGGGAATCCTTTGTTTTATTTTACAAGCAATTTTTTCGATTTTGATATTATACAAATATTCCCGAAAAATTTGTATTTCAGCTGTTGGAAGCATAATACTAACAATTAGTCCGATAGTTTTGCAACGAATGTTTATACATTCCGCATTGGCAGCAAATTGGCTTATTCTCGCTTCCCTAAATGTTTGGGTATATCGAGATAAAGTAACTGGATATATAAAACCGTTTATATTGTGGACTATACTCTTAGTACTAAGTGTTGGTGTCCATATGTATTATGTACCAATGGTATTTGCTATTATGTGTGCTAATTTTCTATATTTATTTCTTGAAAAACGTTCATTTTATACTATTAAAATTGCAATATTTACAATTTTAATTTCACTAGGCTGTTCTCTATTGTTTATGTGGATTTTGGGAGGCTTTTATGGAAATTCATCTATTGTACAACCAGGATTAGGAAGTTTTAGCAGTAATCTTAATACATTTATAAATTCTCAAGGACATTCGTTAATTTTAAAATCCATGCCTTTAGTTTCCCCGGACCAGGGCGAAGGTTATGGCTACTTGGGTTTAGGGGTTATTTTGCTTTTAATATTAGGTGGGATCCAATGTTTAAATAATGGTAAGTTAAACTTTAATAAAAACTTTTTTATATCTTTTGTATCATTATTTTTAATTTTATTTATATATGCTCTAAGTCCACGAATCACCTTTAACGATAAAATATTGGCTAATTTTTTATTGCCTAGTCCTCTGTACAATTTATTTAGTATCTTTAGAGCTACAGGAAGATTTATTTGGCCGCTTTGTTATATCATATCCATTACTGCAATCATTTTAAGTATAGATAATTTCGAAAGAAAAGCAGTCTATTTTTTACTTATAATGTGTATGTCTATACAAATTATTGATATTTCTCCAGCTATACAATATGCTCAACAGGCTTATTCAGGTGAAATTACTTATAATACTACGTTACAACATGCTGCATGGAAAGAATTGGGTAAAAATTTTAGTAAAGTGAAATTTATTACAAGTTTTACAGAACCTCAAAATTATGACTTAATACTTACAAATTATTTTACAATGGCTGAAGTTTTCGATATAGCCGATTGGGCAGAAAACAATAATTTAACTTTAAATGATTTTTATATAGGAAGAAGAGATTCTTCTTTAATTGAACAGGACAAGTATAAATCATGGATATCTCTTTTAAATGGAAATATAGATAAAGATACTATTTATATTTTCCCCAAAATACCTTGTGCACTTCTCGATATAGAAGGCATTACTGTTTATGCTTTGGATAACGTAGTTATAGCTATCAGTAGTGATTATGAATGGAAAGAAAATGAGTTAGAAAGTCTTAACTGGTCCTCACCAATTGATTTGGTGAATTACATGCTGGTAGATAATGGTAAGTACTTTGTAAACACCAGCCAATTGACAAAAAGCAAAATTATGTATGGTCCTTATATTCCATTACAACCTGGATACTATCAAATTACTATTGAGGGAAGCAATCTAAATTCAGCTATTTTCGATTGCAATAGCAATAGTTTCAATACCAAAATGAACATAAATATTTTATCTGAAAGTCCACAAAAAGTTGTATATAATTTTAAGCTTTCGAAATTAGCAGAAGATATTGAATTCCGAATCATTCCTAATGATGACATAAATGTACAAGTGACTAATCTTAAAATCGAGAAACTAAACACTTAATAAGCATGATTAAAAAGTTGCTATTGGTACTAACTTAGAATACTTCATCTGGGGATTTAAAGGAAGACTAATATACATGTAAGTGATACATATGGTCTGATAAATATATCAAAATAGAGGTTTAAAAATGTTTAAAAACGTAAGCGATAGAAAAAAACAGTGCTTAATAAGTTTTAGCATATGCTCAATAATCTTTGTGCTATTTTTTGCAATCAAAAGTGTAATAGTTTTTTCAATGGTGTCCCCTTTTATATTTTCAGATGAACAATCTTATTTTGGTATGGCCGATAAAATTTCACATTTGAATTGGCATAATATTTATAATTCTCATATGCCTGGCTATTCACTGTTAATAGCTCCTTTTTATAAAATGGCGTCTACTTCTTTCGGTGCATATCGTAATGTATTAACATTTAATGCGTTTATAAGCTCGCTGCCAGTAATAATTATATATATTTTGTGTCGTAAAACCTTTAGCCTAAACCAAAGAAAAAGTATTGTCATAACAATTTTAGGAAGTCTGTCAACTGCATTTTTTTCTTATACATATGTGGTTATGTCAGAAGTGGCTCAAAGCGTTTTTTACTTACTCGCGTTTTCAATCATGACAGATATCTATTTATCTAAAGAAAAGACCAAACTATATAAGTATATTTTCTTAGGAATTATACTTGGATTTTTGCCAATTATAAAAACTCAAGCAATGATTACATTGATTCTGTTTATTTTATTCTTTATTCTCTACTATTCTTATCGTTTTTCTAAATTAGAAAGACATAAAGTACTAATAACTGTTACGACATCGGTACTTATCTATTTTATATTTAGATTTATAATATTTAAAAATGTTGGCCTATATGAAGAGCAGAGCAAAGATAATTTATTAAGTATGCTTTCCGTATTTCAAAATGCTAACAATTTTAAAAGTTTCATTAACATTACATTCGCCGAATTTGCTGTTCTTTTTGTTTATACAGGAATACTACCATTTTATTTTATAATTAGAAAAGTATTAACCAATTATAGAGAATATAATAAAGAACAATACTTTGTTCTTGCTTTTATTATTATATTAATTCTAGCTCATATCGGCATAACAATCATACATGCTTATTGGGTATATTGTGATAAAGGAATTGCTACTGTCTACACTCGATATTTAGATTTTTTTCAACCTATTTTCATAACAACAGGAATGATAATCCTTTTGAGCAACGAAAAACAGGGAAATTTAAACAACAATGTTATCGCAATAATTTTAATATTTCTTATAGCTGTATTTTTTCCTAATATTGGAAAAATTGAAGCAAATACTTTAACAGTTGAGTTTTTTCAAAATATACCACAAAGTTTATACTATTTAATATGTTTTATTGCAATTATTATGATTGTTTTGTATAAACCTTCCATAAATTATTATTTGGTATGTTCCGTATTTTTATGTGTTATTTTAATTAATATGAATATTTCGGCAGTACAAACTCAGCTTAAACGTGGAGATGAGATGCGTTTTGTTTATCCTGAGCCATATTATTTTGCAACACATTCTATTTGCGGAGAAACTATAATTTTGGATAACTCCATATCAGAAATATCTAAAAGGGAAGATTATTATCCTGCTCCAGAAAAGAATAATGGGAATTTAGAAATTATAGACGAAAATATTGTTATTGATTTTAATTACAAATATTCAATGATGTTTTGGGCAATAAAAAATAATACTGTAAGTCAAGAACAAATAGCACTTTCTAAAGATGCTTATATCTGCACTAATAAATTAATTCCTAGAGAACCATTAGTAAAATATGGTCCCGTTATTCTATATGATAGAATACCACAAAATAATTCATATGAGGTAAATACAGATCTACTTTACCGTACTACATCAGGAGACTTAGAATTTGCGAATGAAAATTATCTAAGGATTAAAAATAACGTTTTAAATAACAACTTATTTATTAATAATATTACAAGTATCTTTATTACGTTAAAATTCGCAGATAATATAATACCGGCAATGCATGACGGTGACATCGCATTATATATTAATGGAGAATTAATGAAATGTGAAGATAACACAGCTTCTCATGAGGCTATATTTTCATTTTATAATCCTGACGAGTTTGACATAGAAAGCCTCACAATTACTTTTGGTGATTCTTTTAACGATATGATAACAGACGGCACTTTATACATAGGTTCAATGAATCTTAATTATAATTAAGATGTTAATGGAGAAATATTATGAAATTAATTATTCAAATTCCCTGCTATAACGAATCAGAAACTTTAGAAATTGCACTGAATGCCCTGCCAAAGCATATAGCAGGCATTGATATTATTGAATACTTGATTATTAACGATGGTAGTTCAGATAATACAATCGAAGTAGCTCAAAAATGGGGGGTTCATTATATTGTAAATTTCAGAAGAAATAAAGGACTGGCCAAAGGTTTCATGGCCGGGCTTGATGCATGTCTCCGGAATGGAGCTGACATTATTGTAAATACTGACGCAGATAATCAATATTGTGGTGATGATATTGAAAAACTGATCAGGCCAATTCTGGAAGGTAAAACGGATATTGTTATTGGAGAGCGTCCCATTGATACTACAGAACATTTTTCATTATTAAAGAAAAAATTACAACATTTTGGAAGTTGGGTGGTGCGGAAAGCCTCAAAGACGGATATCCCTGATGCACCAAGCGGTTTTCGCGCGTATAGTCGAGAGGCTGCCATGAAATTAAATGTGGTGAATGAGTATACCTATACTTTGGAGACGATTGTACAGGCAGGCCGTGACAAAATAGCTATGACTTCTGTCTCTATAAGAACAAATCCAGAGCTAAGAAAATCCAGATTATTTAATAGTATGTTTGGCTATGTAAAAAAATCTATGCTTACTATTATTCGTGCTTTTATGATGTATAAGCCTCTTCGCTTTTTTACAATTATTGGAAGTATTCCAATTTTTATAGGCATTTTAATAGGAATTCGTTTTCTCGTCTACTTCATATTGGGAACTGGCAATGGGCATATTCAGTCTTTAATTTTAGCCAGTATGCTGATATTGCTTGGATTTCAAACAATTGTAGCAGGTCTTCAAGCAGATATTATTGCCGCAAATCGTAAAATCCTGGAGGATATACAATATCATGTGAGGAAAATAGACTATGACAAAGCCAATCAATTCCCGATTCAAAAAGACATTCCACAAGATAGTGAATAAAGAAACACTGCTTTACGGAATCTTTGGCATTATAACTTCTGTATTAAATATCTTCTTGTTTAATGCATTGGTTTTGTGGGGGCTGGATTATAAATTTGCCAATTTTATTACTTTAATTGTTGTTAAATTGTCTGCATATATCTGTAATAAAAATTTTGTATTTTGTAGTAAATGCGCCAATATGTCTGAATTAGTCAAAGAGTTTGGCAGATTCCTTGTCGCAAGAGGCGCTACTATGTTAATAGATTATTTAGGGTTAATTGTTTTAGTTGAAATTTTTAGTACCAATAAATTCATCACTAAATGTTTTATTACAATTTTTGTAATTGTCATTAATTATTTTACAGGAAAAAAACACGTTTTCAAAGGACACGAATTACAGGGGGAGCAAAGTGAATGAAAATAACAATAGCTGGTATGGGTTATGTAGGTTTAGCTAACGCAGTATTATTAGCACAGCATAATGAAGTATATACGTTCGACCTTATTGCCGAAAAAGTAGAAATGATCAATTTAAAAAAATCTCCTATCAAAGATAACGAATTAGAGGATTACTTAGAAAATAAAAAGCTAAATTTAAAGGCAACTTTAGACTCTGCGGAAGCATTTCAGGGAGCAGACTATATCATTATTTCTACGCCTACAAATTACGATCCCCAAAAAAATCATTTTGATACCAGTTCGGTAGAAAGCACTATTGAAACAATATGTACGGTGGCACCAGCGGCTACTATAGTCATAAAATCAACCATTCCTGTAGGATATACGATTCAAATGAGAGAAAAATTTCATACAGAAAATATAGTATTTTCCCCCGAATTTTTACGTGAAGGAAAAGCTTTATATGATAACCTCTATCCATCACGAATTATCGTAGGTGATCATTCAGAAAAAGCCAAAACCTTTGCTGAACTATTAAAACAAGGCGCTAGGAAAGATAATATTCCTACATTATTTACAGATTCTACCGAAGCCGAAGCAATTAAACTTTTTTCCAATACATATCTTGCTATGAGAGTTGCCTTTTTTAACGAACTTGATACCTATGCAGAAGTAAAAAAATTAAATTCTAAGCAAATTATTCAGGGTGTATCTCTTGATCCGAGAATTGGCGATTTTTATAATAACCCTTCTTTTGGTTACGGCGGTTACTGCCTTCCGAAAGATACCAAACAGCTTTTGGCTAATTATACAGATGTTCCAAACAATATCATAAAGGCTATTGTAGATGCAAACAGAACAAGAAAAGATTTTATCGCCGAACAGATAATAGAAAAAGCCCCACATGTAGTGGGCATATATCGTCTGACCATGAAGACTGATTCTGATAATTTCAGGCAATCCTCTATTCAAGGTGTTATGAAACGCTTAAAGGCCCGGGGAATAGAAGTTATTATATATGAACCGTCAATGTCTGAACCGGAATTTTTCAGGTCGAAAATAATTCATGATTTGGATAAATTCAAAAGTGAATCTGATGTAATTATCGCGAATAGATGGAATGATGAATTGGAAGATATAAAAGAAAAAGTTTATACGAGGGATATCTTAAAAAGAGATTAAAGCGAGGTAATCAATATGACAACAACAGCCCTAATCATGGCCGGCGGCCGAGGCGAACGTTTCTGGCCCAAGAGCCGCAAGAATTTACCAAAACAATTTTTATCTTTAACTGATGATGGAAAAACCATGATTCAGTTAACCGTAGAACGAATTTTACCGTTAGTAAAGCTGGAAGATATCTTCATTGCAACGAACAAAGCATATCGGGAGCTGGTTCTGGAGCAGATTCCCGGACTTCCGGAAGAGAACATCCTCTGCGAACCGATTGGCCGCAATACAGCCCCATGCATTGGTCTGGGTGCAATCCATATAGCTCAGAAATACGATGATGCAATTATGTTTGTGCTACCGTCCGATCACCTGATCAAGTTTACGAATATGTTCTTAAAAACACTTGAGACCGGAGCTGATGTAGCAGAGAACAATACGAATCTTGTCACAATCGGCATCACTCCCGATTATCCGGAGACAGGATACGGCTACATAAAGTTCGACCCGCGCAGAACAGAGGGACAGGCCTATGCTGTAGAAAGATTTGTGGAAAAGCCGAGCCTCGAAGTCGCCAAAGAATATTTATCCACAGAAGAATATCTCTGGAACAGCGGCATGTTTATCTGGAAGGTCTCTTCTATATTAAAAAACATGCAGAAATTTATGCCTGATACATATGAGAGTCTGATAAAAATCAAAGAAGCAATCGGTACTCCACAGCAGGATTCCATTTTAGAAAAAGAGTTTCACAACATGCAGTCACAGTCTATTGATTACGGAATTATGGAGAAGGCTGATAATATCTATATACTTCCCGGAACATTCGGTTGGGACGATGTAGGTTCCTGGCTGGCGGTGGAGCGTATTAAGAAAACGAATGAATTCGGCAATGCCGTTGCCGGTAATATCATTACGGTAAACACGCACAACTGCATTATCCAGGGTGACAAAAAGCTAATTGCCATCGTTGGGATGGAAGATACCATTGTCGTAGATACAAAAGACGCCACTTTAATCTGCGCGAAAGACAGCGCTGGAGACATTAAAAAGGTGACGGAAAACTTAAAAATATGCAACAGAAATGAATATATCTAATTATAACTAATCACAGCTAACTATAGTCAATCATAACCAACCACAAGGAGAAACAGCAATCATGAAAAACGTATTAATCACAGGAATCACAGGACAGGACGGCTCCTATCTCGCAGAATTATTATTAGAAAAAGGCTACAATGTCTATGGCCTCATGAGAAGAAAGAGTGTCGTAGACTACGGCAATGTAGAACATATCAAAGACAGAATTCATTTCATCTATGCGGACATGACGGATGTTGTTTCCTTGACCAACGCTATGAGAATTTCTCAGGCAGATGAGGTCTATAATCTGGCTGCCCAGTCATTCGTGGCTACCAGTTGGGAGCAGCCTATCGCTACGGCCGACATCGACGCGATCGGTGTCACCAATATGCTGGAGGCAATCCGCACAGTAAAACCGGAAGCCCATTTCTACCAGGCTTCTACCAGTGAAATGTTCGGTAAGGTTCAGGAAATGCCGCAGACAGAAAAGACGCCATTCTATCCGCGAAGCCCCTACGGCGTGGCAAAAGTATACGGCCACTGGATTACAAAGAACTATCGAGAAAGCTATGATATGTTTGCCTGCAGCGGCATTCTCTTCAATCATGAAAGCGAGCGCCGTGGCCTGGAATTTGTTACCAGAAAAATCACAGACGCCGTAGCCCGTATCAAGCTTGGTATTTTGGATCACGTAGAGCTTGGAAGCCTTGACGCCAAACGAGACTGGGGACATTCCAAAGATTATGTAAAAGCCATGTGGCTGATGCTGCAGCAGGATACGCCTGATGACTATGTGATAGCAACCAATGAGACGAGAACCGTCCGCGAATTTGTAGAAACGGCTTTCCGCTATGCAGGAATCGATGTGGAATGGCATGGAAGCGGAATAACAGAAAACGGTATCGACAAGGCCACCGGAAAAACCATTGTAACTGTAAATCCTGAATTTTTCCGCCCTGCTGAGGTCGAAGTTCTTCTTGGAGATCCTTCAAAAGCAGAAGAGAAATTAGGCTGGAAACGCGAAATCACTTTCCAGGAACTGGTCAGGCGCATGGTTGAAAATGACCTTGCCATTGTTGAAAAAGAAATCAAAATCTCAAATATAAAATAAATAAGGAAACCTCTATGAAGAAAGCATTGATTATCGGTGCGGCAGGCTTCGTAGGCGACTATCTGATAGACCATATACAGAAAAACTGCATATGGTCTATTACCGTCACGAAGCTTCCGCAGGAAAATATTATAAAAAAAGGAATCGAAATACTGAATTTGAATCTTTTGAAACAGGAGGAGATAATCACCATTTTGGATCGGGTTCAGCCTGATTATATCTTTCATCTGGCAGCTCAAAGCTCCGTGGCTCTGTCGTGGAAGAAGCCCGGATTGACGGTAGATATCAACATCAAAGGGACACTCAATCTCCTGGATGCCGTCAGAGAACTGCAAAAGAGGCCGCGCCTCCTCCTAATTGGCTCCGGGGAAGAATACGGCCATGTACTTGAAGAAGAAATACCAATCACAGAAGAGACATTACCCCGCCCGGGTAATATTTACGCGGCCACTAAGGCATGCCAGAACATGATTGGGAAGATATACTGTGATGCTTATCATATGGATATTATGAGCGTCAGGGCCTTTAATCATATTGGCCCAAATCAGGCACCGCTCTTTGTGGTCTCAGATTTTTGCAAACAAGCATCGGAAATTGAAAAAGGAATTCATGAACCTGTAATCCGAGTCGGTAATCTTACGGCCAGAAGAGACTTTACCGATGTCCGAGATGTTGTTCGCGCGTATGTCATGCTTATGGAAAATGGACTTGCGGGTGAGACCTACAATGTTGGTTCTGGAACAGCCGTTTCAATTAAAAGTATTCTGGATACCATTCTGCATATGGCACATTGCGAAATCGAAGTATCCGTCGATCCGGAAAAAATCCGCCCGGTCGACGTCCCGATTATAGAAGCCGACATAAGCAAGCTTCAGGCTGTCACTGGCTGGAAGCCTGAGATTCCGCTTTCCCGCACATTAGCTGAAACACTGGATTACTGGAGGAGACAATGAATCGATTAAAAACAATAAGTCTTTCCATATTTGTCCTCATATCACTGCTGCTCTTAAGCGGCTGCGGATACCGTGCCGTACCTTCCCAATACGACCTTAAATTAAAAACTAAGGTAAGTGAATTATCCTGCGAGAATGGCGGAAATCTGGCGAAGCTTGAAATCACGATAGACAGCCGGAGATATCAGGACCTGACCTCAGACAACAATATATTTCTGGCATATCATCTGCTGGACACAGCTGGGGAGGTACTTGTACAGGATGGAATCCGTACTTCTCTCATCCCTGTCAAAGCCCGCGGAATTAAAAATGAAATCTGGGAAGTACTGGTTCCATTGGAAGAGGGCGATTACATCGTAGAAGCAGATCTGGTAGAGGAAGGTGTAACCTGGTTTTCAGCTCAGGGGATGGAAACTCTAAAAATTCCTTTAACCGTGCAGAATACTGTAATTCCGGATTACTCCGGCATCATATTGACAATGGATTCAACTGTTGCCAATTCGGCTGATGCTAATTCAGCTACCGATGCCGTTTCTGCAGATATACATTCACCAATCACAGTCACCATCCGGAACAACTCCGGAATTGCTTTATGCAGCAGCGGTTACGAGGCCACACAGCTGTCTTATCTTATAAAAGACAAGAAAGGAACCGTCCTGGCGGAAGGGGAACGAGTAAAACTCCCTGAGAATCTGGCTTCCGGTCAAACCGGTGAATTAACATTTACTCCCCAGGCGGAGCTTCTCAGCACCCCGGGGGATTATATGATTGAAATAGATCTGCTCAGAGAAGGAACCGCCTGGTTCAAAGACTTGGGATTAATCCCACTTCAAATCCCAGTGACAATAAAATAAACATGAAAATGGAGAATCAAAAAATGGAATCAGAAGTACTTTCACGATGGAATAAATGGAACCAGGAGGTCCTGGAGGACCCGGATTTAATAGATGAGCTTAAGAGTATTCAACAGAATGACAGAGAACTGGAAGATCATTTTTACCGTAATCTGGAATTCGGTACCGGAGGTCTGCGAGGTATCATTGGCGTCGGTACCAACCGCATGAATATCTATACTGTCGGGAAGGCAACTCAGGGCTATGCCAATTACCTCAATCAAAAATGTTCATGTCCCTCTGTTGCCATAGCCTATGACAGCCGGATTAAATCAGACGTATTTGCCCGGCGCGCAGCGTGCATACTGGCTGCTAATGGCATTAAGGTTCATTTATATCAGGAATTGATGCCCACTCCCTCCCTTTCTTTTGCTGTACGGTATTTAGAATGTTCAGGCGGAATCGTGATAACTGCCAGCCATAATCCCGCGAAATACAATGGATATAAGGTATACGGCAGTGACGGCGGCCAGATTACTACAGAAACCGCCGACAGTATTTTAAATGAAATCAATAATATCGATCCATTTAGTGATGTTAAATACATGGATTTTGATGCGGCATTATCCCAGAAGCTTATTGTTTACATTGAAGAAAAGACCGTAACCGCATATATCGAAGCCGTTTCCACACAGGCGCTGTGCGGTGATGAGATTAATAAAAATATATCTGTTATCTACACTCCGCTTAACGGTTCTGGGCTTCATTGTGTCATGAGAACATTAAAGGAGAATGGATTTACCAATATCGCTGTTGTAAAGGAACAGGAACAGCCAGATGGCAATTTCCCCACCTGTCCCTACCCCAATCCTGAAATGAAGGAAGCTCTGGCATTAGGAATTCAATACGCCTCACAGCTCGGCAGCGAATTATTGCTGGCTACCGATCCCGACTGTGATCGTGTAGGCACCGCAGTCAAGTCAGCAGATGGATATGAATTATTAAGCGGCAATGAAATGGGCCTGCTTCTGTTTGACTATATATGCAGGCGCAGAATTGCACTGGGGAAAATGCCCCATAATCCAATCCTGGTTAAGACGATTGTTACTACGGATTTGGCAAAACTCATTGCTGCTGACTATGGGGTGGAAGTCATTGACGTTCTTACCGGTTTTAAATTTATCGGAGAACAGATCGGACTTCTTGAGGAAAAGGGTGAGGCGGAGCGATACATCTTCGGTTTTGAAGAAAGCTATGGTTATCTTTCCGGAGGATTTGTCAGGGACAAGGATGGCGTCAATGCCTCGCTCCTGATCTGTGAAATGTTTGCATATTACAAATCCCATGGACAGACTATGCCGGAAGTTCTGGATGCCTTATACAAAAAGTACGGCTACTGCCTGAATACCTTGAGAAGCTATACATTTGAAGGCGCCGAAGGATTTGATACCATGACAAAAATCATGGAAAATTTCCGTACTGCAGCTCCAACAGCCATCGCAGGAAAGGCTATTACAGCAATTAGTGACTACAAAACTTCCGTGACATCGAATACCGATGGAAGTAAGACTATCATAAATCTCCCGCAGTCAAATGTCATGAAATTCTTGTTGGAGGGAAACACCTCCGTAGTGATACGGCCTTCCGGTACAGAACCTAAATTAAAACTTTACATATCTGTCAGTGCTGCAAGCCGCAGGGAAGCCGAACTTGCCGAGATCGCCATTGCTTCAGAAATGGAAAAAACCTATTTCAAAAAATAGAAAAATCCGCAGAACCGTCTCCCCTGGCTTATTGTAAGCGCCAAGTGTTAAGGTATCCCAAAACTTGGCGCTTACGAAGAACGTTTCAGTATCGTCATTCTGGTCAACATAAGATGAAGTTCTTCAGGAGAGATTGTTGCGGCTTCTTCCTGACTTCTCGGCCATCGGAGGCATCCAGCTTCGATCCATTTATAAAGCAGGCAGAACCCATCGCCTTCCCAGACCAGGCCTTTGAATCGTTCAGTGCGGCATCCGCAGAAAAGAAACAGGATCTCCTTTTGAAAAGGATCCAGATGGAACTGTTCCTTTAATAACGTCGCCAATCCATCAATTCCTTTGCAAAGATCACATTTTCCGCAGTAGATATAGATGGCCCGAAAGCCGGTGATCTCAGAAAGCACGGAACATCACCTCTTTCAGAAAGGAAAGGGTGTGATCCGGAGCATCGCTGCTTACTTCCACAACTGTGTCACCATGTTGGAGGCGAATCGCTAATTCGGAGCCGGAACAGCAGAAGCAACTGGTATCTGAGCAAAGGTTCCGGAAACAGGAGAATTGTTTTTGATGGAATTCGGTGTTTCTCAAACATCAAGTGCCATTTTTCTCAGTCGGTTTAATCGATAATAATACACGGACTCCTGGATCGCGTTGGCAGCACACCATTCTTTGACGGTCAGGCCACTATCGTTACGCTGTTTAATCATTGCAGGCCAGCTTGCCGCACGAACCTGCATTACTTCATTCATACTTGAGATCCCCTTCCGAAACCCAGAAAACTCCAATCAAAGTTTCTGGAGTTTTCTAAGTGGATTTGATGAGATCATTATCGTATAAAATCAGTTGCAAGTCATCCCACGGATTATGGTGCATTTACACTTGGGCGCGGCGAGGTGCAGAATGTTTCCATTTTTGTGGTCATCTGGGGCAGTGAGGATGGATGCTGGGAAATCATCGGTGCAGCTGAGGGTATGAATGAAGACAAAGAGTCCTGGCGGGCTTAACGATGTGCAACTCATCATAGGCAATAAAAACTTCGGCATGTTGGAAACCATACCGGAGGTATTCCCGGCTGCCCTCTATCAGCGGTGTATCGTCCACTTTAACCGCAGCATCTTCTCTGTTACACCACGGAACAAGATAAAATGGTAGCCATGATATTGAAAGCCACTCACTCACAGGAAAGTAAGGAGGTAGCCCGTGACAAAGCCCGCTTGTTGATGAAAAGCTCCGGGAAATGAAACGCTCTTCCGTTGTCAAGAAACTGGAAGATAACATCGAATACGAAAGCAATTGGTGCATTCCCTGATGGACAGAGTGCCCTGATACTTGTATGCGCCAGACTCCGTCATGTAGCCGGAACCTAGTGGGGAACAAAACGCTATATGAACAAGGATTATATCCGCGGAATGGAGACCTATGCAGGTTCAGATGACATAGCCGAATGACTGCTGGCTGCCAGACGGTAAAACTTAAATTTAAAAAAATTCTTGACACTATTTAATGATACGTCATAGACGTTTACGTTCTATTATTTCTATCATACAGCAATAATAATACTCCCCAAAACGATTAAAACAATCCCTATAATTTTTTTTTGTGTAATACCTTCTTTCAAAAAGCAATAGGACAATCCGAACGTCCAAATATATGTAATCGAAGTTAAAGGAAGTACCACAGAATAATCCAAGAACTTCAAAATGTAGATATTCAATATTGCAGATATCAGATATAAAAAACCACCTAAATAAAATGCTGGCGTTATAACTAATATTTTTAATTTTTTTGCGTCTGATGCTTTTTTTAAATAGAAGCTTCCACAGGCACCTAAAATAGTCATGATAATTAAAACGATATAATACTTCATGACTCATCACCTCCTGCAATTAATATAACTCCAGAGATGATAATCAAAACTCCAATACATTTGAGCAGAGTAATAGTTTCTTTCAGGACAAAGGCTGAAAGAACGATACTAAAAACATAATTTAGGCTTAATATTGGCTGTAAAACAGATAAGCTGCCAAAGCGATAAGCTACTATCATAACAAGTGCGCCAACTCCATACAATAGGAAACCAACAAAAAGGAACGAGATTTGCCCTCCGGTAGAAAGTTTCCATAAAAGTTGCCCTAGACAAACGCAGACTGATGAACAACACATAAGGAGTATTCCAGTTTTATTTTTTTTTAATGATTCTATCATAGCAGGCTCTCACTTTTGTGGATTATATTTTCCAAGCATATTAGAAAATAGTATTTTTAGCAGTTCAGAATTTCCTTTTAAAAAACTAATTTTAGTGGGGACTTTTCCTTTTATAGGGTAAGCTCGTGTCACTGGCACTTCACATACACGCAATCCTATCTGAGATGCTCTGGTCGACAAATATGCAAGTAACTCATATGTATTGAAAATATCCCGTAGTGGTTGTACCTTGGGATTGGTTAAATAATTCCTTGAATGTCCGCGAAATGCATTGGTAGTATCGGTAAAGTGATGGTGGGCTGTTAGTGAAATAACCGGAGCATGAAGCAAACGTACCGATAAATATCGAAGAAAAGGGGTATTAATTGCCTTGCCCCCTTTGATAAAACGTGATCCCTGAATAAAATCATAGCCAGCTTCTAATTTTTCTATAAATTTAGGTACATCCTCAATACTGTCTTTGTTATTTCCGTCTATAGTGATAACGCCTTTATAGCCTCGTTCCAGTGCCCACCAGATCCCCATACGCAGTTGTGCCCCCTGTTTGCCCGGCCCTTTCTTAATGAGCAGAGTATTGACACCAAATGCTTCCAGTAAGGTACTGTCTGTAGATCCATCAATTGATCCGCCATCACAGATAATAATATCGGCAATCGTATCAATCTTATATTTTCTGGCCAGTTTCAACTCATCATGTATTCTTCGGCCTTCATTAATAATAGGGATGCATATACAATAGCTTGATCTTTTTTGCACAAATTCCTCGGAAACAAAATTGGGTACACCCGGTATACTGTTATATATCATAAAATACCTCTTTCACATAGGATAATGCATCAAACACTCGTTGCAGATCCTCCTGTTTTCCCATTTCTATAGATATAAATTTAGAGTATTGGCCCGCTAAAATACCAGCCAATTGCCTATGCAGTTTTCTTTTTAGTATGCCAGCTAACCCTGGTTCGCTAATATGGATATGATTAATTAAACCTATATTATCAGCAATTATATCTAAAGACTCTTCATTATAAATTATAGTACCAATATCTAAATTGACAAGAAATCCTTCAGATTGTACTTCCTTTACCATTGAAAAGGCTTCTGCAGTCGAAGTTATGAAATTAGTGTTATATATAACCGGATTAGCCTCCAATGCAATAACCGTATTTCTATTATGAGCATATTCTCCTATTGCTGAGAAAAAATCCACTGCTATATTATAATCATCAGAACAATTTATACTTCTGTTTTTAGGGCACCCAAAAACAAGATTATGGCATTCTAATGCTGCCGCAAAATCAATGGCCTTTTTCGTATATTCCATAAGCTGCTTTCTTTCTTTTACAGATTGAAACATTTTCTCTGTCTTTCCGTACCAGATAGATTGCATAGAGGAAATCTTCAAATGATAGGATTTTGATAAATACTCTTTGAAATCATGTGCTTCTTTTACGCATTCGTATGGATTATTTGGAAAAACTCTGGTAGGTGCTATTTCAAGTCCCTGAATATTATTATCAAGAAGATATTTGTAAATCACCTGATCGTATTTTGAATCCCAACTAATATTTGATATTGATAATTTTAACATGATTGCTCCTGTATAAATGTTTTGATTTCGGCTAAAACATTATCCTTATCAAAAATATAACCTCTTTTACCGCCCATAAGTGTATCATGCTTAGTCTTGAAATCATAATAAGGTGGATTAGTTGATATTATATTCTGAAACTTTTTGCCTTCCAAATAATGATATAACTCCGCAATGCCGATTGGTTCAGTGGCTAAATTTAAAAGATAAAGATCATTTTTTAATGCATACTTAATATGATTCCACAGATGTTTCAAATTGTAGAACTGAAATACACCACGGCTGTCCGTAAAATTAAGTGCAGAAAATCCCAGTTCTTTAAAAATAGTTTTAAGTGCTTCTTTTTCTTCACAAGATATGTCACTGCATTTATAAAATCCATTATCCTGCAATTTGTAATAGTTATTAAGTTCGTGTCTGACAGTTGCAAGTTTTCCAAACTTTTCATTTTGGATCATGGACGGAATATAATGTATATAATCATATATAAAATTCTTTTTTATATTTTTACCAAAGAGGCCTGGCAGTCTAATAATTAAAGTTTCTGGAAAATCATCTCTAACTTTCTGTTCCAGATAATAACGATTGGCTCCATAAGGTTGCAAATCTTCAGAAATTATGGGAGTATCCTCATTAACGTTTATTGGGCTTTTATAAACATCAATAGTAGAAATCAATACTAGCTTTTTAGGCTGAATTTGCTGAATATTATAAAAAGCATTTTCAATATTTCTCAAATCTTTATTGGGATCTTGATTTGCAAGATATTTTTCAGCACGAATTCCAGCATAGATTAATAAATCAGGTTTACTTCCATATGCATCTTCAATATTTTTAGAATTATACCTTTCTGTAAAATCATATTGGCAGGATAAATTGGAACCAACAAAGCCTGTATAACCAACTAACATCGTTTTCATATAGCAGATCCTCTTTAATTAGTGATTTTTTCAATGGATTCTATAATATATTTTTGTTTATTAAAATTTATTTTTAGTATTAAGGACATATATTTTATGATGATTGTTAATATTACAAAGAGACCCAAAAAAGCAAAAGACAGGAAAAGCATAGTAGTTGTCCAACCAACTACAGGACGTCCGCCAATATAAATGCAAACTGTATAAATTCCTGTAAGGGTAGTAATAAACATCATAATATAAGCAAAGACCATAGAAAAACGGTATGCAATATCTGTATAAAGTATCATAGCATCTAAAGCAGTATCCTTTTGCTTATGAAGGGTATCTTTATCTTGAAACGACGAATAGCTCTCATTATCATATGTAATTACATCTGTCTTTAAACCACAATTTGCATAAACAGCCTTCCGGTATGGAATTGTCCTGCTCATAGAATGAACCCGGTTAATTCCGCGTCGTGACAAAATTCTGAAAGATTCTGTACGCAGAAGATACTGAGTGTGAGACAAACGATTAAACACAGCATAAAATATTTTTGAAGATGTGCGTTTCCCATGAAGTGGTGCGGCTGCGACGATATCATAGCCTTGTAGAGAACGCTGGTAAACATCTATAATCAGGTTAGAAGAATATGATGCATGTGGTAAATCAAATTCAAAGACAAAATCCCCAATAGCCAGATCAACGCCAGCATTCATTGATAGTTCAAGTCCCTGATAAAAACTCATATTTAATATGCTGATTACATTCCCTTTGACCGTAGAGGCATATCTTTTTATTTCTTTTATACTTCCGTCTGTAGATGCATCATTTACACATATAATTTCATACTTCTCAAAACTATTACGAAGAGTCTCATTAACTAATTCAAGAAAACGATATATCTGTGTTTCTTGATTATAGACATATACAACAGCCGATATAAAATTTTTTTCTTTATTTAGTAGCATTGTTAAGCACCTCATCTAAATCGTAGACCGTATTAATTTTTCCTGATAATACACTGATGAAAGTAGGATCTGTAGAATACTGTTTTATTACAGTAGGTCTTGAATCATCAATTTCGGAAGCCTTTAAAATTGGTTTCATGGAAAAAAGGGAATGGGAGTACTCAAAACCATACTCTTTTTTTAAATATTTTTTTGCTAAACTAGACATAAATGGCCAAGCACTTTCTGGTTTAGCAGGACAGTCATTACAATTTCCCAATTGTTTTGGAGAACATTTTTCTTCGCTTCGTTTTTGACAGTCGAAAGTGGGTACCGCCTCATAGCTGGTAATATGAGGCGTAAAAGTCACGGCAGTTAATGAATGATAACCAGTTTTTCCAAATGGCATAATAGAAAAAAATGGTCCATCCATAACAGTAATTCCTACATTTTTTAACTTTTCATTTACGTTACACAGAATAATTTCACATAATTCATACTTGATTTTAAAAGGTTCGTATCCTAGCATTCTGCTAATTTGATTTGTAGAAGCATAAGTAGCATTTAACAAAAAATCAGTTTCATATGTAGTTCCATTTTTCATAATTAATTTAAAATATGTATCTTGTTTAATTATTTCTGAGATACTTGCATTATAACAAATTTCTACGTTAGGAAATTTAGACAGTTGATTTAGCAAATATTCCTTTAGTATACCAGCATCATATGTATATTCTTCTGTCATAAACGCACCGTCGCACATTCCTGGATTAAAATATTTGTCGGGATTAACATCATCGCACCGAATTTGTGTGTTTTTACAAAAATTTCTAAATTGCGATGCATTCGTCCAAGAAAAATCTGCAGAAGTTGCGTAAATCTGATCAAACTTTGTTAGTACACAAAAAGAATAGTCTTCCATAAACCGATTAAAATAGTGAGCAGATTTTATAGCTGTTGAATAGGATCGTGGGTAATGGTATCCCATATGTACGCGAGCTTGATTTATGTAAGTTGCTCGACGAAAAGGGGTTGGATCATGTTCTAGCACTAATACCCTTTCTTTTTTATTGCACATTTTCCCTAATGCATTAGCGGAATATAAGCCATATAATCCAGCTCCTAAAATTATTTTGCTATAACGCATTTATTACCTCCTGGTAAGTGAAACTTAAATATCTTATTTTCTGTGCTATTAATTGAATTTAAGCTAATCATATTGCATGCCAATAATAATGGTAAAAGAGGATATTGATACCTGGGACTTATATAGATAAGGCAATGGAGAAGCATAATTCCACAAAATGGCAATTGAAAAAACAATTTATCTGTTATTGATGATTTTAATGCAGTTGACAAAAGAAAAGTATTTAAAAGAACCAGATAAATTATATTGGATAAACTCCCCCAACTCCAGATAATGGCTGGTATGTTACCACTTAAAATTTGTTCAGGCGAATTAACAAAAATATATTGTAAATCTCTATATGTACCATCTCCACGTCCTAAAAGTATATACATTTTTTCAAGCACTAATCTTATAATAGTTTTTAAATCATATGAAGATATATTAATAAGAGCTTTTTGTAACATTTCTTTCTGCACATTGTCAACAGAATTACTATTTCTGACCTGGGTTAAGGTAAGCGCTGCCTTTTCAGACCATGATCCCCAATTTGTAATATCCGTTCCCAAATATAAAGGCCAGCCAAAGGTGGGCGTAGACATTCCTCCTAACAGTTGTTTTACATAATACAGATATCCGTATTTTACTAGGTTATAGAAAACTAACATCACAACTAGTTGAAGAATATCATCCATAAGTTTTTTCTTGCTTTCTATGTTGCAGATTATCAAAATTGCAAAAGTTATTATAAATATAGTTGTAATGGATCGTAGTTGTTCAGATAATCCTAAAAATAATCCTGATAAACTTATAAATAGCCACTTATAATGGGTGAATGCTGTTTTACATTTTATGTAAAATAATATTCCGCTAAAAAGAAATACTAAAAACATAGGTTCAGATAGCATGTAAACAGAATTTAATATATTTTCTGGCCAAACGGCTAAACATATTGCACCTATAAAAGATAACTTTTGCCCTACAAAATTATTACATATTTTGTAAAACAAATATGTATATAAAAATGTGAAAAATATATTAAGCATAAGAGGAGCGAAAACATTATTTCCCCATATTAAGTAACTTATAGAAAAAATTTTAGATATCAATAATTGATTCACAGCTACTGTTGCCATATAATTTTTTAGTTCATCTGAAATTGGATATCCCCTAAACAACGCCTGTGATATTTCCCAATACCCCTCATAATCGCTGATCTGCAAAACAGAAAAATTAGATATTAGTATATAGCGAGGTAAAAAAACAATAAGAAATAGCACTAATACTAGTTTACATTCAGAAATACTTATATTTCTTGTATTAAAACTATGTGTTTTAAACCATCGAAATATAAGGAGTACTGCAATCCAAGCTATAAAATAGGTTAGGATACCATCAAGCCTGAGACAGTCCCCATCTATAATTGAGTCGTAATTTCTTTTAATTTGTATTATAATAATCCATAAAACAATCCATAAAGAAACTAATAGCGCTATTATTTTTTTTAAGTGTTGAGATAGTTTCATCTATGTAAGGCTCCTTTTTAATTAATACTCACCCTTCTGACTGACATGGCTAATGGTTACACATTCACAAATATTTTATCTAAAATTATAAGTAAAATATTAAATTTTATTATACAGATGACTTCTCCTTCATATATGCCGTAATTCAGAGTTATGGATTATCTCCATAACTCTTCAGTACAACATCTTTTTCTGGGACTTATATGATCAGAAGGAAGCTTAATTATAGAGATCTACATCTATATTTAAAAGACCTATATCATTTATTTTTGATTCAATAAATACTTAAATTTGCTTTATTATTATTTTTTATATAACCTCACCTCTATTATAATAGTCCCCAATTAGTAATTACAAAATATTTACTTCTGAATTTGTGTCCCAAGTAATCCCTTTACGTTTTTTATGCATTGTCCATTTTTTACCCCATTTTTTTTCAAAACGTTCTTTATTTTGATCATATATATCATGAAATTTTTTATCCTCTAACTTTTTAAAGGAAGCTCCTTCAAAATGATGAATAAATGCATCCTCTGCGATAGCTAACTCATAGCCCTTTTGCTTTACTGCTTCTGCATAATCATCATCTTCGAACATACCAATTTCATACATTTCATCTAATAGACCGCAGGAATCAATAACATTTCGCTTTATCATAGTACAGAATAATGCAAGAACATTAGGATTTTTATATTCGGAATTGAGATGATCAGTCGTATAACGATAAGCGAAACTGTACATTTCTTTTACAGAATGATAATTAACCTTTATTTTTGCTTCGTTACCAATAGAATTAGTAACAGGTCCACACATACCAAGCTTTGAATTGTTCTCTAAATGCTTTGCCATTGCAGTAATCCAGCCTCTTGTTACGACTGTATCATTATTAAGCAGCAAAACATATTCTCCAGAAGAAGCATTTATTCCAACATTGTTACCACCTGCAAACCCCTTATTTTCTTTGTTCAAAATCAACTTTACTCTGGCATCGTCCCTTTCCAAAGTTCTTAGATAGTCTGTGGTTCCATCTGTAGAACAATTATCAACCACAATTAATTCATAGTTGGCATAGGCCGTATTATGAAGTATACTGTTCATGCATATTTTGTTTATCTCTAGATTATTATAGGTTAAGACTATAATACTTACTTTAGGAACAGCACGCCTACATACTTCATAAAAATTTTCATATCTAATCTGCCAATCATTTTTTAATGCAAATGCCATTTTTTCAGTGTCGTTAGCTAAGCAATCTTTATTTTCCAGACAAATTTTAATGTATTCAAGGAATTGATGGTTGTCATTTGATAAATAAACATATTTGTCCTTAAAGGGTTCCAGCTCAGGAATATCTGTTGCAACTATTTTTTTTCCAGCACTAAGATATTCATAAAATTTTACCGGATTAGTAGCTTTTATTAAATCCGTTGAAGTATCAAATGGAATAAGGCAGACGTCAAAACATTCTAAATATTTCGGTAATTCATTATAGGGTATTTCACCCAGTAACTTAATATTGTTATATTTGGACAACTGTTTTTCACCTGCTGTAACACGTCCAATAATTACAACATCACAGTCAGGCATATTTTGAGCCACATAAATTACCTTTGAATAATCAAACCATTCAGCAACAGCACCATAATATCCAATAATTTTTCTTTCATTCTTATGTTCAACTGCCGCCTTATGGAAATGTGCATACTCGGTTCCATTTCTAATGATCTCAATATTTTTATTAAATTTTTTTGCTATATCATAAAGAAATTCAGAACTGGCAACAACATAATCAGATAATTCTAACAGTTTCTTACAGTTTTCTTTTACTAAACTTTCTGCTGGATTCAAAAAACCAGTGAAATCATCCATGTAATCAGTTATTATTTTAAATCCATACAAATTTCTTAAATGTTCAGCCGTAAAAATCCAATTGGGATAATCGACAATTACTACTGCATCACGTATACAATAAGTATTCATTATTTTATCTAATTTTTCATGAAGTAATGATAACTGTTCATGCCAATCAGTCAAATGTATTGCAGTCGACTGATCATTATATATATTAATTACATATAAATCATTACATATTCTAACTACTGAATCCGGATTAAAATGGTTGGCATTTACATAGAACACTCTATGCCCATTTTCTGCAAAACGACTTGCAAAATGCTGCGGCCTCTGATATCGATAATCGAAATCTATTACTCCCAATAAAATGACATCAAAATTTTCATAATCAGAGTTCAGAATGTTTTGCAATTCCTGATTAAAAACATCTTCCATAATTTTAATGCGAGAATTCCAAGTGTTTTGCAATGCAATTAATGGTCCATTTTCAATGGCTAAATCGTGGCATTCTTTTGTCACCATTTTATCTAAATAAAATAAGAACTCATCAACACCATTCGCACAAGCTATAAAATCACATACAAAATTATCCATTTCTTTCATGGAGGAGGTAACTACAGGAAGACCAAGTGCACAATACTCAAAAAATTTAATTGGTGATACACAATCCATTTTATCATTGATAATAAAAGGAATTGTTGCTACATCAAAATATTTCGCATAATCTGATAATTCTTTATATGGTTTTAAACCCAGCAAATGGACATTGGAGAGATTATCAATTTCTGATGTATCATAAATTGCTTTACCGATAAAAACAAATTCATAATTTGGTCTGGCAGCTGCGAGTTCTCTTACTAATTCATAATCCAGCCATTCGGCTAAATATCCATAATATCCTATTATTTTATGTTTTTTAGAAAGTATTGGCTTCATATCCTCTGGAACATAATTATTATGTATATTTAAAAAATCCTCTGGATTAACAGCATTAGGTAAATAAATAGGGTCCCTTCTATTTTCCAAGCAGTTTAACAACGGAGAAGCCACATAACTCACAAAAGAAGCTTGCCGAACTATTGTAGTGTGTAATTTATCATAATATTTATCGTAATATGGAAACAGATCCAACTTATCCAGTATATGGTACCATATTTGCTTGTTGGCAATTTGATTGATGAACGACAACGAACCTAACCAGGTTAGGAGAACAAAAACCTCTCTGTTATCTATAGCCTGCAATAACTCCTTTTCATGCACTATGAATAGACCAGGATAAGCCTCCCGATAAATATTCTGAAGGCTCGGATGCTCACAAAAAAAACATAACCAGCCATTATTGGCAAAGGCCTTCAACAACTGCTGTGGAGTCTGTAAAGGTTCCCAATATACAACATGCGGATATATCATAATCCTCATATCCTTATTAGAATTCAGTACTTCCTTAATAGCCATATATTCATTTGAATTCAAATCTATGTTTGATACCAAACGCTGTTGCTCTTCTTGAAGATGTTTTGCTAAAGGAGCATTGCTAAGCATTATATCATCAGTCACCTTTAGAGTAGAATTTATTTTAGCTCCACTAACTTCATCAAGAATACTTATCACATTCCAAATTGGGTTATACCTGCGCTCAGAGTCACCGCCTTTTTGACAGAGTTCAGATTTCAACCATTTACCGAAACTCTTCCTTTCATCTTTCGTGCCTTTCAAAAATTGATATTTAAGACGAAACATAAAATGAACAGTACGGAATGTTTTGGTAGAAGCCATATAAACACATTTTTGTTTTGCTCTATGAATAATACTTTCTTTATTTTGAAGCTCTTTATCTAACTGTTTTTTTTCTAAAAGTAGAGTAGCATATTTTTCTTTTATGCTTTTTAGATCTTTAATTTCTTCCTTTAATAAATTATAGTTATTTCTATATTCTGCCAGTTCCTTTGCAATCTCCTTATTTTTTTCAGCGTAAGTAGCCAACTTTTTTTTATGACTTTGAATTTCATCTTGAAGCGAACTATTTGCCTTTGTAAGTTTACCAATGGTCTCATTGTTTTCTTGAGTTAAAGAGGTCATTAATTTCTTCTGGTTTTGAATTTCCTCCTGAAGTAAACTATTTGTTCTGATTTGATCTGTAAGCTGTTTTGAGGAGGTCTCAATTAATAATCCGCGTTTGTTGAACTCATCACTTACTAAGGAATAATCAGTATTTAATTTTTCTAGTGTATTTTTAAGTTCTGCTATCTGAACATTATAGTATTCTTCGATTTCCTTTTTTTGATTATTCCATTGAATTAAATCAGAATTTTTTATTCCTTTGTAGATATCATCAATTCTTGCAGTTATAATATCCTCCTTATGTGAAGAATATACCAGCAAAACTTGCTGGTCAGGATAAAGCGTACCCGGAATTTCACTTCCATTTACTGTTTCCAGATTCACCAATGTAAATTCACCAATCTGTAAAGGAATTATATTTGTATCAAATTTAAAAAAATGCTCATCAATAGTAAGTTGTTCCCGAAAAGGCATTTGTAGAATAAGATAATGCTTAGTGACCATTGCCATCTTTTCAGCCATATCCCATGGCGTATAAAAATGCTCTAACACATTAGAACAATAAACTATATCAATTTTTTTTCCTGTATCCAGAGTTGAAATATCACCCTGTTCAAATTGATAGATGGGATATTTTTTTTTCGCAATCTCTATGGCGCTATTAGCAAAATCCATACCACATACTTTCGTATTTAAATATTGTGACAGTATATTTACAGCCTCTCCACAAGCACATCCCATATCACAAATTATATATTTATTCATGCGTATAGATTTTACTAACCAGGCAGGAAGAAGACGGCAGGTTATTTCGGCAAAAAATTCTGTTTGTTCTTCTCCAGAATATTTATCCCAATCAGTCTGAAAACGCTTGTCCCAGTATTCTTCACTATTAATTAATTGATTCAAATCATTTCCTCCATTCTCTATATAGTCCTAATGAGCCGCTTTTTCTATTTTTATTCCATCAACTTCCCAGACATGTTTTAGACTTAAGATTCCAAATTCATTAATTACCGGCGATGTAATACGAAACTCAGAAACGCTACAGATTGTGTCATAAGGTGAATAATCGGCATTTTGAGCGCCAATATCCAAATAATATTTTCCCGGCAGCAGAGTATTATTTTCAAGGATAATTCGTGTGATTCCTGTTTCATTTGCAGTTATAACATGGTTGGAATCTAGCAATATGCTGGATCCATAACAATATACACCATCATCTCTGGTAATACCAATTGTAAAATTAGTAGATACCTGTGACTGATGGCTGATATAAGTCATTTCAATAATAATAGTTTCTCCGGTTCTAAAAACTTCAGCAATATCATTACTGGAATTCCTAATAAAAACATTTGTAAACTCAACAACCTTATTTCCTCTTCGTACAGCTTTAGGTCCACAAAATTCAGGAAGCTCCGGTAAACTTTTAACATCTTCTTTCGTTTCTGCTTCAGTTATTGTGACTACTGATTCTTCAGCTTTTTTTCCCTTTTTGGCTATCTTCTCCTCTTCAATCCGATCCAAACGTTTTTCTTCCATTAAGGTTAAATAATGATCGTCGACAAATTTAGGTATACCTTCTTCTCTAATTAATCCATTTTCAATCCAGATACATCGATCACAGATCTGCTCGATCTGCCCCATTGAATGAGATACTATAACTATAGTAGTACCGCTGATCTTGATATCTTTCAGCTTTTCAAAACATTTCGCCTGAAAGCTGACATCTCCTACTGCCAATATTTCATCAATTAATAAAATATCTGCATCAACATTAATTGCTACTGAAAAGGCCAGTCTCATATACATACCAGAAGAGTATGTTCTTACCGGATTATCAATAAACTCTTCTAACTCAGAAAAAGCTATAATATCATCAATTCGTTCATTAATCTCTTTTCTAGTTAGTCCGAAAATCGATGCATTGGTGTAAATATTTTCACGGCCGCTCATATCCGGATGAAAACCTGCGCCTAACTCCAGTAAACTAGATACTCGTCCTTTTACCTCAATGCTTCCTTCTGTGGGATACATGATACGGCTTATTAGTTTCAGTGTAGTACTTTTACCGCAGCCATTCTTTCCGATAAGTCCTACAGCCTCACCTTTTTTAATATTTATGCTAATCCCTTTCAGAACCCAACGTTCTTCATAGTAGTTTCTTTTTCGAAACAGTAGTTTCTCCTTTAAACTAGTTCCTTTATCATAAAATACTTTAAATTTCTTTTTTACATTTTTTACTTCTATTACATTACTCTGTTCCATTTATAACTCCTCCACAAAGTTTCTCTGCAACTTAGAAAATACAGCACTGCCTATTAAAAGCATAAGAAGCCCCAGTATAAACGCATGTAAAAGTGTGGAAATCTGCGGAATGGTTTTATAATATAAAATATCTCTGTATACAATTATGATTGGTGTCATAGGATTCAAATTAAAAATTGGAAGCAATTGTTCTGGTACCAAATCTACAGAATACATGACAGGCGTAAGGTACATCCAAGCCATAGTTACAATTCCCAAAATGTATTCCAGATCTCTAAAATATACTGTTAATGCTGCTGAAAGCAATCCAATTCCTAACGCCAGAATATACTCTACTATCATGACCACCGGAAGATAAAGCAATGCGTTTAAATTGATACCAAAACCAGTTATAATTAGTACACAAAAAATAACGAGAAAGCAAAGAAGCATATTTACAAAGGAACTGGTAACATAAGAGATGGGTAATACTTGCCGTGGAAAATAAATCTTCTTAACCATATCCTGCTGACTTAATATTGAAGTTGCGCCTCCGGTAATAGCAGAGCTGAAAAATATCCAAGGTACCAATGCCACAAATAAAAACAAATAAAATTTATCTATACCCGCTCGCATAATAACGGAAAAAACAACAGTGTATACCATCAATTGCAGTAAGGGATTAATAAAAGTCCATAAAAAGCCTAAGACTGAACCTTTATAGCGACCTCTCAAATCTTTTCGAACTAAACTAACTATCATTTCACGGTATGCATATAGTTCATTTAACAGCTTCACTTTTGCCTCCATTTATGAGTAATTTACAAATGACTTTCTAAAATATCTGCAATTCTTTTACATGCAAATCCATCCCCATAAGGATTGCTTGCATGACTCATTTTTTCATATTCTATATTGTTATTTAATAATAAGTTGAATTCCTTATATATCGTATCTTCACTAGTTCCAACCAGTTTTAAGGTTCCTGCTGTGATACCTTCTGGTCGTTCTGTTGTATCTCGCATGACAAGGACAGGCTTACCAAGAGAAGGGGCCTCTTCCTGAATTCCACCACTATCTGTCAGTATTAGATAGGATCGTGATAAGAAATTGTGAAAATCCAGAACATCCAAAGGCTCAATAATATGAATTCGTTCATCGCCCCCCAAAATCTCCATTGCTGCCTGACGTACTGCTGGGTTCATATGGATTGGATAAATAACCTTAATATCTGAATTCTCATCTACTATCCGCTTAATTGCCCGGAACATATGATGAAGCGGCTGGCCTAAATTCTCTCTTCGATGTGCTGTAAGCATAATCAGCCGGCTTCCCTCTGCCCAGTCCAGTTCAGGATGAGTATACTTCTCGTGTACTGTCGTTTTCAGCGCGTCAATAGCAGTGTTACCAGTGACAAAAATATTAGCTTCTACCTTACCTTCTTTCAATAAGTTTTGCCTAGATTTTTCTGTAGGAGCGAAGTTAAACTGAGATACGATTCCGGTAGCTTGGCGATTAAACTCTTCGGGATAGGGGGAGTAAATATTATACGTTCGAAGCCCGGCTTCTACGTGTCCTACAGGAATCTGAAGATAGAAAGCTGCCAGGGCAGTTGCAAAAGTAGTAGTGGTATCTCCATGGACTAGCACCACATCCGGTCCTTCTTTCTCCAGAATAGGTTTGATTTTTTCAAGTATAGAAATCGTTACATCGAACAACGTTTGGCGATCTTTCATAATTGCCAAATCATAATCAGGATTAACTTTGAATGCCTCCAGAACCTGGTCAAGCATCTGACGATGCTGACCGGTTACACATACAATTGTTTCCACAGACGCTCTTTTTTTTAGTTCATTTACTAAAGGACACATCTTAATTGCTTCCGGGCGAGTTCCAAAAACTAACATAACTTTTTTCATTTTAAGACTCCTTAACTTCGTTTATTATTTGTTCTATTTGTTCTACTCTGGTGATCCAGCTGTTCTGTTCCAGAAAATTTTTATATTCTACTTCAGACTTAAACGGAACGTTCAGTTTTTTATGAGACATAGAGACCATTTCATCATAAGTATCGTATATGTATATTAGTTTTTTAAATTCTTGTATCTCGTTGCTATTTACAGCAAGTACCGGTTTATTATAGGCAAGGTACTCATATATTTTCACAGGATTAATTGTATCTAACAGTTCTGTTTGTTTAAAAGGATAAAGACAGACATCAAAAGAACAAATCCAGTCAGGCACCTCTTCCTTAGGCACTGTACCTGTATATTTTATATTTGGCATCTTGCATTTGGAAATATCACATGGTCCAACCAGAATTATGTCGCAATCGGGGTTCGCAACAGCCAATCTTTTTACGGCCTCAGTATCAAACCAATGACTAATTTTTCCTATATAACCAAATACTTTTCTACTGGTACGGTATACTTGTTGTGCATGCATTGGCTGCAGATATTGAAAACCATTTGGTACAAGGTACACATTAGAATATGCCTGCATTCGATCAAGAAATTGCCGGGCTGTTACAAAAATTAGATTACATTTTTTTAGTAATTGTTTTTCACAATTAGTAAGATATTTCCTTATGATACTATCAGAAGATAATTTAACATTATCATCCATCTTGTCATATACAAGCATCTTAGACACATCTAAAGGTAATAGTCTTTGCCATACCTCATAACCAATCCAGATCATATCACATGTTTTCAGAAGATTAGAAAGTTGTCTTCTTTCGAATATTGTATTTATACGTAGTGGATCCATAAACTGCATACGAAGTGGAAGCGAAAATCGCCCATCCAGTTTCAGTATATGCAGTGTAGGAGATATATCATAGCTGTCTGTATAACAACTAAGTGCTCTATTTTTAAGAGTGCCAATATAACTAATGGTTGGCTCTATATACCATACATCATGTCGTTTTGATAATGCCTCTGCAATTTCTTGGGGGCGTTGCTTTAAATCATGAAATGCCAACGGGGAAAAATAAAGTATCTTCATTTAAACTCTCTCTTATAATTTGCCAATTAAAATAATAAACTTTAGTATAATATTATCTAGTACTTTCTGACGGTATAACTTTGAGGTTAGTGTAAGCTTTATGCGGTATAAGAATTTTTGACGCGATTTAAGTAAATCCTTAATAAGCTTCATGTTTTCTATCGATATCTTAGGAAGATCGATATCTTGGTTATTGGAAGACAAATCATTATTTCCAAACACTGTTAAAAAATTAGACGCTTGATAGTAAATTTCACCTCTAGGCTTAAATAACTGCTGAAGTCTATAACGGAATAAATTGTTTTTGTTTATCATTGCACCAGAAGTATTGCTTCCATGTTGACGGTAAAGTATATAGCTTTCGTTATCATAATACACCTCGCCAAAACATGTAGCTGTTAGATAAAACCACCAATCATGCATAATTGTAAACTCTGGTATTCTTACACGCATAATATCTAATAATTTCTTATTCATTACAGCAGTACAACCAGTACACATGTCCTGTACTAACGCATTTCCAAAACTTGTTTTTTTCATTACTCGACTAACAGTAACTTTTATTGGCTGTAATTCTTCATCTACAATTACCTTGTCACTGCAATATAATACAGGTATACTTTTTGAATAGTCTTTTAATATAGAAACAGCCCTGCTAATTTTCCCAGGCAACCATTTATCATCCTGATCAGCAAAGGCGTAATAGTCTCTTTCTAAATTTGCTTTCAAAATTAAATCAAAAAAGCTTCTCTGTACCCCTATATTTTTCCCAGAGTACCAGGTAATGCTAGAATACTTTTTTGCATATGCACTCAGAATCTCACGCGTCGAATCGGTAGAACCGTCATCACGGATAAGGAGGTCTATCTCTTCGTAATCCTGAGCTAAAATACTGTCTAATTGAGTTTTAATATATTTTTCGCCATTATAAGTGGACATTAATACTTGGACCTTCATTTTTAATTAACCAGATACAAACGCTGCAGTTTTTTCGCCTGTTGCTGAAGCGTTATGCCTTTTTTATTCATTTTTTGAATTGCGTTATCAGAAACTATACTACGCGATAAAAGATCATTATCAAAAGTTTTAATTTTTTTTAAAGCACCATTAACCCAGGAAAACTTTGCATTTTTTAATGGCAGATACATTACATTTCCTAACGAAGACTCCTTCGGAACGTAATTAGAGACCATACACTGAATTCCAGCTGTCTGCGCTTCAAAGAGTACAATTCCAAGTCCTTCAAATCTTGATGGAAGTAGAAATAGATCTATTATTTGCAATAAATCTGCGACATCATCCCTTTGTCCTAAATAAACAACATTTTTTTCAACATTTTTTTCAACAACCATATATTTTATCTTGGATTCCAGCGATCCCTGTCCTACCAATAGTAATATGCTTTCCGGCCTCCGCTTCTTCACCTCAGCAAACACTTCAATCAAAAACTCATGATTCTTCTGCCTCTCAAATCTCCCCACATGCCCAATCACAAACTTCCCATCCAGCCCCATCTCTTTCCTGAGCCGTTCCCTCACCTCAGGCCGGAACCGGAACTTCTCACAATCTATCGCGTTGTGCATGATAAAAACCTTCCCGGCTTTCAGCATTTTCTCGCCATACAAGAACTTTCCTGCCGCTTCTGAACATGCAAATCGCTCTACTTTCATAAAACGAATCGGCAGACACAATATCTGATTTCTCACTGCATTAAGCGTCTTATCCGAGTATTTCGTAGCATGGCAGTGAACAATAAACTTTTCCAATCCATATCTTTTAGCTATAGGACTTAGCAAAAATGTCAAATACACTTCATGGTTATGCAGCCAGGTATATTCTCCGGCATGTAACCGAAAAAATGAATTCAGCTGCTTTATGGACTGAAAAGAACTTCCTGGCTTGTCAATGCAGTAGATTTTTCCGCCTAATTCCCGGATTTCTTCCATATAAGAATCCTCACAGGCAATAAAGTGCAAAAAATCAAACTGGACTTTATCTCGTTCTATATGCCTATAGTAATTCATAATCACACTCATAACACCGCTTCCGCGGCTCAGAGTGGAGACAAAATGCAGAACCCGAATACAGTCTGTCTGGGCGCCTTCTTGCGTGTTATCAGCCATTTAAAGCCCTTTCCGTGGGTACTTCCCATAATCGCGCTTATAGGAATCTCCCACCCATTCCTTCATAAATTCTCCACAAAAATTTAAGTTGAGCCCATCCCCTCCAGGATGATATAATTTAACATGAATAAATATAGAAAGGTATTAACATGGAAAAGCCAGTTGTTTCAGTAATTATGCCTGCTTATAATTGTGAAAAGTTCATAGCAAAGGCGATCGAGTCAGTTCTTGCACAGAATGTTTCGTTAGAATTAATTATTCTTAATGATTGTGCGACGGACGGGACGGAAAGAGTGATACAACAATATCTTTCTGATCAGCGGATCCGTTATGTTAAAAATGATAGAAATATGGGGGTAGCCAGGACGAGAAATGAGGGGGTACGCATGGCAATGGGAGAGTACGTGGCATTTCTGGATTCTGATGACTGGTGGGAGAGGGAGAAATTAAGCAAACAGTTGGCTCTGATAAAAAGAGAGAAGAAAGTCCTCTGTTCAACGGGACGGGAATTGGTTGACATAAATGGAAACCTTACTGGAAGAGAAATTCCCGTGAGGGAGACGATCACATATGGTATGATGCTAAAACAGAATTGGATTAATTGTTCTTCTGTATTATTGAAACGGGAGGTGGCAGAGGAATTTCCAATGGAGCACGAAGACAGCCATGAGGACTATATAACCTGGCTGAAAATATTGCAAAAATATCAATATGCCTGTGCGATCAATGAGCCATTGCTGAAGTATCGCTTAAGCAGTCAGGGAAAGTCGGGGAGCAAATTCAAATCTGCGAAAATGACTTTTAAGGTATACCGGTATATGGGATTTTCGTGGTGGAAGTCCATAGGCTGTTTTATTTGTTACGCCTGGAATGGTGTAAGGAAATATGTAAGAAAATAAATGAAAGGATGCCTTTACTTTTTTGGCAAAAATTTCGATGACATACTGCAGAGTATGGAAGAAGGATAAGTTTATATGGTGGAAGACTCGGCCATCTTCGGCTGCTATGATGATACTGCGTAAGATAAACCTATTGACGGATATGTATGGCTGCGCGGGGCTGAAGTATGGCTGCTATTGACAAGGTAGTTGCTTTAATTATGAAGCTGGAACCAGAAGAATTCTGGAGACTGGAATCAGAGGCATACGACATATAAATGCAGGCATAAGGAATCCATTTGTGCTTCACTGCAGTCATGTGTTCCATATAGAATTCGGATTGAGGGTTCGTGCTTTTTAACTGATTAAGTATTTCGAATATGGTATTGTATTGTTTCAAATCTGTGCAGCTATCAAGTACAGTGAAGAAGGTTTTTATGGCTTCTGCCTTGCTGGATTTGACTTTGCGGAGCGCGTTATCGCCAAAGCCAATAGTAAACTTGGGATTCACCATAATTATTCAGATGGGCATAGAAGGGCTTAATTAATACTTATAAGCCTCTTATAAGCCTCTTATAAGCCGTACTGTCACATCAACAGCTAAGGTAGGCTGAAAACAGACCTTGCCAGCCGCGTCGCCATGAATACGTGAGAGGCATCTGATGCTATGTTTGCGTCTCTTTTTATGACAAGAGTGCCAGCGGCCAGGTCTGTTTTAATAAACCTGTGAGCGAGAATCTGACATTGTACATTGTTTTTTCTTCGGCGTGGTTTTGCCTTCGTATGAACAACCGGTAAATGGTGAACTCGACATGCTGATGGGTTACAGTATTATCACAATAATAAAAATTTATGTTGGAAGAATAATCTTAGTTTTTTAATAACTTTTTTATGGCGATACTGCAGCGTAGTAAATGGAACTCCTGTACTCTGTGCTATGCTGCGCAGCGACTCTTCCTGGCAGTAAATGAGTGCCAGCAGTTCTTTGTCTTCGTTATTTAGTGTGTTTAATGCCTGTTTTAACACATTTATCAGGAGGTCGCGTTCAGCCTGATGTTCTACAGGATTTCGGTCTTCGTCTGCAAATAGTTCACTTCCGTTTAAACCTTCTCCATCCAGAGCATCGTAGGAGAAGACGCCATTCCGAATATCCCCTTCCCTGAAATAACGTTCCTTTCGCTCTCCATGCTGCCAAATTTTATAGATTTCTTCACTGACAGGAATATTTTGCTGTTCGATTCGGATGTAATAGTTTATGATGATCCCCTTCTTTCTTATTTGTGTAAATAAAACAGGAGAAAACGAGTCCGGCACTGGGGCCTTTTCGTTTTCTCCTGCTATTTGGTAATGAATCATTCCTTTGCTAGGTAGTTTTTTCTGTAGTTGATTTCAGAGTAGCCGGTTCGATTAAATGGATGTGCTGTACTTTCTTACAGCGCGGGCACTTGATCTCAATGGTTCCGGCGATCGGCGGTTTTATGTCAAACAGGCGTTGATGGCATACCGGACAATAGATTATATGATTCATAAGTCTCCCTCCTTAATATCGAACATATGTTCTGATTCTAAAATATCAAACTTTTTGGATTATGTCAATAACAGAATAAAAAAACTAAACCAAAATGAAAACAATATTGGAAGGCAGATGAAAACATTTATGATCTATAGTAACAATGTTGAACGTGACACTATGATGCAGGAGGAGATTGATAATGAACACCTGATTTGTATCAGTGGCGTGGCTCCTGTGAAGCCGGCTAAGTACAACGTTCTGGAAATATAGGAAGGAGGGCTTCACGTCAGCCGCACGGGAGTATTTTATTATCATCTTAAAAATATCTGAATAAAAAGTAAATTGCAAGGAACTGACGGACATTCATATGTATGCTATATACGGACAAAATTGAATGAAAAATACAAACAATTGCACACCGCGTGAAGTTTAGAAACGTGAGTAAAAGATAGAAAATGATAGTCAAAATAATAGTTAGAATAGTAGTTAGAATAATAGTCAGAACAATAGTCATTTCAGTCGTTTTACTGATTACCAGATTGGACGTATCTGACGGATAATCATTGCTACAAAAACAGATGGCAGCTGCCTTAGAAAATTTATATGAGTATTTTTCGATCATGCTGTGGAAAGGCTGCATGTTGAGGGCAGGAGACGGGGACAGTAATGAATACAACAATATTTTTTTGTGTTCTATTACCGTACAGACCATATAAAATAAGAAAATAATTGATATTCAATGAAAAATAAGCAGAGAAGCAGTGGAACAGGTGTGGAGGCAGGAGGGAGAGCTATTTTGGAAATATAATGTATACATGTTGAAACAAAATATAGGAATCTTAATTGACGATCTAATTTGAGTCAGTTACAGAGCAGATGGGCGGCCGAGTTAGAAGGCCTCTTTTTTGATTCCCAGGGGTGTCCTCTGCTGGAGGACAAATGCTTGGGATAAATATAGCTTTAAATGCATCAAAAATAATTTCAGGAATTCGATCAGAAAATACATCGGAAACGATATCAGGAATTCGATCAGAAAATGCTCAGAAACTTTATCAGGAGATGTATCAGAACGTATACTTAGAAACCATATCAGAAAGTCAATCAGAAACCATATTACCATCTACATCAATTAATCTGCCCAAAACCACATCATACCTCCCTCTCTACCACTCTCCCCCTTCCCCATCAATCACAATCTCATCAAAATACCCACACGCCCCCAGCACCCAAAGCGCCTCTTTGATCACCCGTTCATCTCCGGCGGCGTGGAGTATGATTCGTTTGTTCTCAAACCGGTTTTCCAGAATGTTTTTTAAGGCACCGGGGCGGTAGGAGGCTCTTGGAATCATTCCATAGCAGGCCTGCTGTATATTTTTTGCAGGAGGATTTGGATCGATCCGGATAATTTTGTCGAAATCGTAAATGATATCATTTTTCATATATGTGGTACTTCCTTTCGGAGAAAATGGATACATATGGTACTGCTGATTTTTTTTGACTTAACCGGGTGTTTCCGGACTTTTTGCAGGGGGGCCGTTTTGTCGAATATTGCGATTTGTTTTGCTTTTCAAACGGCCGGAAACGTCTTATAGTGGTTACAAGAAAAGCAAAAAAAGGAGGGTTTTCCACATGACTGATACTGAAAAGATGAGGTTCATGGAAATGGAGAATATGAGGTTAATGGAAGAAAATGTTAAGCTGCGCAGGGTGATATCGAAATTGAATCAGACGCTTAACAGACTGATCGAACATTACATAAGTTCTGACAGGATTGCGTGACAGAGGGTAAGGGGAGTGCCCCGCACTCCCAATAATACTCACTCTTATCACTATTCCGGATTTTCGGATTTACCGGTGCCGTCGGTGGAGTTTTCATCAACTGATGGAAGAGATGACTTGCCGGCTGGTTCTATTCCTTTGTTTTTACGCACCAGATCCCAGATTGTCTGATGCATCCATTCAACGGTTTCGTTCAGCTTTTTATTTTCGGCTTCCAGTTCGACGATGCGATCGCTCATGCGGGCGATGAACTCCCGGTTATTATAAGCCTTGTGCGGCGCCATCAGGCGCTTGACATAAGGAGAAGAAGCAGAAATAATCTGTTTCGACAGTAAATCGTCCCGCTCTTCACAGCTTAAATCCATAAAGTCCTGAAAACTGATGGACAAGGGTACCATGTCCACGGAGCATTTGGGACATACCGCATTTTTAGGAAGCTGGTAATATCCATAATACCCGCATTTCGAACAATAGTACACGGATAGCTCTCTCATAGCGTCCTCCTTTTTTGCTTTTCCTGTCAAAATGGCAGTACTCTTCTATATTTATAACGCAAAATAAATGAAATTGTAACGCGAAATATCGTCTTTTTGTAAAAAAACGCGAAATTTTATGATTTGTTAACACGATTGCTCTAAATACAGAGCAAAATATGCAATCATTCTATTTTAGGCTCTAAAGGCAGGCAGTGAGTATCTTAAAAACGAAACCGCCAAAAGTTTCCATAAGACCGGTACCATAAAAACAGGCTGCCATAGAAGGCAGCCTGCCGGTTTGAACGGATGAAACTTTTATTACTCTTTCTTGTTACTTTCTATATCTAACCCTCTGTATCTTACTGAATGATACCATTTACGTCAACAACCCAGGTCTTGCCGTTGGAATCTTTATAATCCTTAAAGCCATTTCCAAGCTCCGGTTTTGCTGCGGATTTAGAGGAAGAGGACGCTTTCTGGATGGAACCGCTTGTGTTCACCAGATACTGGTTTCCGTCGTAAGTCATCGGAGCCAGTCTTAAATCAGAGTCTGCATCTTTTCTTAAACCATACTCGTACAGTGTATTGTCACGAATACCGTGGAAGCCCTGGCCCTTTCTGGAACCGTCGGTATAGAAGAACCATGTCTGATTCTCATCTAAATCTTCATTGTAAATAACCTGCTTGCCGGTTCTCATAACGCCGTCCTCTGCGAAGTAGAAGTTGGCAACTTCTCCGCCTTCCAGATTGACAACCTTTAAACCTGTCTGCATTTCACCTTTTGTATTAAACGCGTATTTTTTAGACTCTACAGTAAATAACTGAAGTCCGCTTTCTGCATGGTATGGCTTTCCGTTCTTGAAGTAGAAGTTATAGAGCTCGCCTTCCTGGCTGATGCCTTCGACGCCCTCGATGGTTCTCCATCCGGTTACGCGTTTTCCATTTTCCGGCTCATAGTACTGATATCCGGCCACGGTTGCTGCTGTATTCTCGGTGGCGTCGGAAGGTGTTGCATTTTCCTCCTGCTCGCTGACTGGAAGTTTGAACCAGCCAGTCTGCATCACGCCGTCTACGAAGGTATAGTAGTCGCCGCTGATCTTTTTATCAACCTGATTTTCTACCATTTTTCCGTTTGTGTCAAAATAGTACCAGGAATGGGTCATTTCAGGATCGTCGCTCTCATTTTCCAGCTGAATCCAGCCAGTCTTCATCACGCCATCATTTGCCTCGCCCAGGTAGTAGGTCGCATCATCGATTTCTACCTTTCCTGTCATCATCTGTCCGTCTTCGTTGAAATAATACCAGCTTTCGCTGATCTTCTGCCATCTGGAGATCACGGCCTTGCCGTTCTTTCCATAATAGTACCAATGGTACTCGGCAGCGTCAGGGGAGTCCCATGCGTCTTCATTTTCAATGGAGATCCACTGGTCCATAACCCGTTTGCCGGTTTCATCAACGTAATATTCATCAATCTGTGCATTTGTGGCGATTTCGCCTTCTTCGTTTAAGTAATACCAGTCTTCGCCGCGCTTCTTCCAGGTGTCTGTTAAGAAGTAATCGTCCTCTTCATAATATTTGAAGGAACCGTTTTCCTCTACCCAGCCGATTGTTTTCGCGTATGCAGTGGAAGAACCTGCGGTTAAGCCCATCTCTGGAGCTGCTACAGTCATTACTGCCGCAGCGGATAATACAGCCATCATTTTTAAATTCTTTTTCATAAAAAATTTCTCTCCTTTTTTCTCGCTTTGATTTGTCGTGGCCGAAAATCCATAGTTGCATTACTCTGCGATTATAACGTACGCTAGGTGGGTAGCGAAAGTGTGGGTTGATGGCAGATATGGAAGGAGATAACAGAACATGGAGATGGATGTAGAATTTGAGGGGTTCCTCCGCAGAAGCAATCTGGCCGACAATACGATAAAAGCCTATCTATATGCGGTTAAACAGTATTGCAGCCGGTATGAAAAAGTGACGAAAAGCAATCTCCAAAAATACAAGCTGTTCCTGCTTGAAAACTACAAACCGAAAACCGTGAATCTGCGGATAAGGGCAGTAAACTGTTATCTGGAAGCAATCGGCAAGGAAAAACTGGCACTGTCTTCTGTCAAGGTACAACAGAAGACGTATCTGGAAAATGTAATCAGTGACGCAGATTATATGTATTTTAAGGAGTGCTTGAGAAGAGATGGGGAATGGTTCTGGTATTTTGTTATCCGTTTCATGGCCGCCACAGGAGCCAGGGTGAGCGAACTGGTTCAGATTAAGGCGGAGCATGTGCAGACGGGCTACTTAGATCTCTACTCGAAAGGCGGAAAAATTCGGCGGATCTACATACCGAGCGCCCTGCGGGAAGAGGCTATGCAGTGGATTAAATACCGTGGAATCGAGAGCGGTTTTCTGTTCTTGAACCGTTCGGGAGACCGCATTACCACCAGGGGAATCGCCGGTCAGCTGAAGAAATTCGCTGTCCGCTACGGGATACCCGTGGAAGTGGTCTATCCCCATTCCTTCCGCCACCGGTTCGCGAAGAATTTCCTGGAGAAATTCTCAGACATCGCGCTTCTGGCCGATTTAATGGGGCATGAAAGCATCGAGACAACGAGGATTTACTTGAGAAGGACCAGCTCCGAACAGCAGCAGATTGTCGACCAGGTAGTAGACTGGTAAGAAAAGGGGGTAAAAAGTAAGAAAAACTTCAATATGCATTTTATAAGGGGTGTGGTATACTATGAGTACTTAGCGAGGTATTATCGAGCTTAGTACGAATGCACACCTGGACACTTGACGAGGTATTTCATGAGTTTAGTGACCATGGTGTACTATGAGTACTTAGACAGACAATTAGTATCTTAAATTATTATCTTATATGTAAGGAGAATCCATCATGCGAATGAAAGTATCCAATTACATCTCCCAAAAACTTGTGGAATTTGGAATTACACAGGTATTTACCGTAACCGGAGGCGGAGCGATGCACTTAAATGATGCACTGGGGCATCAGGAAGGGCTTACCTGCCTCTATAATCATCACGAGCAGGCGTGTGCCATCGCAGCGGAGTGTTATGCGAGGGTTCAGGGCCGCATCGCGGCTGTATGTGTTACGACAGGCCCGGGGGGCACCAATGCCATCACCGGAGTCGTGGGGGGATGGCTGGACTCCATACCCATGCTGGTATTATCCGGACAGGTTCGATATGACACGACGGCAAGGTGGTCGGGAGTGGGAATCAGAGCCATGGGAGACCAGGAGTTTGACATCACGAAGGCGATCGACTGTATGACAAAGTACAGCGAGATGGTCATCGACCCCATGAGAATTCGCTACTGCCTGGAGAAGGCCATCTATCTGGCCTATTCCGGCCGCCCGGGTCCGGCGTGGCTTGACATTCCGCTCAATGTTCAGGGAGCTTATATTGAAACCGAAGAACTGATCGGTTTTTCACAGGAGGATTATGAAGCAGGAGGGGACGGATGGGCTGCGCCTTCCGGTTCGAAGACAGAGGCCGACAATGCAGGGCAGGGCGAGAAGCGCCAGGTGCTTCCGCCAGCCGTAACACGGGAAACGGCCAGGGTAATCATAGAAAAGATTAAAAAATCCCAACGGCCAGTTATCAACGCGGGAAACGGAATCAGAATCGGACATGCCTTTGAAGTCTTTTCCAGAGTAGTGGAAAAGCTTGGAGTTCCTGTTGTGACCGGCTGGGACAGCGAGGACTGTATGCCGGATGACCACCCGCTCTATACGGGCCGCGGCGGCGGCATGGGAGACCGTGCGGGCAATTTTGCCATACAGAACAGTGACCTAGTATTATCTCTCGGAAGCCGCTTAAGCATCCGCCAGGTGGGATATAATTACAGTACATGGGCGAGAGCTGCCTATACCATAGTCAACGATATTGATCCGGAAGAACTGAAGAAGCCATCCGTTCACATCGACATGGCGGTCCATGCGGACGTGAAGGATTTACTGGAACAGCTGGAACGGGTACTCGATGAGGAGTACGGGAACGGGCAGCCTGTTTTCGCCGGAGGCGCCGGCCTCCCGGGCATGACCTGGACGGATACCTGCCGCATGTGGAAGGAAAAGTACCCGGTCGTCCTTCCAAAGCATTACGACCACGGGGAAGAGGAAGATGCCAATGTCTATGCATTTATGAAGGAAATGAGCAGCCGTCTGAAGGAGGAGCAGGTTATCGTCGTAGGCAACGGTTCCGCCTGTGTGGTCGGCGGCCATGCGTGCATCATAAAACAGGGGCAGCGGTTTATCTCAAATTCTGCGATCGCCTCCATGGGATACGATCTGCCGGCAGCCATCGGGGCCTGTATGGCCGTGCGGGAAGGCGGTGCGCAGGAAGGCCGCATGCAGGGCGCTGAATCGCAGGATACTGAATTGCAGGACACCAGCAGTGATATTATCCTGATTACCGGCGACGGCAGCATTCAGATGAATCTTCAGGAGCTTCAGACGATCATTCATCACCGGATGCCCATTAAGATCTTTTTGATCAACAATGGCGGTTACCATTCGATCCGCCAGACGCAGAAGAATTTCTTTGGCGAGCCGCTCGTCGGAATCGGTGTGGACAGCCATGACTTAAGCTTCCCGGACATGGAGAAGCTGGCGGCCGCCTACGGCTATCCTTACTGCAGGGCGTGCCATAACGGGGAACTGGTACCGGCCATTGAGACTGCACTTCGGACGGACGGCCCTGTGATCTGTGAGATTTTCGTGAGCCGCGATCAGAATTTTGAACCGAAATCAGCTGCGAAACGCCTTCCGGACGGAACCATGGTGTCTCCGCCGCTGGAAGATTTATCACCGTTCCTTCCGGAGGAGGAGATGGATGAGAATATGATTATTCCACGGATTCGGGAATGAGGAACACGTGAGAACAGAGCGGTAAGCGTTTGGCAGGAGAACGGTAAGAACGGCGTAAGAGTGATTGATAAAGGAGATTTTTAATCGTTGAATATTGTAGTGACGGGCGCGACGAGTTTTATCGGCGCGCCCATGGTTGACAAACTGATCGGAATGGGCCATGATGTCTACGCTGTGGTGCGTCCCGCTTCGAAGAATCGCGCAAGACTCGGTACGGGAAGGGAACGCCTTCACGTAATCGAGAAGAATTTGCAGGAGGCCGACCGCCTGGACGAAGAGATACTGGTGCCGTGTGAGGCATTTTTTCATTTTGGCTGGGATGGCGCGGGCAGCGGGAACCGGATGAACCGCGAAGTACAGCAGAAGAATGTGGCTGACTCCTTAAACGCGCTGGAGGGAGCGAAAAAACTGGGATGCAGGACCTTTCTGTTTAGCGGCTCCCAGGCGGAGTACGGGATCCACCAGGATGCCATGACGGAGGAGACGACCTTAAATCCGGTGTCGGAATATGGAAAGGCGAAGGTGGATTTCTGCAGAAAGGCGATGGAGCTGATAGATGGTTTCCGATATATTCATGCCAGAATTTTCAGCGTCTACGGACCCGGGGACCATCCGTGGTCACTGGTGGAAAGCTGTCTGAAGACATTTCCGGCTGGAGGTTATCTCTCTCTGGGAGAGTGCACGCAGATGTGGAATTTTCTGTATCTGGACGATTTGCTGGAGGCTCTCACTGCTCTTTGGCAAAGCGGCGCGGAGGGAGTCTTTAACGTTGCGGGAGAGCCGGATGAGACCAGGCCGTTGAAAGAGTATGTCCGACTGATGTATGAGGCATGCGGATGTCATGGCAGCTACAGCTGCGGCAGACGGCCTCAGAACGCGGAAGGGCCGGCCAACCTGATTCCGGATGTGAAAAAGCTGATGGAAGTGACCGGATGGAGACAGGAAACACCCTTTCAGGAGGGGATCCGGCGGCTGCTTACGGGGCTGTGAACAGCTGCCTCCGGCGCATGATAAACAGAAAAATATTTGACAAGCAGGAGTTTTTGTGGTATGAGAGATAAGATTTGTATTGCATGCGGGAAAGCGCTTCCGAAACGGCCGTTGATTGTTCTGGATGGCATGCCGGCCTCCGCCCAGGATATTCCTGACGCGGAAGGAAGAGATGAGGACAAAGGGATTTCCCTGCATCTGCACCAGTGCGATTTCTGCGGTCTGGTGCAGTTTGACTGTGAGCCTGTCGGCTATTATAAGGACGTGATCCGTTCCGGCGGTTTTTCTACCACCATGGTAAATCTTCGGAGGAGGCAGTACAGGGCCCTGATTGATAAGTACCATCTGGAGGGAAAGAAATTTATAGAGGCCGGATGCGGCCAGGGAGAGTTTTTATCCGTGCTCACGGAGTTTCCCGTGGACGTCTATGGCATCGAGCATAAAGCGGATCTGGTGGAACTGGCGAAGACCCGCGGTCTAAAGGTCTGGAGGCAGTTTACGGAAGAGGAGAATACGGTTCTGGAGAATGAGGAAGCCGGATATCATGGGCCTTATGACGTCTTCCTGTCCTTTAATTTCCTGGAGCATCAGGTGAATCCGGTCCGGATGCTGAAATGCCTTTACAACAATCTGACAAAAGACGGCCTGGGACTTGTGACCGTTCCGAGTCTGGAATATATTTTGCAATACGACGGTTATTATGAGCTGATTCGTGACCATCTCGCTTACTATACATTCGATACCCTGCGCTTCGTGCTTGCAGAGGCAGGCTTTGTAGTGCTGGAAGAAGAGATGGTGAACCGGGATACGCTGTCGGTCGTTGTGAGGAAAGGGACGGCAGCAGGACAGGCTGAAAAGGATTCCCGGATTTCTTCCGCTGTGGCCGGATTTGCGGCGAGCCGGGAAACATTAAAACTGGAAGTTGACCGCATATTAAAGCAATATGATGAAACAGGCCGGACACTTGCAGTCTGGGGAGCCAGCCACCAGGGATTTACTCTGGCGGCAACCACCGGTTTGAAAGACTGTGTGAAATACATGATTGATTCGGCGCCGTTTAAGCAGGGACGTTTTGCGCCGGCTTCCCACATTCCCATCGTACCTCCGGATCATTTTGAGAAAGAGCCTGTGGACGGTATTCTGATTGTGGCTCCCGGATATACGGAGGAGATTGCGGGAATTATAAAGGAAAGATTTGGGGATAAGGTGGAAATTATGACTCTGCGGAGCCGCCATATTGAGAATTTACAGTAACGATTCTGCTGTGCGGCAGTTTGTATGGAAAAGTGTGTTGCAAGCTTGCTTGTATAAGCACTTTTCCATACAAACTGACATAGGGCGGAACGCCCGGGCTTCTTGTTTTCGTGTATTTCGAAAACAAGAAGATGCCCGGCTGAATCGTTATGAATAACCAAAGGAGAGAACTGCATTGATGGAAAATATCGTCATCACCGGGGCAACCGGTTTTTTAGGGAGCCATCTGGCACGGTGGTTTCTGGATCGGGGAGACCGGGTCTATGCTCTGGTACGGCCGGGATCGGCTAAATTACAGGATTTACCGGTGCATGAGAATCTGATTCCCGTATACGGCACCATGGAAGAGGCGGCGGACTGTGTGAAGGAGATTGGTCATGCGAATGCGTGGTTTCATTTCGCCTGGGGCGGGGTGAACCGGGAAGAGATTGATTCGCCGGAGGTGCAGGCGAAAAATATAAGAGGCTCTCTGGCCTGTGTGGAGGCTGCACACCGCCTGGGGTGCCGTGTGTTCATGGATGCAGGCTCCCGGGTGGAATATGGAGTGGTTTCGGCCGGGGCTCCCGGCGGTGGAGCGGCCGAAGGGGACGCCGGGCTTTCGGCCGGAGAAGGCCGGGGTGTGATGACGGAGGAAATGGAATGCCGGCCTGTCAATGAATACGGGAAGGCAAAGCTGGAGTTTTTCCGGCAGGCGGCTCCCATCTGTGAAATGTACGGCATGAATTTCTGTCATCTGAGGTTTTTCAGCGTTTATGGATACGGCGACCACCCGTGGTCCATCATATCGACGCTTGTGAGAGAACTGCCGCGCGGAGGCCGGGTGGCCTTAAGCGCATGCCGCCACGAATGGAACTTTATGTACATCGATGATGCCGTGGAGGCGGTGGGCTGTCTGTATGAGCAGGTGAAAGAGAAGGAGCCAGAAAAGGGCGCGGCGGTCAATATCGCAAGCCGTGACACGAGAGTTTTGAAATCATTTGTGGAAGAGATATTTGAGATTGCCGGGCGGCGCGGTACGCTGGAGTTTGGCACCTTTGTACAGGCAAAGGAGGGCGCACTGTCCATACGGCCCGATGTCAGCCGCATGGAGGCCATGACGGGCGGATTTAAAGAGCGTTATACGTTCCGCCGCGGTATCACGGAAATGATAAAGAGAGAAATGGAGCACGAGGATGAAGAAAATTAGCGTATTGATTCCATGTTATAATGAGGAGGAGAATGTCGTACCGATCAGCGAAGCGGTCATAAAGACGCTTACGAAGGATCTTCCGGAGTACGATTACGAACTTGTATTCATCGACAACGACTCGCAGGATCGCACCAGAAGCTTAATCAGACAGCTGTGCAATGAGAATCCAAAGATCAAGGCGATCTTTAACGCACGGAATTTCGGACAGTTTAACTCTCCGTATTACGGGATGCTGCAGATCACAGGCGACTGTGTGATCGAGATGGTGGCGGATTTCCAGGACCCGGTGGAGTTGATTCCGCAGTATGTGCACGAATGGGAAAAGGGATATAAAATTGTCATAGGAATTAAGACCAGCAGCAAGGAAAACCGGCTGATGTACTGGCTGCGGGGCTGCTACTACAAGATGATGAAGAAGCTGTCCGATGTGGAGCAGATTGAGCAGTTTACCGGTTCCGGCCTGTATGACCGTGACTTCATAGAAGTGCTGCGCAATCTGGATGATCCGACTCCATTCCTCAGAGGAATCGTTGCGGAGCTCGGCTTTAAGATCAAGCAGATTCCCTACGAACAGCCGAAACGAAGAGCAGGGGAGACGAAGAATCATTTTTATCAGCTTTACGATGCGGCGATGTTAAGCATCACTTCCTATACGAAGGCGGGACTCCGCCTGGCAACTATTTTCGGAAGCATCTGTTCTCTCATCAGTATGGTGGTGGCCGTGGTCTACCTGGTCATGAAGCTGATGTACTGGGACCGTTTCCCGGCAGGCATGGCGCCGGTGCTCATAGGCATGTGTTTCCTCGGGTCTGTGCAGATCTTTTTTATCGGCCTTATGGGGGAATACATTCTGTCCATCAATGCGAGGGTGATGAAACGGCCGCTCGTCATTGAGGAGGAGAGACTTAATTTTGCGGCAGCAGATGGCGCGGACCGGGAAGACGCCGACTTGGAGAAATGCGGGGACGCGGAGCTTTTCGCGGCTTCCTTAGAGGATGGAGATAACGTATGAAATATAAGATCGATGTGGCGCGTATCCGCGAAAATTCAATCGTATTAAATGGCTGGGTAATCGGCAGCAGCCCGGAGGCGAAGGCCGAATTCAAAGTCCAGGATGAAAATCAGAAGGGTGTGGAATTTAAATACGTCCCGGTGCGCCGTGACGACGTAAGCCAGAACTATTTTAAGACTGTATATGAGAAGGATTTCGGTTTCGATATTCGTATTCCCTATGTGAGAGATGAGAATGAGGACCGTTTCCTGATCATTCGCTGTGACGGAAAGACATCGAAGGTGAAGCTGAATACGGAGATTATCGAGAAGCACAACAGCTCGGCTCATAAGAAGCATGCGAAGTTAAAGAGTATGATGAATAAGGAGACGTTTCATTCCGCCATAGAGTTCTGGAGGGAAAACGGCTTAAAAGCATTTCTTTTGAAATCAAGCCACAAGCTTCAGGGAATTGACAGTGATTACGATTATCCGGAATGGTACCAGTTAACGAAGACGAGCGACGAGGAGCTGGAGGCGCAGAAATCGGTGGAGTTCGATTATATGCCGAAGCTGTCTGTGGTCATTCCCGCCTACAAGACGCCGGAACGGTACCTGGCGGCCATGCTGGATTCCTTAAGGGCACAGACCTACAAAAACTGGGAGGTCTGCGTGGCTGACGGAAGTCCGAGAGGCGAGAGCGCGGAGCGGGTGCTGAAGCGGTACGCCTTAAAGGATGAGAGAATCCGCTACGTTGTTCTCGGAGAGAATAAGGGGATTGCGGGCAACACCAACGCTGCCATCGATATGGCCAAGGGCGATTTTATCGTTTTGGCCGATCATGACGACACGCTGGCGCCGGATGCATTGTTTGAGTGTGTGAAGGCGATTAACAGTGATCCGGAGATCGATGTGGTCTACACGGATGAGGACAAGCTGGATATCGACGGCGGAGAACTGTTTGAACCGCATTTCAAGCCTGACTTTAACCCGGATCTGCTGACGAGTGTGAACTATATCTGCCACTTATTCGTGGTAAACCGGGAATTATTAGACGAGGTCGGGGGCTTTCAAGAAGAGTTTGACGGAGCCCAGGATTACGACTTTATTTTCCGGTGTACGGAGAAGGCCAGAAAGATATACCACGTGCCGAAGGCACTGTATCACTGGCGCTGCCATCAGAATTCCACCTCCAGCAATCCGGAGAGCAAGCTTTACGCCTTCGAGGCGGGGGCGCGGGCCATTCAGGCTCATTATGAGCGTATGGGAATCCGGGCGCTGTCCGTGGAAAAGGGCGTGGATTACGGAATTTACCATACGAAATTCGAGATAACCGGGAATCCTCTGGTATCAGTCATCATTCCCAATAAGGATCATGCCGCGGATCTGGATGTGTGCATGCGTTCCCTGATCGAGAAGGGAACCTATAAGAATCTGGAGTTTGTGATTGTGGAGAACAACAGCACGGAGCAGGCGACCTTTGATTATTACGAACGGATTCAGAAGGAATTTGATTTTGTGCATGTGGTTACATGGGAGCGGGAATTTAATTACTCCGCAATCAATAATTTTGGAGTGACAGCAGCTTCAGGAGAGTACCTCCTGTTCCTGAACAACGATACGGAGCTGATCAATCCCGAAAGTATCGAGGAGATGCTGGGATTCTGCCAGAGGGACGATGTGGGGATTGCGGGAGCCAGACTTCTCTATTCGGACGATACTATCCAGCATGCGGGAGTGGTCGTGGGATTCGGCGGCATTGCCGGTCATACCTTCATCGGCCTTCACCGGGCGGAGAGCAGTTATTTCAACCGGGCCATGTGTGCTCAGGATTACAGTGCGGTGACCGCGGCCTGTATGATGAGCAAAAAATCGCTGTTTGAAACGGTCGGCGGCTTCTCGGAGGAACTGGCCGTCGCGTTCAATGATATCGATTACTGCATGAAGATCCGGTCTTTGGGGAAGCTTGTGGTATACGCGCCGTATGCACTTTTCTATCACTATGAGTCCAAATCCCGGGGGCTCGAGGACACGCCTGAGAAGGTGGAGCGGTTTAACCGGGAGATTAAGATGTTTGCGGACAAGTGGCCGGATATCTTAAAGAATGGCGATCCGTATTACAATCCCAACTTAACGCTTCGCAAATCCAACTTCGCTTTACGCGACCTGCGCAGGGAGAAAATCGGGGAGCCTTATCGGCTGGAGGTATGAGATGTCAAGGAAAGTAACAGTCGTTATTCCAAACTATAACGGGCTGAGGTTTATGGAACCGTGTTTTGCGGCTCTTGCGGCTCAGAGTGAGAAGAACTTTGATGTTCTGGTGGTGGACAACGGATCTTCGGATGGAAGCGTGGAGTGGCTGAAGGAGCATGAAATTCCTTCTGTGTTCCTGCCTGATAATATCGGGTTTCCGGGCGCGGTTAATATTGGCATCAAAAAAGCGCAGACGCCCTATGTAATCCTTTTAAATAACGATACGGAACCGAAGCCGGATTACATCCGGGAAATGATCCGGATGATGGAGCGTTCCCCGAAGATATTTTCAGTGAGCAGCCGGATTCTCCAGCTGTATCACAAGGAACTGATGGACGACGCGGGAGATATGTACAGTCTGCCCGGCTGGGCATTCCAGAGAGGCGTCGGACAGCCGGTTACCGGATATAAACGCCCGTGCCGTGTGTTTGCGGCCTGTGCGGCAGCGGCGATCTACCGGAGGGAGGTCTTCGAGGAGATTGGATACTTCGACGAATCTCATTTTGCCTATTTAGAGGATGTGGATGTCGGCTACCGGGCCAGGATATACGGATATGACAACGTATACTGCCCGGCTGCAGAGGTTTACCATGTGGGAAGCGGAACCAGCGGTTCCAAATACAATTCCTTCAAGGTAAAACTGGCGGCAAGAAACAATATTTATTTGAATTATAAGAACATGCCGCTTCTTCAGCTGCTGTTTAATCTGCCGTTTCTCCTGGCCGGGACAGGAATTAAATACCTGTTTTTCAAAAAAATGGGCTATGGCGCCGACTACGCGGAAGGCTTTTGTGAGGGAATAAAAACCCTTGGTACATGTAAAAAAGTGGCGTTCCGGACAGAACATATCGGGAATTATCTGCAGATTGAATGGGAACTCTTTACCGGCACGCTTCTCTATGTGTGGGAATTTCTCAAAAGAAGATTAAAAAAATAATTCACGGCGCCGCTGTAAGTCTCCGGCGTCCGGCTCTGCCGGTTTACGCGGCCTTTCCTGTGACTTTGCAGGGTATTAGCACTTCTTAACGCGCAGAATTTTTCGTTCAGGGGTAATGCCCACCTGTTTGAGCGCAGCGAGTTTGGGCATTACTCCTGGCTTTTAGAAAAATCCTGCACGTTTAGAAGTGCTTATGCCCGAAACCGGAACAGGAAAGGCCGCGTAAACCGGCAGAGCCGGACGCCAGAGACTTACAGCGGGGCTGTGAATTGTAACAGATTAAAAAACTTACGGCGATTTAAGAATTATTTAATGGCATCATGGTACATTATCATGTATAATATACGAGAAATTATTGCGTATTATCATGGACAAGTCAGGTTTTCGTCGTATGACAGGAAGGTTTTGCTGCTATGATAAAGGACAATCAGAAAAAACTGAACGGGTTTCATGTCGTGCTGGATGGGCTGGTTATTATAGCCTCCTATGCTCTGGCATGGTTCATTCTGCTTATGGGGAACCGTTTATTCAGCCCTGAGAAGAAGCTGCTGGCACCGCAGTACTATTTTGCGGCGCTCATTATCATCGTGCCGGGATATCTGCTGCTTTACGGCATATTCCATCTCTATGCTCCGAAGCGGGTGCAGCAGAGGCGATATGAGTTCGCTAATATCTGTAAGGCCAATCTGATCGGGTTTCTGCTTGTTACCATGGTCTTGTTTCTTCTTAACAAGAATCCGTACTTTTGGAACTTTTCGAAGAGAATGGTATTTTATTTCTTCGCGATTAATATTATACTGGAAACGCTGGAGCGGAATCTGATCCGTTACGCTCTTCATTCTATGCGCTCCAAGGGGTATAATCAGAAGCATATTCTGCTCATTGGTTACAGCCGCGCCGCGGAAGGGTTTATCGACCGGGTGCAGCAGAACCTGGAGTGGGGCTATCAGGTCAAGGGGATTCTCGATGACCATAAGGAATGGGGAACTGAGTATAAGTCGATCCATGTGATCGGCAAAGTGAGCGATTTAGATGAGATTCTGGCGCTCAACTCTCTCGACGAGATCGCCATCACGCTGAGCATAGACGAATATGCAAATCTGGAAAAAATCGTGGCTTCCTGTGAAAAATCAGGCGTCCATACCAAATTTATTCCCGATTATAATAATATCATACCGACCCGTCCCTATACCGAGGACTTACAGGGGCTGCCGGTTATCAATATCAGACACGTACCGCTGACCGATCCGGTCAATGCGATTATGAAGCGGATTGTTGATATCTTCGGAGCCATTGCTGCGATTGTGCTGTTTTCGCCGGTTATGCTGGTGACCGCTGCGCTCATTAAGCTGACATCTCCGGGGCCTCTGATCTACAGCCAGGAACGGGTGGGACTTCATAACAGACCTTTTAAGATGTACAAGTTCCGGTCCATGGTGGTCCAGGCGCCTTCTGAGGAGAAGAGCAGATGGACGACGCCCCACGATTCGCGTGTGACACCGATCGGACGGTTTATCAGGAAGACAAGTATTGACGAGATGCCTCAGTTTTTCAACGTTTTGATGGGGGATATGAGCCTGGTGGGACCGAGACCTGAGCGTCCGCTGTTTGTAGAGAAGTTTAAAGAGGAGATACCGCGCTATATGATCAAGCATCAGGTCCGTCCGGGAATTACCGGCTGGGCCCAGGTCAACGGCTACCGTGGAGACACCTCTATCACGAAACGAATCGAGCATGATTTATATTACATCGAGAACTGGACCCTGGGATTTGATTTCAAGATTTTGTTTTTGACTGTGTTCAAAGGGTTTATCAATAAAAATGCGTACTGATGAAAGTCCGGTACAGCAGGCACCAGAGGATGAGGTTATATACATGAACAAGGAATATGATGACGACTTAGGTCCCGCAGATTACAGTAATGCGGGCGGTGACACATACGGAAGACAGCAGGCAGGCAGAGCCGTGAGCCGCCCGGCGGAAGGTACGCAGGGGCAGGGCCGGTCTTCTGCTGATACGGGAAGAACTCCGGGAAACGGCGCTCCCCGGGGCGGGAATGCCAGAGTGTCGGGGAACGGCGTAGCCCAGAACGGAAACGCCAGACCTGCTGGAAGTAACGGCGCCCAGGGCGGTGTAGCGAGACCAGCCGGGAACGGTGGGGCACAGAGTGGAAATGCGAGACCAGCCGGGAACGGTGGGGCGCAGAACGGAAGTGCGAGACCAGCCGGGAACAGCGGTGCACAGAGTGGAAATGTGAGACCCGCCGGAAACAGCGGAATGCAGGGCGCAAGCAAGAGACCAGCCGGAAACGGCGGCTCCCAGGGAGGCAGTGCCAGACCATCGGGGAGCGGCAATCCCCAGGGCGGAAGTGTCAGACCATCGGGGAACGGCGGCCCCCAGGGCGGTAACGTCAGACAGGCAGGCGGCGGCCCGCAGAATGGAAATGCCAGAGTACCCGGAAGCGGTGCACCGCAGGGCAGTTCAGCAAATGGATCTAGGGTAAGCGGCAGCGGGCAGCCTCAGGGCGGTGCCAGACCAGCCGGCGCCCCCGGAAATGGCAGCGGCAGGGCACGGATGGAAGGCGCGAGACCGGATGTCGGGAACGCCTCCGGAGCATCGAGAATGGCCGGAAGACCAGCCGGGAGTGGACAGTCTCAGGGAAATGACAACAGAAGGCGGATGTCGGGAACCTCCGGTTATGAGCCGAGATATCAGTCGCTTCAGGGGACCCAGACCGGAGACGGCGGAAGCGGTTCCGGCGGAATGGGGGGAAGAAGGCCTCAGGACTCTGCCAGCAGAACGGCTGCAAGCCGGTCGGCGGCGCAGGCTGCAAAGAAGAAAAAAATCAGACGAATCATTGTTATGGCAGTTGCTGAGGTTCTGACGCTGATTTGTATTGGTTTTTACGGTTATGCTCTGCGGTTAAACAGCGGACTGAAGCATTCGAACGATTACGATCCGGATAAAGTACTGAATTCAGAATTGCCTGTGGAGAAGACGGAGCATATGAAGGGATACTGGACGATCGCCGTGTTTGGTGTGGACAGCCGGGACGGTAACGTACATAAAGGTACGAATACAGACGTAATCATGCTTTGCAATATCAACCGCGATACAGGGGAGATTAAGCTGGTATCCGTGTTCCGCGATACGTATATGAATACGAATGATAACGGCACTTACAATAAAATCAACTCTGCGTATGCAAACGGCGGTGCCGTACAGGCGCTGTCTGCGCTGAACAGGAATCTGGACTTAAATGTGAAGGATTATGTGACATTTAACTGGAAGGCGGTAGCGGATGGGATCAACATGCTGGGCGGCATCGAGGATGTCGAGATCAGCAAGCCGGAATTCCGTTATATCAATTCCTTTATAACAGAAACAGTACAGAAGACAGGAGTTCCGTCGACACAGCTTAAGTCGGCTGGTGTTCAGCATCTGGATGGTGTCCAGGCGGTTGCCTACGGCCGTCTTCGTCTGATGGATACCGATTATGCGAGAACAGAGAGACAGCGTCTGATTATTCAAAAGGCGTTTGAAAAGGCGAAAAAGGCGGATCTGGGTCTGTTAAATCGGATTCTTCTGATGGAAGTAGAGCAGATTGAAACATCGCTGTCATTCAGTGATTTTACCAGTCTGATTCTGGATATTGGCAAATACCACATCGGTGAGACGGGAGGCTTCCCATTTGCCCGTGATGCCATGATTATGGGGAAGAAGGGAGACTGTGTGATTCCCCAGACTCTGGAATCAAATGTGGCAGAGCTTCATAAATTCCTGTATAACGAGGAGGGCTATCAGCCAACTGATCTGGTAAAGAAGATCAGTGCGAAGATCTCTGCGGATTCCGGTATGTACAAGCAGGGAGTCAGTGTCGATCACGTTCCGACCAATGAGGGATATGTCCCGAAGGAGACGAAGGAGACAGAGAAAGCTACGAAGGAATCCGATGAGACTGATGAGCGTGAGTCTTCATCCGAGGGCATGTCGATTGAGGAGACGGATGAGAACGGAAATCCCGTAAAGCCGACGAAGCCGGGAGAAACCACGGCAGCGGAGGGGACGAGACCGACGAAGCCGGGAGAAACCACGGCAGCGGAGGGGACGAAGCCGACGAAACCGGGAGAGACCACGGCAGCAGAGGGGACCAAGCCGGGAGAGACGGCGGCAACAGACGGTACAAAGCCTTCCAATCCGGTAAGGCCTGGAGAGACAACCGAAGCTGTCCGGCCTTCTTCACCGGGAGACGGAGTGACAGAATCTCCGGATTCCAGCACGGGTCCCGGGGTAAAGCCGACAACGGCACCTCATGAATCCACCAGCGCACCGGAGACGACATCACCGGGACCGGGCGGTTCGCCGGGGCCGGGAGGCGGAGGGACTGTTCAGCCAGGCGGCTCTGAGTCCGGTGAGGTAATTACGGTACCACCGCCCAATGCGGCATAAACGATAGGACAGACAATTAAAAAGACATCTTTCAGGACTAGAAAAGCCCGGAAGATGTCTTTTTTTGCGGTTTTCACATATTCAATATAATTTTATCACAAAATAGTCACATTTCATTGATAAACTTCAGATATCAAAAGAAAACAAAGGAAACAGGAAAGGGGATAGTTTTTATGTATAATGAAAATGAAAACAATGATCTGGGCCGCATGACTCCTGAAGAACATAAAGAAGAACCTGTAACAACAAACTTTACAATGAGGGATCCGGATCCGGAGGAAACAAAGCATGAAAGCGGCTATGAGAAAAAGGAATCTCAGCCGGAATACACAAGACAGGAAGACCGTTCCGCATATGGACAGCAGATGTATCAGGAAAATCAAAACCAGGGAATGAACCAGAGTCAGGGAATGAACCAGGGGCAGAGCATGAATCAGGGTATGAATTCCAATCAGACTCAGAACCAGCAGCCTTACAGAACGGCACAGCCGATGGGACAGAACCAGTACCAGGGCAGTCAGAACGTTTATCAGGGCAGTCAGAACGGCCAGAGCCAGAATGCATACCGTTCCGCCTATGGTTATCAGCAGGGGTCACCCAATCAGCAGCCCTATGGAGGACAGCAGGGAATTCCGCATTACCAGGAACACCAGTATCAGAGAATGGCACAGGGATCTGTTCCGGAAGGACCAAAGCCGCCGAAGAAGAAATCAGGCTTTGCTAAGAGAGCGGCAGCGGTTGTGGGAGCGGCACTGGTGTTTGGTGTGGTAGCCGGAAGCACCATGGTTGGAATTAACTGGGCAGCAGGCAGCTACAACCAGAAAAATCAGGTGGAAATCAGCCAGGCGGAGACGCTTCCGTCATCAGATGGGTCAGCAGCTGCATCGTCGAACAGTACGACAGGGCAGGTCACTGGAACCTCTGCGAATATGGACGTATCTGCGATTGTAGATAAGGCAATGCCGTCGGTAGTTGCCATTACGAGTAAAGTAATCTACGAGAGCCAGACATTTTTCGGCCCGATGCAGAGAGAGGGCGTGGGCAGCGGCTCCGGAATTATTGTAGGAAAGAATGACGATGAACTCCTGATCGTTACCAATAATCACGTGGTACAGGGCGCGGAGGAACTGAAGGTTACCTTCATTGACCAGACTGCTGTAGATGCCGCCATCAAGGGAACAGACGCGGACAGCGACTTAGCTGTAATCGCAGTGGCACTTAAGGATATTCCGTCTGATACGCTGAGCCAGATCGCGATTGCCAGCCTTGGCAATTCCGATACCATCAAGGTAGGGCAGGGCGTCGTAGCGATCGGTAATGCACTTGGTTACGGCCAGTCCGTAACGGTCGGATATATCAGCGCACTTGACCGTACTGTACAGACAGAAGACGGTGTGAGCAGAGATCTTCTTCAGACAGATGCAGCCATTAACCCCGGCAACAGCGGCGGCGCACTCCTGAATATGCAGGGTGAGGTCATTGGCATCAACTCTGCCAAATACTCGTCAACGGAAGTAGAAGGCATGGGATATGCGATTCCGATCTCCAAGGCTCAGAACATCATCGACACTCTGATGACGAGAAAGACCAGGACTCAGGTGGCGGATACCGAGCAGGGCTATCTGGGAATCCAGTGCAAGAATATTGACGCGGCGACCAGCCAGCAGCTTGGCATGCCGCAGGGTGTCTTTATCTATAAGATCGTGGAAGGCGGCGCAGCATCCAAGTCAGACCTCCGCGAGAAGGACATTATAACCAAATTTGACGGTCAGAGTATCAAGACATACGATGACTTAACCAACATGCTGAAGTATTATGAGGGCGGAACAACCGTCACCGTTACCGTGCAGTCTCTGGAAAATGGGCAGTATGTGGAGAGAAACGTAGATATCACACTGGATAAGAAGCCGGCAGAGAATTCCGTAAACTGATAAGGAAGAAATGACCGATTCAAAAACAGTGACAGCGCGCAGGCGCGCGGAGAAGGCAGATGTGTCTTCTTCGCGCGCTTTTTCTTTTCTCAGCTGTCCGAGCTGCCGCCGGCAGTGCTGTCGCGTTGCAGGCGGGAAAAAGACCGGAACCATGAAGTTGTTAAAAAAGTCTAAAATGCGGCGGCGCTCTTGTAGGATGAAAGCAAATGATTTATAATAAACAGGTGCGCCGGCAGTGTGAAGTCCGGCGGACGGCCCGGTGTAATGCGGGCCGAACAGCGTTCAGGTAATGGAAACAGATTAATTTCTGCGGTCGGTGGAAATGCAGGCCTGCAGAGCAGATGATCGATTACATATAAAAGGAGAAACTATTTTGGAAGATAAAGAATATCTGGAAGAGGCGAAGGAAAGAAAAGAAGAAGACAGGGCTGTGTCGGAGGAGGCAGAGAAGAAGCCGGCAAAGGACGATGATGAGTATGAAAAAATCTGCTACGTCTGCCGCAGGCCGGAGAGCAAGACCGGTCCCATGGTCACCATGGGCGGGATGAATCTCTGCCATGACTGTATGCAGAAGGCATTTGATTCAGTGACACAGGGCGGTTTTGATCTGTCGAAGATTCAGAACATGCCTTATATGAACTTAAATCTAAGTGATTTCAGCAATTTAAATCAGCAGAATGTGGAGATACCAAAGAAGCAGAAGATCAAGAAGAGAACTGCTGAGACGAAGAAGCCGGAATTCGATTTAAAGGATATACCGGCGCCTCACATTATCAAACAGAGGCTGGATGAGTATGTGATCGGACAGGAGCAGGCAAAAAAGGTGATCTCCGTTGCAGTTTACAACCATTATAAGCGGGTTTTTCTGGTGGATTCTGATAAGAAAGAGGAGGAAAACGTACAGATTGAGAAATCCAATATCCTGATGATCGGGCCTACGGGAAGCGGAAAGACGTATCTTGTAAAGACTCTGGCGAAGCTGCTGGATGTGCCGCTGGCGATTGCGGATGCCACCTCTCTTACGGAGGCCGGATACATCGGCGATGATATTGAAAGCGTCGTATCAAAGCTTCTGGCGGCTGCCGACAACGACGTGGACCGGGCGCAGCGCGGCATCATTTTCATCGATGAGATCGATAAGATTGCAAAGAAGAAAAATACCAACAGCCGCGATGTCAGCGGGGAATCGGTTCAGCAGGAGCTGTTAAAGCTTCTCGAGGGCAGTAATGTGGAGGTGCCGGTCGGCTCCAATCAGAAGAATGCCCTGACCCCCATGACTACGGTCAGTACGGATAATATTTTATTTATCTGCGGAGGCGCATTTCCGGATCTGGAAGATATTATTAAGGAGCGCTTAACGAATAAGTCTTCCATCGGATTTGCGGCGGAGCTTAAGGATAAGTACGATAAGGATCCTGACATTTTAGGCCGTGTGACCAATGAGGATTTAAGAAAGTTCGGTATGATTCCCGAGTTTCTGGGACGTCTGCCGATTACGGTTACGCTGCAGTCTCTGACCAAAGAGCTGCTGGTGAGGATTTTAAAGGAACCGAGAAATGCGATTTTGAAGCAGTATGAGAAGCTGTTGGAGCTTGATGAGGTAAAGCTTGTATTTGAGGACGACGCACTGGAATGGATTGCGGAGCAGGCGATGAAGAAAGAAACCGGAGCCAGGGCCCTTCGTTCCATTATTGAGGATTTCATGCTGGATATTATGTATGAAATTCCAAAGGACCCTGAGATCGGTTCCGTCGTCATAACGAGAGCGTATCTCGATAAAAACGGAGGTCCCCTCATTCAGATGAGAGGCTATCACTGAGTTACTCCCTGATACGTAAAAACGTCTGATAGAGATCCAGCGTACCGTATCCCCACTCACGGTTGGGATAAGTGTAGGCTGGATTTCTGTTTGCCCCCCGGATTAAGTATGCGCGTACGCTGGCGTCGCTCATGGCGGTATTATTGCCGCGGACAATGCCCCAGGTGAAAAGGTCGGCTACCGCACCGGCCACATGGGCCGCTGCCACAGAGGAACCGGTCCGCCGCGTCATGGGGAAGGTCTCTCCGGCTCCGCCCGGAGACAATCCGGGACCGTATACATTGACCCCGGGGGCTGCCAGGTCAGGCTTGATTAAACCGCCCCGGGTGTAGCCCCTGCTGGAGTGGATATAGATACTGTTATTGATGTGGTTATAGGTGCTGACCGTTATGGGGACTGCCGCATTGGCAGGCTCCGTGATGGTGGTGTTCGGATCGGAACGCAAAAAAAAGGTATCTTCACTGATGAAGCCCTCCACAGGGAGCCACATGTGAAAGATTCCGGTGATGAACAGGGAGTTGTAGACACGGATGTGCCAGATTCCGGCGGTGGGCGCTTCAAAGCGCATCAGGACGAACTGGCTTCCGGAACCAATCTCCGTGGTTCGGTAATTGACGGTAATGACTGTTTGTTCCAGAGTAAAGGGAACGGTAATCTCTGCTCCGAGACCGATAGGAAGCCTTGGAATCACCTCTCCTGTCGGGGAGACGAAGCCCACGGTATAGAGCTCCGGCTCCGTGGCCCATAGCTCGATGAAGAAGCCCCGTTCCCCGTTTGCCACCCGTATTTCTACATCATCGTATTCCTGGTCGTTTAACAGCCGTCCCATGTAATGGTGGCGGAGCCCGGCTTCATTGCCGGCCGGAAGGACTGCAGAGACGCCTACAAAGCGGACCAGGTTGTTTAAAACCAGTCCAAGAGGAGAGGTACCGTCATGACTTCCGTAATTTGTGCCAAGACCGATGTAGATGACAAGAGGAAGGTTCTGCCGGAGCGCTAACAGCTTTAAATATTTTATTCCCATCATGATATCATTTTCCTGATAGGCGATGGCATTTTCAGGGATTAAGTAGAAGTCCCGGAGATACTGCTTCGCCGGTTTCAGCTTGACGACTCCGATGGAACAGTTAGGAGCGGCGCCTGTAAAATCTTCATTCGGTGTTGCGCCTCCGGCCGCAATGCCGGCCATAAAGGTGCCGTGCCCGGAGGTGTCCATGGAGGGGACCACGGAGAGCGGATCGGAAGAACGAAGCGCTTCATCGATCTGGGGCTTAAGAAATTCCTGTCCATAGGAGAAGCTCATGGCAGGCGTGGAGGCCGGTATCCCGAAGGAAGCATCCATGGTTCCTGTCGGCTCGGGCAGGGTCTGGTCCCAGATGCCTGTAATCCTGGAACTGCCGTCCGGAAGGCGGAACAATGGGTTGCGGTAGTCGATTCCCGTGTCTATGAATCCAATCATGGTGCCTTCTCCCCGCAAATTGAGGGAGGGCTGCTGAGCGGTCTGGATGATTCCGGAGGATTCCATGCTGGTGGTATCGAGCAGGGTATAGAGCGTGGGAATGGCAAAATACGTATATGTTTTTGTGGTAATAGGGAGAAGCGGCTCCAGCTGACTGTAAACGACGGCAAACTCCTGGTCCACATAATCGATGCAGCCCGCCTTCTGCTGCAGCAGGATATCTTCCGGGGAACTGTTGTTGTGGCGGATGATAAAGTCGGCGTACTCTTCCGAGGCGGGATTAAAATCACAGACTGGCATGAAAAAACTCCCACATTCTTTTTAGTAATGTATGCAGCTTTCAGGGCGGGAATTACTGGACTATGGATAAAAAACATAGTAAAATGGAGATAATAAAGACGGAAGGAGTGTGCGTCATGGTATTTATCGGTATCATCGTGCTGCTGGCGGCAGTGGATCTCTGTATAAAAAAGGCGATTGAAGAGCAGGAGGAATCCTCATTTCCCAAAGAACTGAACGGGACGGGAGGCAGGATCGTACTGCATAAGAACCACAATCCCGGATTTTCCTTTGGCTTTTTAAAAGAGAAGCCGGAATACGTGAAGATGGTTCCCCTGGCGGTGGCTTCGTTCATTGGCGGCGGACTCGTGTGGATGCTGCCCAAGAAGGGGAATATCGCTGATAAGCTTGCCTTATCGGTGACTCTCGGCGGAGCTGTCAGCAATTTATATGACCGTCTCGTGAGAGACTATGTGGTGGATTATTTCAGCATTCAGTTCGGCAGATTAAAACGGGTTGTATTTAATCTGGGGGATATGTTTATTTTCTTCGGAGCCGGAATGATGCTGGTTCTGGAACTGATCAGAGCCTGGAAAGAACGCTGAATTACTGCGTGAATTGAGGGATAAAGCGGCCGCCTTATTGACACGGCCGCTTTTCTATTGTAGAATCAATAGCAAAATATGAAAAATAGGAGTTGATTTTTTTGGATTCAAGTGACTATATACAGTTGCTTATTTTGATTCTATTGATTGGATTGTCTGCATTTTTCTCTTCCGCGGAGACTGCACTTACCACGGTGAATAAAATTCGGATCAGAAACCTGGCAGAGGCGGGCGACAAAAGTGCTGTTACGCTGACGAAGGTTCTGGAGGACCAGGGTAAGATGCTGAGCGCGATTCTTGTGGGAAACAACGTAGTGAACTTAACGGCTTCCTCCATGTCCACCACACTGGCCATGAATATCTGGAGCAATAAGGCGGTTGGCGTTGCTACCGGCGTTCTGACGCTGGTAATTCTGGTATTCGGTGAGATTTCCCCGAAGACGATTTCTACCCTGTATTCTGAGAAAATTTCATTAAAATATGCAAAATTCATCTACCTGTTCATGACGGTCATGACACCGGTGATTTATGCGGTCAATGTGCTGTCCTCCGGTTTTCTGCGCCTTGTCCATGTGGATCCCAACCGGAAGCAGGAGGCCATCACCGAGGATGAGCTGCGCACCATCGTGGAGGTAAGCCACGAAGAGGGCGTAATCGAATCGGAAGAGAAGAAGATTATTAATAATGTATTCGATTTCGGTGATTCTGTGGCAAAGGATATTATGGTTCCTAGAATCGATATGGCGATGGTTGAGGTAGACGCTACCTACGATGAGCTGATCGATATCTTCCGCGAGGAAAAATATACCCGTATGCCCGTATACGAAGAGACGACGGACAACGTAATCGGTATCATTAACATGAAGGATGTCCTCCTCATCGACCGGAATGAAGAGTTTCATATCCGTGATCTGCTCCGTGAGCCGCTCTATACATATGAGTATAAGAACACGGCGGAGCTGATGGTGGAGATGCGCCAGACCAGCAATAACATGATTATTGTGCTGGATGAGTACGGGGCTACGGCCGGAATGATTACTCTGGAGGACTTACTGGAGGAGATTGTCGGCGAGATTCGGGATGAGTATGATGAGGATGAGGAACAGGAGCTGGTTAAAGTTGGCCCCGGTGAATATGTGGTGGAAGGTTCCATGAAGCTGGATGATTTGAATGATCAGCTGGAACTGGAACTGGAATCAGAGGATTACGATTCGATTGGCGGCCTGATTATCGGACAGCTGGACCGCCTTCCGGAAGAAGGCGAGAGCGTCGTCTGTGACGGAATCCGCCTGGTAGTGGACAGGCTGGATAAGAACCGGATCGACCGGGTGCACATGTATCTTCCAAATGAACAGAACGTTGACGCGTAAGGAGGCGGCAGTATGAAGGTGATTTATCATATCGATGAAACGGACCGGTGGCCACTGGTTCTTGGGAATGTGAAGAATATGAACGCTTATTATAAAGAGGCGAAGGAGAGCTGCATGATCGAAGTGCTGGCGAATTCGGCAGCGGTGGAGGGATATGCGTTATCATCACCGGAACATGAAACAGCGATGAAAACCCTGTCCGAAGAAGGGATAAGATTCGCCGCCTGCGGGAATGCCCTGAAGGGAACCGGCTTGACGAAGGACGATATCTTTGACTTCGTAACGGTGGTTCCGGCCGGGGTGGTGGAACTGGCGGAGCGGCAGGCGGAAGGCTATGCCTATATAAGACCGTAATAATGTGCAAATGATAAGGAAAATGCCGGAGACACCGGACTGTGGATCAGAAGTAAGCTCCACAGAGCCGGTGTCTCCGGCACTTGTTTTTATATCATAAGTTGGTGCAGCTTGCCTTCAGGCGACCCGCCGCAGGCGGAGAATCAGCTGATCATCCCGCCGATGGTGCCGCTGGCGGCACAGATAGCCATGGTTGTAAGAATCTGGTTCATCGTTCCGTTCAGCCCTTTGTTCAGCAAAAAGGAGACCGCCAGAAGCACCAGGAAATAGACGAGTCCCAGGGTCAGTCCCCAGAAAAAACGCCGCTGTCTGATGCTTTTTCCCATGATGAGTCCGCCGATCAGACACGTGATGATGTAGACCGCGTTGACTCCGATGCGGATCTGTCCCTCTTTTAACCGGAATTTATAGAGGGCAAAGGCCAGAACAACCAGGAGAATTCCGGTCAGTATGTACGAGATGAGCAGGGTTTTTAGGGTCGCCTGCAGCTTTGATTTTTCCATTTGTTTCTCCCCCAATCTTGTCTTCTGGTTCAGTATATTCCGGGGAGGATGGGGTTATTCATAGAAATTTACCGGTCGACCTGCGATGGCGATATTCCAAAATACCGTTTAAAGCACTTGGAAAAGTAAAAAGCGTCCTGATAGCCAGTCTTTTCAGCTGCTGCCGCGATAGAAAGCCTGCTCCCGCTCAGTAAGTCCCAGGCGTGCTCCATGCGGCATTTTGTGATGTACTGCATGACGGAATACTGTTTGATCCGCTTAAAATTGCGGCTTAAATAGGCGGGGCTGATCAGCAGGACAGATGCAATATACTGAAGCCCCATGTCGGTGCGGCTGTATTCCTGCTCGATCAGTTCGGCGGCCTGGAGCACAATCCGCTGGATCATGGGAACCTCGTCCATCTCCCGGCTCCCGGGGAGCGAGAGAAAGAGATTCGTAAATTTTTCTTCGATTTCACCCAAGCTGCATCCGTGATAGATGATTCCGGCCGCGGTATAGGCGGAGCCGCCGCTGCCTGAGAAGAGTTCGATTCCGCTGTGGACTGCGTATTCGATGGCGGCAGAGAGCAGGGAGGAGAGCGCGGATTCCAGGGCAGGAAGCGAAAACTGTTCCTGCCCGATGATCTGAAAAACGGAATGAAGGCTGTTTAAGATAACCTGGTGGTCTTTTTTCAGCAGGCCGCCCGCGATTCCCCGTATGGAAGTATTTAGCTGTTCCAGCGCCTGCTTTTCCGGCAGACGGGTGTGGAAGGCGCCGCTCTCTGTTCCGTAGACGGTGCGGAAGGTGAAAAACTGCAGGGCAGTCTGGTAGGCGGAACTGATGGCTGCGGCAAGGCCGTCCTCCCCATTTCCATATCCGCAGACGATATCCTTTGAAAAATTTTCCAAGGCAGCGGCGGAGAGGCGTCCCAGAAAATGATCCGGTCCGAAAGGCAGCTGTGTTTGCGGAATGATCAGAACCTGGTGGTTATAGATATCCGTTACCTGGACACAGCCTGATTTTCCGGACAGCAGGCAGCCGGAGAGATTACCGAGGGCCTGCTGAAAGGAGGAGCGTTCCTGAAAGGAGAGGCTGTGCGTAATCTTTGGCTGGCCGTCGAAGATCACAACGGTACACGGTGTATCGGGAATTACGCCGAACTCCGCCAGACCGGTACTTTCAGAGCCCAGGGCGTGGCCGGAGAAAATATTCTGGAAGAAGGTATTTTTTTCCACATGCTCGGCGATGAGGCGGGCTTCCTGCCAGGCCAGGCGCTCCTGTTTTAAATGGTTGTTTTTATCGAGGGTTTCCCGGATTCCTGTTATGGCCTGGATCAGTTCCTCCGTGTTAATGGGTTTTAATAAGTAATTGGTCACGTTGTATGCGATGGCCTGCCTGGCGTATTCAAAGGTGGCAAATCCGGACAGGATAATGAATTTCGCCTGACTGTTCTTTTCCTTCATCATGCGGAGAAGCTCCAGTCCGTTGGGACCTGGCATGGAGATGTCCAGAAGGACGAGATCGATGGGGACCGTCTGCAGAAAATGAAGGGCCTGCTCCACATTAGCTGCCTCTCCCGCACACTCGAAGCCGTACTCTTTCCACGGAATACAGAGCCGGATTCTCTGCCTTACAAAATATTCGTCGTCAACAATTAAGAATTGATAGGTCATAGGGCTAATCCTTTCTGTCAGGGTTTTCCTGCTGTCTGGAAATTCGGATCGTAATGACGGTTCCTTCTGCAATTTTGGAGGTCACCACAATATCGGCTACAGCAAAATACAGCTTCAGCCGTTTTTTTATGCTGTGAATTCCGAACGAACTCCGTTCCTCTGAAAAAATCTGACTGTTTAAGCGGGCTACCGTCTCGTCATCCATTCCGCTTCCATTATCCGTGATTTTCAGACAGATTAAGGAATCCTCCGTGTATCCCGTGATAGTGATCAATCCGGCTCTGTCGGAGGTAAAAAGCTGCAGGCCGTGGATAATGGAGTTCTCTACCAGTGGCTGCAGGGTGAGCTTGGGAATACAGCAGGACAGTACTTCCGGTTCCATGGAGGTCTCGAAATAAAAGCAGCCCGGATACCGTTTCTGCATAATCTTCAAGTAGTCACGGGTGATCTTCAGTTCCTGTTCCAGCGTGATGATTTCCTTTCCTTTGCCCAATGCCCCTCGGTAAAAGCCGGAAATGAGGTTTACCAGGCCGATGGCTTCGCTCTTATTGTTCATCTCGATCATGCCGCAAAGTGTTTCCAACGTATTGTACAGGAAATGAGGCTGCATCTGAAGCTGAATACAGGAGAGCTCATAACGGCGTTTTAATTCATTTTCACGGTGAACGCGGGCTAGTAAGTCCTGAGTGTTTTTTGCCATCCGGTTGATCTGGCCGGCCAGCAGGCTGATTTCATCTGTCTGACCTTCCCGGACTGAGATTCTCACTCCGTAGTCGCCATCCGACATGGCGCGGACATTCGAAATGATCTGGTTGACGGGAAGCATGATCTTTCTGGTGGAATAGCGGAACAGAAAGAAGGTAAAGATGCTGGAGATGATCCCGATGGCAAGAATTACGGACACAAGGGAACGGGAATCGTGATAAACCTGCGATTCCGGAGTGAGGGCGAATAAATTCAGATCTTTTTCCGGCTGGAAGGTGCAGAGATACTTTGTGGAATCAAGGGTGATCGTATTCCCTGTCTGGAGGGAGGCACCGTCGGAGAAAACCTCTTTCACACTTTTTCCGGAAAGTGCCTCCTTCGTGCTGGCACAGATGAGACCGTTTTTATCCGTAATCATGAAAATCTCATTTTCTGAGAAAAAACCGCTGTAGATTTCACGAATCTGTGACGGCGATACGGTCAGTGCAAAAAATCCCAGGGGCTCGCCGGTAAAGGCAAAGGATTTTTTCAGGCAGGTAAAGGTTAAGTTTCCGCCGGCCTCAGAATTGGGGGCTTCGTGGATATACCAGGATGACTTCAGGGAAGAACTGAAAAACTCTTCCCGGACCTCCTGGGGGATCTCGATTTTGACAGGAGGAAGTACACCGTAGTTATCCTGATAAAAGAAGGAGCCATCCGGACTGTAATAGCTGATGGATTCCACCGCGCTCTGGGTGGAGAGAAACTCTACCAGATAGGAGGAAAATGAGGCCGCCTCCATGTGCTCCTCATAGGGAGAGGCGGCCTCTTTCTTTGCCGCCTCGTGGCGGGAAGCCTGATTTAAGGTCAGCAGCAGAGACTCATTTTCGATTCGGTCGAGGATCAGCCCGAAGCGTTCACCTGCGAAATCCAGTTTCTGAATACAGCTGTCCAGGGATTTCTTTTTCAGGATGGAATTGCTGTACTGCCCGATGGAACATGCAATACATGTGATAACGACTATCAGAATGATTGTATACATAAATGTAAATTTAGACTCCAGCCTTGAGAAATATCCTTTTCCGCTCACAAAAGCCTCCTTATCTGTCGTTTAACCCTCCGTTCTGCGGACAAACTGTCATACAGCTGGAGAGGGTGTTTTATTAAGAAAATGATACAGCACGGGTTTTGCAAAGTCAACATTGGGGAAGGAAAAGCAAAAAAGTACAGATATGACAAAATATTCCATCAGAAACCATTGCTTTTTCTGTCTGCCAGGCGTGTCTACCTCTGAGAAACAAAAATTTCCAGATAAAAACCCAAAAAGAACTATGGGAGTGAGAAGGCAGTTATGGTAAGCTTTAGGAAGAAAAAATAAGAAAACAAAAGAAGGGGGATTTATTATGATGAAAAGAATTGCAGCACTGGTACTGACTGCGGCTATGATTGCTGCGGTCAGCGGATGCAGCGCGAAGACCACGGAGACGAAGGATACCTCCGGTGCGGCTGTTTCTACGGAGACGAAGCAGGAGGAGACGGCCGCAAAGGCAGAGGCAGGCCAGGCGGACGGAGAGAAAGTCAAGATATCCTATTTGTCCCGTTACACCAATCCGGAACTGCCCCGGGCAAAGTATTACATGGAAAAGCTGGAGGAATTCCGAGCGGCAAATCCGAATATTGAGGTGGAGGATGTCTCCATCGCAGATGCGGAATCCTACAAAAGCAGCTTAAAGGCCTCCGTTGCGGCAGGCAGCCCGCCTACGCTCTTTATCTGTTCTGATGCGTTTCCGCATTATGACTGGGCGAAAAACGGGGTGATCAAGGATCTGACTCCCTTAATAGAATCACCGGAGTGGACAGGCCCCGTGGACGAGGGGGTATTCGGTTCCTTCTCCTTTGAGCGAAAAGGGCTGGAAGGGATCTACGGCGTTCCAAACTCTGTCATTGGTTCTCCGGTTTACGTCAACACAAAACTGCTCGAAGAAAACGGAATTGAGACGCCGAAGACATGGGAAGATGTGATGACCATGACAGAGAAGCTAAAAGAAGTGGATCCGTCTATCGTGCCGTTTTCCGTAGCTGCCAAGACAAAAGCCGATTTGGGCCGTTTCTTCAGTGAACTGGCGGTCCGAATGAACGGGCTGGAGTTCCGGGATAAGTTCATCAGCCATGAAGTTAAATGGAGTGATCCGGAGATGATGGATGTGCTGAATAAGATGAAGGAACTCATGGATGCCGGCGTGTTCGGCAGAGACGCCATCTCTTATGAAGTGGAGAACAATGTCACTTCCTTCGGTGAGGGAAAGATCGCCATGCTCTTTACGGCAAGCTATTACTTTGACCGTTTTAACGGGATGGAATTTGCAGATCAGATCGACTGTGTCAATTTCCCGTATTTTGAGAGCGCGCCGGAGAATAAGGATATCTGGTTTGCATCTACCAGCGAGGGCTTTTGTATTTCCGCGGAACCGGGTACACCGGAGTACGATGCAGCCTGTAAGCTGATGGCCTTCATGCTTTCCAAGGAGACCTTTGAAGGATATGCGGAAGTTGCCGGCGGTGGGGTCTATCCGGTGGATATCGACTATGACGCCTCCAAGTCTCCGAATCCGATGAAGACATTTATGGAGGGCTACGCCACAAGAAGCGATACAACCGACATTATGGCGGCTTACTTAGACGACGCCAGTGTAATCAACATCACGAATACGGAGCTTCAGACCATGTTTGTGGAGCGTCCGGTGGAAGATATCGCAAAGACTCTTGACACTGAGTATGCGAAGCTGTTTCCGCAGTAAGAAAGGCGGGGGATCGATTTGTTAATAAAAGTCCGGGGTAAAAAGTACCGGCCGGAAGCATTTTTCATGATTGCTCCGGTCATCCTGCTCTACACCTTCGTAATTATCTATCCGCTGGCCAATATGGTGTTCACCTCGTTTTTTGAGTGGAACGGAATTCCTACTGATCCGTACCGGTTCGTGGGAATGGGAAATTACGTGACATTTTTTAAGGATTATACGACGAAAACGGCGTTTATCAATTTGGGAATCTTATGCGTTACCGGTCTGTTTGTGACAATTCCCGTTTCGTTGTTTTTGGCTACAGTGGTGAGCAAAAAGTTTTTTGGAATCAGATTTGTAAAGACGTGTTACTTTTTACCGGTCGTTATCAACAGAATCGCCATCTGCCTGATGTTTACCTTTATCATGCTGCCGGGACAGGGGCCTGTCCCGGTGCTGCTGAAGGAACTGGGGATCGCAGAACATTTTAATCTGTTTAACGACGTGCACACTGCCATGTGGGGCGTGGCACTGGTGAATATGTGGAGTAATGTGGGATTTCAGATGATCATATTTTCTTCAGGCATGGCGGCTATCTCGGAGGATGTGTATGAGGCGGCGGCCATGGACGGAGTTACCCCGTGGCAGCGTCTTGTCTATATTACGCTTCCACAGCTAAAGCCAACGTTTAAGATTGTGGTCGTCTTTGTGCTGACCGGTGCCTTCAAGGTCTTTGATTTTATTATGGGACTGACAGGAGGCGGTCCGGGCTACGCCACGGATGTGCCCAACACGCTGCTGTATAAGAATGCGTTTACCTACAGCAAATTTGGATATGCCAATGCCATCGCCGTGCTCATGATCGTGCTCTGTCTGGTTATTACGGTCGTGACGAACCGGGTGTTCGCCGAGCGGGATGGGGAATAGGAGGAAAGACGTGAAGAAAAGAAAAATTACGCCGGGCGGGATACTCTACGCCTGTGCTGCGGGAATCTGGCTGATTACCACGATCTTTCCGCTTTATTTTGCAGTACTGTCTTCCTTTAAAGATGACCAGACTATTTTCGCGGACTTTTTTGCCCTGCCGCAGCGGTTTGGATTGGATAATTATATTTCCGCGGAGAAAATGGTGCATATTCTGCGTGCCACTGCCAATTCACTTTTTCTGTCAGCAGGTTCTATCTGCCTGATGCTGGGAGTATCCGTTATGGGCGCCTATGTGACGGCGAGGAAGCGGATACCGGGAAGCGAAGGGGTTACGCTGTTTCTGATTGCCGCAATGATGATACCTATTCAGAGCGCGATTGTGCCGATTGTCCAGATGGTCAGCGCCATCGGTCAGAGAAATAATCTTTTCGTACTGATGGTCATCTATGCCGGAGTAAATCTTTCCATGGTGTTTTTCATTCTGAAAGGGTATATCGAGGGAATTCCGAAGGAACTGGATGAGGCGGCCATGATAGACGGTGCTTCCCTGTTTCAAACGCTTCTGCGGGTCATTATTCCGGTTGCGAAGCCGGCACTTTCTACCTGTGCGATTACATCGTTCCTTTTTATCTATAATGAACTGCCAATCGCCAATGTGCTGATTACGAAGCCGCAGTTAAAGCCCATCTCAGTGGCGCTTTTGAACCTGAAAGGTGATTTTGGAACGCTGTACGCCGTAAGCTTTGCATCGATTGTAATCAGTATTATACCGACGGTTATCTTTTATCTGATTGCCCAGGAGAAGGTGGAGAGCAGTATCTGCAGCGGAGTTGTGAAGGGATAATGGAAATCAGCGCAAGTGGGGATGAGCGTTGGATCGTGATTGAACATGGAGGAGAAAACAAATGGACAGGGCTAACATAACGGACTACAGTACAAGGAGCGGAATGAAGGTGAGTGCCGCGTTTTTAAAGCTGCACCGCGATATTCTGGCCGGCAGTACGGACGAGGCGATTTCCACCGCCTACGATTTGTACAGAACCAGCGCGGTTATGCTGGAGGAGCTGTGGAAACAGCTGGAGCTGGAGGTGGTCTATACCATCGGCCTGGCGGAGCAGGGCGCTCTGGCCTGCATATATAATCTGAGATGCATCTGCTATCATACAGAGCCGTATATGCCGGACGCGGGCGGCATGCAGGCGCTGAGCTTTATCCAGGCGATTCGGTATCTGTGCGGCTGTGAGAAGGAACAGTCACTGGAACAGGAGATACGGAAGGTTCAGGATTGCTATGATGCGGGAGTATATCCTGTGATTCCTGCATTTGCCAGGGATCATCACAACCATGCGGGCAGGGAACTGGGCCATACGCCCCTGGATTTCCTTTACCCGGATGGAGGCAGTAAGGTGGTGCCGGAGGCGGAAGGTGCGGAACCATACAAAAAGAGGCTGATTGAGCTTTTAACGCCCATCTATGGCGGAGAAAACGGAAAAGCCTTCCGATCGGATGCCTATAACCATTTCTATGAGATGGAATCGCCTCACGGACTGAATCTGGAACTGCTGCAGTCTGCATTTCAAAAGAGCATCCGCAGGGCGCTGGAACCGGAAGTGCTGATGCTTACGTATGAGGCGTTTTTAAGCGGAGGAGAGATGGAAGCGTATCTCTGGGAGCGGATTGTTATCATGTCGGTGGAGGATATCGGTATGGGAGATGTAGAGTGCAATCGTATTATGTACGCTTACAGCCGGGTAAAGGACCAGTTTGCAGACCGGGATGAGGTGAGGCTTGGCTTTTTGATGCAGGCAGTGCGGATTCTCTGCCGCAGCCCGAAGGAACGTGGGACAGAGCTTATCAAAGGGATCCTGGTTCAGGAATGTAGAAATGGAGATAGAAAATGAAGATAACAGATAAGATAGATCATACGATTTTAAGGGCGGATGCCCGGGCTGTAGAAGTCAGAAGGTACTGCAGTGAGGCGGTGGAACACCATTTTGCCTCGGTCTGCGTGAATACGTGCCATGTGCCGCTGGCTGCAGAGCTGCTGAGGGACAGCGGTGTAAAGGTCTGCTGTGTGGTTGGATTTCCTCTGGGCGCCATGAGCACGCAGGCAAAGGCTTATGAGGCGTATACTGCGGTGAAGGATGGGGCCGAAGAGGTGGATATGGTCATGAATATAGGTGCATTAAAGGACGGAAATGACCATCTGGTGGAAGCGGATATCCGGGAGGTCGTAGCAGCCAGCGGCAGCGCGGCGGTGAAAGTGATTTTGGAGACATGTCTGCTTACAAGCGATGAAATCAGGCGTGCATGCGAATTATCAGTCAAAGCCGGTGCGGCTTTTGTGAAAACTTCCACCGGTTTTTCTACCGGAGGAGCGACGGAAGAGGACGTTCGATTAATGCGTGAAACTGTGGGAGACAGGGCGAAGGTAAAAGCCAGCGGCGGAATACGTACTCATGAACAGGCGTGCCGTCTGATCGGCGCCGGAGCTGACAGGATTGGAGCCGGCAATGGCCTGCTCCTTTTGGAAGAGTGACAGGAGAGGCTGTATGGGCAGGAAATCGTTGGTTTTTGGAAGCTTTGTAGCGGATATCATGGCGCGTGCACCCCATCTTCCGGCTCCGAAGGAAACTGTAATGGGGAACGGATTCAAGATTGGGCCGGGAGGAAAAGGCTTTAACCAGGCGGTGGCCGCGTTTAAGGCGGGAGCAGAGGTAAAGCTGGTCACAAAACTGGGAACAGATCATTTTGCAGAGATTGCACGGGATACCATGTGTCAGCTGGGAATGGATCAGTCCGGTGTTTTTATAACAAAGGAGTATGACACGGGGGGTGCGCTGATTCTGGTAGGAGAGGATAGCGGACAGAATGAGATTGTGGTGGTGCCTGGTGCCTGCCTTACTTTTACCAGCCTGGAAGTGGACTGTGTGAAAGACCAGATCTGCGGAAATGACTGCGAATATGTACTGATGCAGCTGGAGACGAATCTGGATGCTGTCACAGCCATTGCGGAATGTGCTGCGGCAGGAGGAAAACAGGTTATTTTAAACCCTGCTCCCGCAGCGGTTTTACCGGAGCAGATATGGAGATGGATCGACATTGTCACACCTAACGAGGTTGAAGCAGAATTCTATACGGGGATATCTGTCGAATCGGAGGAGAGTGCAGGATCGGCTGCGGCCTGGTTTCATGAGCGCGGTGTGAACGGTGTGATCATTACCATGGGGGAAAAGGGCGCTTATCTTTCTGTGGGCGGCAGCGGGTATATGGTACCGCCGTTCCGTGTAAAAGCGGTAGACACGACAGGCGCCGGAGATGCATTTAACGGAGGGCTTTTAGCCGGACTGTCGGAAGGAATGGACTGGAAGGAAGCAGTCATCTTTGCCAGCGCTGCGGCCGCCTTATCTGTCAGAAAGATCGGAACTGCTCCGGCCATGCCGAAACGGGAGGAGATCCTTGCGCTGATGGAAGGGAAGGAGATTCCGGCAGAATAGAAGAACAGTGTAAGCATTTTTTTGAGAGTACAGAAATCAGAAAGAACGGAATGAGAAACCGGTTTGAGAGCGGCGGACAGCAGGAAGAGGCGTCAGCTATTCTTAAACCGGTATTTTTATATTGCTGAAAAGTAATACTGTGTTGTCAAAAGGCCCTGCCTGGAAGATGTTTCTTCGTACTTTCCCAGGAGAGCAGGCGAAAGGTATGGAAATCCCCCAAAAATTTGTTTATAATAATGGTAATTTACCAGGGGGAAGACAAATGAAAGAGAAATTGACCTGTCAGCTGAGTGAAAAGGAGTACAGAGAGTTTGTTCATTGGTATCATGGGACATACATAAAAATGAGAAGAGCGAAGCCGGGAAAGGCGGAATTCTCCTGTCTGAAAGAGCCGGTGGAGCTGACTGTAAAGGAAGACATGGTTTATGGGAAAAGCGGGGCGTGTGAGGTATATCTTTTGTACGGGGCGGTTGAGAAGCTTTATGAGCTGGAAACGCTGTTTGTTTTTTATGATATGAAACGGTTTTGGGCAGTACCGAAGCGTATTCTGGGGAGTAAGGAGGAGGCAGCGGAATGGCGTACTGCTTTTGAAAGCCGTATCAGGGAACTTGGAAAAATGCGGATTTCATTCCAGGAGGCTGCCGAAGCCTGTGCTGACAGCAAATTTACACCTCGCCGTTATACAAGGCAGATCGACGAGGTAAAGGCGGAATATGGCCTTCTCCGGATCAGCAGGCGGGAGATGGAACGTCTAAGAAAGCTGGGAACCTTTCCGTACCGCATGATCGGGGAACAGATGCTGGCGGCGGGAAAGAGAGGGCTTATAGAGATCTCAGAGCGGGCCGCTGTCCTTCATCCGTATGAAACGATAACCGGTGCATTTTATACGGAACAGACTCTTTACCTTGCGGAGAAGGAGGGAGACGGTATCCTGGTCCCTCTCGCTGCACTGGGCGGACTGGAGGGGGCGGAAGCGCTGATGAATGTCTGTGATACGCGATGCAGATTTAATAATCCGGCGTTTCGCCTCAGAAAAAAATCGATTCCGCTGTCCGTCCGATGGGAGCTGCCGGGAATGGCTGCGGCCGCAGCCTTGTGTATTGCCGCGGCCGGCATCGCTTTCCTGGGTACCGTTTACTGGAAGGGAGAGAACAGAAGTACGGCGGCGCTGTCTTCCGAAGTACCAGGAAATGACAGGGCGGAGACCGGAGAGCCGGCTGACGGGAAGCACGGGGGTGGAGAAGCCGGAGGCTCCGCCTTTCAGGATTTAACTGCAGTTATTCCGGATGATACGGTATTCGATGTGGTTACGGAAGAGGGAACCTTTGCATCCTCCACGCTGTATTATCAGTTGATTCTCCCGAAGGGAGAGTGGAAGATATGGCAGGACAGGAATAACGCTTATGACTCCCTGGTCTCGGACTGGGGGAGTATAAGCGTTACCGGCGGGTCAACCGGTTCTTTTGAGGGATACGGCTTAACACAGATGCTGCCGAAGACAAAGGCGGAATACCAGGCCAGGGCTAATACAGACAGCGGTTCCTTTGGAGCAGAGACCGATGTGATTGACTATTATCTGGAAGAAATGGGAGACTGCCTTATCGTAAGGCGTGAGCTGCGTAATAAGGGAAAAGAGGGATCCCGAAGCGTGATCGGACTGGAGGTGTATGGGCCGGAACGATACTATTCCCTGTCGATCATGCCGGATACAGAGGACGCAGTGAGTATGCAGACGGCCAGGGCAGTGCGGGACTCTTTCCGGATTGCGGACATGACAACAGGGATCTGCAAAGAGATGGAGGCGGAGGTATTTCACGGTTACTATGGAGACAACACTTATATGACCAGCTGTCTCGTTTTGATGGACCGCGCCATGAGCGACGAGGAAATCGCAGAAGGGTTAAGAGAGATGAAGAAACTTCGGAGTGCAGAGTATCCTGCATCACCGTATTCCGCATCAGGGGATGCACTGGCCGCCAGGACGCCGGACAGTAAGTGGCTGGGTATTGACTGTGCGTCTGTTCAGCAGAACTGCACGAAAGAGACGGCGAAGGAGGTGGCCCGTATCTTTCAGGCTGAAGTGATTATTTATGACGAGTTCGACGGAGACTTGCTGATGGTAGCGTGCTCGGATGCAGACCGGAAGCACGCGTATGAAAGGGCGACTGCCAACGCAAAGTGGATACTTGAGTCAGAATTCCAGTGCTATGGGAAGGAACAGGACTTTCCGGAGATGCTGTTAAAATATATGGATATCTCAAAAGAAGAGGCAGAGGCTGTCTGGAAGAGCGGCGACTATATTTTTCAAATGGATAAGTGGGCAGAGCTTACGGGACATATGACAAAAATGCCGGTGCCGCAGGAGTTTATCGGGTTGTATGACATTGACGCGCTGGATGAGAGATTCCGGGTGATCAGGGAGTAGAGAGTGCGTGTGTAAGCCGGACAGCTTTTTGGATAAAGGGAAAAACTTAGAAAATCCCTGTATCCCCGGGGCCGTTTTACCTTGCACTCCGTAATAACATGTGGTATAATCTCAAAGAATTAGCTAATTACAGGAGGTGTAAGAATGAAACACGTTAAGACATTAAATTCCAGCACATTAAAGGAATCTATGAAAAAAGGCGGTTGTGGCGAGTGCCAGACTTCCTGCCAGTCAGCCTGCAAGACATCCTGTACAGTGGGCAACCAGAGCTGTGAGAACAGCAATAGATAGTATGCCGGAATATGAGGCAGATGAGTGAAAAAGACCCCTACGGTCGTAAGGACGGTAGGGGTTACTTCGCTTGTCTGCCCAAAACTCGTTTATGGCGTTAAAATATCGTTAAGACAAGGAGAACATTTCAGTGATTCATCAATATATCAACAATGGCTTCCATATCATTATGGATGTCAACAGCGGTTCTGTACACAGCGTTGACCCCGTGATGTACGATGCGGTCGAAATTGTGGCGGAGCGTGTGCCGGAACTGGCGGAGCCGCAGCCGCTTCCGGCGGAAGTCGCAGAGGAAGTGAAGGAACGGCTTTCCCCTACATATGGAGAAGCGGAGGTTTTAGAGGCGCTGGAGGAGATCCAGTACTTAATCGATGCGGAAGAGTTGCTGACCACCGACCAGTATCACGATTACGTGGTAGATTTTAAGAAGCGTAAGACTGTAGTCAAGGCGCTCTGCCTCCATATTGCCCATGACTGCAATCTTGCCTGTCAGTACTGTTTTGCGGAAGAGGGCGAGTACCACGGCCGCAGGGCCCTCATGAGCTTCGAGGTGGGAAAGAAGGCGCTGGATTTCCTGATTGCCAATTCCGGGAACCGCAGAAACTTAGAGGTGGACTTCTTCGGAGGCGAACCTCTGATGAACTGGGAGGTCGTGAAGCAGCTGGTTGAATACGGCCGTTCAAAAGAGAAAGAATATAATAAGAACTTCCGTTTTACCATGACCACCAACGGCGTTTTGTTAAACGACGAGATCATGGAATACTGTAACCGTGAGATGAGCAACGTCGTACTAAGTCTCGACGGCCGGAAGGAAGTCAACGATAAGATGCGCCCGTTCCGGGGCGGAAAGGGAAGCTACGATTTAATCGTTCCCAAGTTCCAGAAGTTTGCTGAAATGAGGGGCGACAGAGATTATTACGTCCGCGGTACCTTTACCCGTCATAATCTGGATTTCTCCAAAGATGTGATGGAATTTGCGGATTTGGGCTTCCGCAGCATGTCAATCGAACCGGTGGTGGCAGCGCCGGAGGAAGAGTATGCCATCAGGGAGGAAGATCTCCCGCAGATCATGGAAGAGTACGACCGTCTTGCCGAAGAGTATTTAAAACGGAAAAAAGAAGGACGGGGCTTTAACTTCTTCCATTTCAATATCGATTTAAATCAGGGACCATGTGTTGCCAAGAGACTTTCAGGCTGTGGTTCCGGAACGGAGTACTTAGCGGTGACTCCGTGGGGGGATCTCTATCCCTGCCACCAGTTTGTCGGCCAGGAAGAATTCCTTCTCGGCAATGTCGATACAGGTGTGACTAACGAACGTATCCGCGATGAATTCAAACTCTGCAACGTCTATGCAAAGGATAAGTGCAGGGACTGTTTCGCGAGATTCTACTGCAGCGGCGGCTGCGCGGCCAATTCTTATAATTTCCATGGGAGCATTACCGATGCATACGACATCGGCTGTGCAATGCAGAAGAAGAGAATCGAATGCGCCATCATGTTGAAAGCGGCTTTGGCTGAAGACTAAAATTAAAGGAGAAAAGTCATGAAAAGTAACAAAGGCAAAGGCCTGATCGGGCTGATCATAGCGCTGGCTCTGGTAGGACTGTTCGGATATTTCGGATATACTACCATGAATGATATTAAGCTGGGCCTCGATCTGGCGGGCGGTGTCAGCATTACGTACCAGGCAAAGGAAGAGAACCCGAGTGCCGAGGATATGTCGGATACCATTTACAAACTGCAGCAGAGGGTTCAGAACTACAGCACAGAAGCTGAGGTCTATCAGGAAGGCAGCAACCGGATCAATGTCGATATTCCCGGCGTATCGGATGCCAATGCAATCCTGGAAGAACTGGGTAAGCCCGGTTCTCTGATCTTTGTCGATGAGGCGGGACAGACTATTTTAAACGGCAATCAGGTTGCCACCGCGAAGCCGGTTATTACCGACGAGAACGGAATTAAGAAGTATATGGTTGATTTAACCTTTACCGACGATGGAAAAACCGTATTCGCAGATGCAACGACAAAGAATGTCGGCAAGAGAATCGCCATCATCTATGACGGAAAGATCTACTCCAATCCGGTTGTTAACGAGCCGATCACACAGGGACAGTGCCAGATCAGCGGCATGGTTTCCTATGAAGAGGCTGAAACACTGGCCTCTACCATTCGTATCGGTTCCCTTTCCCTGGAGCTGGAAGAACTTCGTTCCAACGTGGTAGGAGCAAAACTGGGACAGGAAGCCATTGCGACCAGCTTAAAGGCAGGCGCGATCGGATTCGGCATTGTTGCCGTATTTATGCTTGTCGTATACCTGGTACCTGGACTTGCTGCAGTGATTGCACTTTCCATTTACGTAGGTGTCATTCTGATTCTGCTTTCCGCATTCAGCGTGACGTTAACCCTTCCGGGCGTGGCAGGTATCATTCTTTCCATTGGTATGGCAGTTGATGCCAACGTTATTATCTTCACTCGTATCAAAGAAGAGATCGGCCTCGGAAAGACGGTTCAGTCCGCCATCAAGTCCGGTTTCAACAAAGCTTTATCAGCGATCATCGACGGCAATGTGACCACTTTGATTGCTGCCGGCGTGCTGTTCTGGAGAGGCTCCGGTACCGTTAAGGGATTTGCTTCCACACTGGCTATCGGTATCGTTTTATCCATGATTACCGCGCTGTTTATTACCAAGTTTGTCTTAAACACACTGTTCAACTTAGGATTCCAGGATCCGAAGTTTTACGGGACAAAGACAGATAAGAAGACCATTGATTTCCTTGGAAAGAGGAAAATCTGGTTTGCAGTATCCTTAGTGGTTATCGTGATTGGTCTCGGCGGTCTTGTAATCAATAAGACACAGACCGGTGATATCTTAAACTACAGCATGGAGTTTAAGGGCGGTACTTCTACCAATGTAACATTTAATGAAGATATGACCCTGGACGAGATCTCTTCCAAGGTAGTTCCGGTCGTGGAAAATGTAACCGGCGACGCCCAGGTTCAGACGCAGAAGGTTGCGGGAACCAATGAAGTAATTATCAAAACGAGAACCTTAACAGTTGAAGAAAGACAGGCCTTAGACCAGGCAATGGTTGATAATTTCGGCGTGGAGGCCGAGAAGATTACGGCGGAGAGTATCTCCGGTGCGATCAGCAAGGAGATGAAAGAGGATGCAATCATAGCTGTTATCATCGCCACCATCTGTATGCTGCTTTATATCTGGCTGCGGTTTAAGGATATTAAGTTCGCGGGAAGCGCTGTACTGGCACTGCTTCATGATGTTCTCGTCGTGCTTGCGTTCTATGCGCTGCTTAAGTGGTCCGTTGGCTCTACCTTTATCGCATGTATGCTGACGATTGTGGGCTACTCCATCAACGCGACAATCGTTATCTTCGACCGTATCCGCGAGAATCTGAAGGTTCACAGCAAACTGGAACTGGCAGAGATCGTAAATATGAGTATTACACAGACCTTTACGAGAAGTATTAATACCTCTTTAACTACGTTTGTCATGGTATTTGTACTGTTCCTTCTCGGTGTATCCTCGATCCGCGAGTTTGCGCTTCCGCTGATGGTTGGTATCGTATGCGGAACGTATTCTTCTGTCTGCATCACTGGTTCTTTATGGTATGTAATGACCGTTTACAAGAATAAACGTATGGAAGAGAAGAAGGCTGCTGAAAAGGCATCCAGGGCGGCTGCGAAGAGCTCCAAAAAATAAGTGTGAGTTGATACAAACTAAAAAATAAAAGTCAGGAATCAGAATGAATTATAAAATCATTGCAAAGGATGGCCGTGCAAAGCGGGCGGAAGTCAACACGGTGCACGGAACCATCCAGACTCCGGTATTCATGAATGTCGGTACGGTTGGTGCCATCAAGGGCGCTGTCTCCACGGATGATTTAAAGGAGATCAGGACTCAGGTAGAATTGTCCAATACGTATCACCTTCATGTGAGAACCGGGGATAAGTTAATTAAGGAATTCGGCGGACTCCACAGGTTCATGAACTGGGACCGCCCCATCCTCACGGACTCCGGTGGATTTCAGGTCTTTTCCTTAACCGGTTTGAGGAAAATCAAAGAGGAAGGCGTCTATTTCCAGTCCCATATCGACGGCCACCGTATCTTTATGGGGCCGGAGGAGAGTATGCAGATCCAGTCGAATCTGGGCTCTACCATCGCCATGGCGCTGGACGAGTGTCCTCCTCACCCGGCGACCAGGGAGTATATGATAAACAGTGTTGACCGGACCACCAGGTGGCTGGAGCGCTGCAAAGCGGAGATGGCGAGACTCAACAGTCTGCCGGATACCATCAATCGGGAACAGCTGTTATTCGGAATCAACCAGGGCGGTACGTATGAAGATATCCGTATCAGACATGCGAAGACCATCTCCGCCATGGATCTTGACGGATATGCGCTGGGAGGCCTGGCCGTGGGCGAGAGCCACGAGGAGATGTACCGGATTTTGGATGAGACGGTGCCGTATCTTCCGGAGAATAAGCCTACCTATTTGATGGGCGTCGGAACACCGGCCAATATCCTGGAGGCGGTGGACCGGGGCGTGGATTTCTTCGACTGTGTCTATCCGTCGAGAAACGGCCGCCACGGCCATGTCTATACGAACCAGGGCAAACGGAACTTATTTAATTCCAGGTATGAGCTGGATCACAGTCCAATCGAAGAGGGATGCGGCTGCCCGGCCTGCCGGTCCTACAGCAGAGCATATATCCGGCATTTGTTAAAAGCAAAAGAAATGCTCGGGATGAGATTATGTGTCTTGCATAATTTGTACTTTTATAATACAATGATGGAAGAGATTCGCGACGCAATCGAACAGCACCGTTATGCGGAGTACAAAGCAGAAAAGCTTGCCGGCATGATGGCGGTACAGGCTGAGAAGTAAGGACAATGATACCGCGGCGAGGCGGCGGATCGTTAATAAGGAGGAAATGATTTATGGCATTAGCAACCAGCGGCGGAATGGGTATGGGATTCTGGATTATCTATATCGCGGTAATCTTCGGCTTCATGTATTTTATCGCAATCAGACCGCAGAAGAAGGAAAAGAAGAAACAGCAGGAACTGCTTGCAAGCATTGCAATTGGTGACAGTGTTTTGACAACCAGCGGTTTTTACGGTGTGATTATCGACATGACTGATGATACCGTGATTGTTGAGTTCGGCAATAATAAGAACTGCAGAATTCCGATGCAGAAGGCTGCGATTGTTCAGGTGGAAAAACCGGAAGTATAAGAAGCAAACCTGATAAAGTAAAACAGGATAGAGAACTGGCTGTGGAGAATCAGAGAGTTGATTTTCTGCAGCCGGTTCTTTTTGTTTCTGTGTAATTCAAAAGGATGTTAAAAAATAACAATTAAAACTTTCCAATTTGAGGTAATTAAACAAATAAACTTGCTATTTCTACAAGAACAAGGTAAAATATCCCAATAGGCTATCTTGCTATTAGAAATAAATGTTTAAAAATAACAAAATAATATTGACTTCAAACAAGCAATGTGGTAATATCTCGGTATAGATGTTAGAAACAAACATAAGGGGAAAGGAATTGAGAAACAATATGAGAGAAATTATCACATTGAAATGGGAGAAAGGGAATCTGTTTTTGTTAGACCAAACACTCCTTCCGAATACGGTTACGTATGTGGCCTGTAAGTCACTGGAGGACGTCTATCAGGCGATCCAGACTATGATTGTCAGAGGGGCGCCGGCCATCGGTGTGTCAGCCGGATACGGTATGGTCCTTTCTGCCAATGCTTTTGATGGAACAGAAACAGCATCATTTCTGGATTACTTCAGAGAACAGGGTGAATACTTAAAATCCTCCCGTCCTACTGCGGTAAACTTGATGTGGGCCGCTGACAGAATGGTGAAAAGAGCAGAAACCCTGGTTGATGAGGGGTATCCCATGGAGGCTGTAAAGAAGGAGCTGGAAGCGGAAGCTGTGGCGATTCATGAGGAAGACAAGCAGACAAACAGAAATATCGGAGAAAATCTCTTAAGCCTCTTAAAGGATGGAGACACTGTGCTGACTCACTGCAATGCCGGAAGCCTGGCAACCTCGGAATACGGCACCGCACTGTCTGTCTTCTATATGGCTCAGGAAAAAGGCATGAACATTAAAGCCTTCGCAGATGAAACGAGACCGAGACTCCAGGGCGCCAACTTGACTGCATTTGAGCTGGTGGAACACGGTGTCGATGTGACACTGATCTGTGACAATATGGCTGCAGTAGTCTTATCACAGGGAAAGATCAATGCTCTTATCGTTGGCTGTGACCGTGTAGCGGCGAATGGTGATACGGCGAACAAAATAGGGACCTTTAGTGTAAGCGTCCTGGCAAATCAGTTTCATGTACCGGTCTATATTGCGGCACCGACGACCACGATTGATATGGAGTGTCCAACTGGAAAAGAGATCCCGATCGAGGAGAGAAGCAGGGAAGAAGTTCTTTGCATTAATGGGGAATATATCGCCCCGAAGGAGGTAAAGACATACAATCTGGCATTTGATGTGACACCGGCCGAATATATTACGGCCATTGTAACGGAGAAAGGGATTGTTTACCCTCCTTTCCGTGACAATTTAAAGATACTGATGAAAAAATAGGGAAGAGGTGAAAGGAAGCTGCCTTTCATTTCGACCGGAAACGCCGGAAATAAGGCGTTCACTTGAAAGGAGGCAGGTATGAAAACATTTAGCGCAGAAGAAAGAAAAAAATTTATTCTGGATTACGTAAAAGAGAATGAATTCGTAGACATCACTTATTTAAAGGATACGCTGATGGTGTCTGAGATGACCATTCGGAGAGATTTAAAGAAGCTGGAAGAGGATAACAGCCTGGTAAGAGTGCTGGGAGGTGCAAGAAGCATTCCCGGAGGTACGTATGAAGATCCGGTGGACAAACGGGTGAAATTTCACTCGGAGGAGAAGGACAGGATCGCCAGATATGCGGCATCCCTGGTAAATGAAGGTGATTCAATCTTTATGGATGCCAGCAGTACGGTGTATGCCATGGCAGATTATTTAGAGGTTCATGCTACTGTAATTACCAATAACATCAGTATCTGCATGAAACTGAAAGACAAAGAGAAAATTGACGTAATCCTGATCGGAGGAAGTTTAAGAAAGAGCGCCATGTCTCTGGTAGGGATCGAAGCAGTCCGTATGCTGGATAACTATTATGTGGATAAGGCATTTCTTTCTTCCAAATCGGTGGATGAGAAGCATGGTATTTCCGACGCTACGCGTGATGAGGCGGAGGTTAAGAAGGCGATGATTAAGGCCAGCGAGGAAGTCTATTTCCTGATGGATCATCACAAGCTGGCGAGCAGGGCCTTTTACAGGGTCTGTGGCCTGGAGGAAATTACGGAGCTGATTGTAGATGCTTCGGATGATGAATATGTAACAGAATTTGCGGAAGAATGCAGAAAGAACAATAAACGTATCTGCTGTGTCTGATAAGGTACAGCACAAGGAGAAGGAGAGGACGATCATGAAGAAAGTATGGGCAATCTGTTTAACGGCAGCTTTAACGGCAGGCATGCTTGCGGGATGTGGAAGCGCAAAGACATCAGATACGGCTGGGGAGAGCGTATCGACAAAGGCATCTGTTGGCGAGGAGAAGAAGGACGGGGATTTAAGTGTACTTCTTCTCGTTCCGGGAACTCTGGGGGACAAGTCTTTCTTTGATTCCGCCAATGCAGGACTGGCACTCATCGAGGATCATTATGGTGCCAGCACAAAGGTAGTGGAGATGGGAACGGATATCACTAAATATTCCGCTACACTGGAAGATGTGATCCATGAGGGCTGGGATATTATCATTACGGGAGGCGTCAATATTTCCCAGCCTCTTCAGGAAGCGGCTGAGGAGTATCCGGATCAGAAGTTTATCTTATACGATGAGAGCGTAGACTTTTCAGACGGAGCCAATTCCAATATTTATTGTATGACCTATAAGTGTTATGAAGGCGGTTATCTGGCCGGTGTGCTGGGAGCTTCCGCTTCGAAAACCGGGCAGTTGGGATTTGCAGGCGGATTCGATATTCCTCTGATTAATGACTGGCTGGTGGGATACATAGAGGGGGCCAGGACTGTTAACCCGGATATCAAGATTAACACAGGTTATATGAACAGCTTTACAGATGCGGCCAAAGGTAAAGAGATTGGAATCGCGTTATATCATGCAGGAGCTGACATCGTATTTCAAGCGGCAGGCGGTGCAGGTCTGGGAGTTTTAGATGCGGCTAAGGAGACCGGCAATCATGCGATCGGAACAGATTCAGACCAGTCAGAACTATTCTCCAGCGATGCAGAGAAGGCAGATGCCATATATGCGTCTATTTTAAAACGTGTTGATATTTCCATTGAGAAGGCCGTTGGTGATTACCTGGATGGGAAACTGGAATTCGGTACTGTAAAGACGTATGGTTTGTCAGACGGCTGCATAGAAATCACGGACAATAGCTGGTATCAGAAGAACGTGCCTGCAGCAGCAAGAGAAAAGGTAGCTGAGGCGAAGCAGAATATCATCGACGGGAAGGTCGAAATCAAAAGCGCATTTGATATGACAGATGAGGAAATCGCATCGCTGAAGGGCGAGGTTCAGCCATAAGCGCAGAGAGGTGATACGGATGGAGAAGGCCAGAGAAATTTTAAGCATGAAAAATATCACAAAAGTATACGGCAATGGAGTTTTGGCCAACTCTCATGTGGATTTTTCTATAAATAAAGGAGAAATTCATGCGCTGATGGGGGAAAACGGAGCCGGAAAATCAACACTTATGAAGATTCTGTTTGGAACCCAGCAACCGGATGAAGGCACGATACAACTGGACGGAAAAACGGTAAAGATCGCTTCCTCTAATGATGCCCTGCGGCTTGGAATCGGGATGGTACACCAGCATTTTAAGCTGGTGCCATCTCTTACCGTGGCAGAAAATATTGTATTGGGAAAAGAACCGAAAAAGAACGGTTTTCTGGACCGGAAAAAGGTGGTTGAAATCACCAGAGCACTTTCTGAGCGATTCCGGTTTGATGTGGATCCGACGGCAGCCGTCAGTGATTTGTCAGTCGGAAAGAAACAGAAGGTAGAGATTTTGAAGGCGCTGTACCGAGAGGTAAAACTGTTGATTTTAGATGAACCCACCGCAGTTTTGACTCCACAGGAGACAGAGGAACTGTTTGAGCAGTTAAACAAGCTGAGGGAAGCTGGTCTTACCATCATCTTTATTTCTCACAAGCTGAATGAAATTAAGGAGATATGCCAGAGAATTACCATCATGCGCCATGGCAAAAGCGTAGGTACTTATGATGTTGCGGGACTGACGGTCGAAGATATATCGAAATTGATGGTGGGCCGCGATATCATATTGAAGGTAGAAAAAAAACCGGCAAAACCGAAAGAAGTCAGACTGTCTGTGCGAAATTTGAGCTGTAAGAATGAAGTGGGCCGGCAGGTGCTGGATCGAGTTTCATTTTCTGTGCGTTCGGGAGAAATTCTGGGAATTGCCGGAGTGGAGGGCAGCGGTCAGGAGGAACTGGTAGAATTGATTACCGGAATGAGGCATCTGGACAGACGAAATGGAGAAGTGCTGATCGGTGCAGAACGAACGGCGGGCTGTTCTGTTAAGGAGATCAGGCGAAAGGGGATGTCCTATATTCCGGAGGACCGTATGGTCTATGGGGCAGCAGGCCACGTTACCATTCGGGAGAACATGATTTCCAGTATTTGTGATTCTGATCAGGTAAATTCCGGACTGTTTCTCAATAAAAAGAAGATCGACCGCTGGGTTGAGGCAGGCATTCGTGATTACGATATTCGCTGCGGAAGTCCTCTCGATGAGATTGGTATGCTGTCAGGAGGAAATATGCAGAAGGTAATTGTAGCACGGGAGTTTTCCACAGAACCGTCGATTTTAATTGCAGATCAGCCGACACGGGGCGTTGATGTGGGGGCGATCGAATTTATTCATAAAAAGATTGTGGAAATTCGTGACAGAGGCTGTGCGGTCCTTCTGGTTTCTGCGGATCTTAATGAGATTCTGGAACTCTCGGACAGTATTATTGTTATGTGCCAGGGAAGAATTTCCGGATATTTCCCTCAGGCAAAGGAAATGAGTGAAGAAGAGCTGGGGTATTACATGCTTGGTGTTAAGAACCAGCCGGAGGATGACTTAAGGAGGGCCTGCTGTGAAGAATAAGAATAAAATCATGTCCCGGTTTGAGCTGTTGAGAACTCTTCTGGCTGTCGGAATCGCCGTGATATTTGCGGTTGTCATTATCTTTCTGGTAAGCAGCCAGCCTCTGGAGGCTATCTACAAGTTCTTTGTGGCTCCACTTACCTCATTCCGTTATATTGCCAATATTATTGAGCTTATGACACCGCTGTTATTCACCGGTCTGGCAGTTACCTTCATTCTTCAGACGAAGGTTTACAATCTTGCTGTGGAAGGAATGTTCTATGCGGGAGGACTGGCAGCTGCCATGGTGGCTACCCTGCTTAAGATGGGGCCGGGAGTTCACGCTTTTACCGCTCTGTTTGCCGGCCTTGCTGCCGGAGCGCTGATTGCATTTCTGCCGGCTGTTTTAAAATTAAAGTTTGAGGCCAATGAAATCGTATCTTCTCTGATGCTAAATTACATTACCTTCTATATTGGGGATTTTCTTTTAAAGACTTATATGAAAGATCCCAAAAGCACGCATGTGGCTTCTCTGAAATTCGCGAAGACGGCAAGGCTGTTTGAATTTACGAGAGGAATCCATTTAGGGCTTGTGATTGCGGTAATTCTTGTAGTCGCAGCGTGGCTCTTCCTGTACCATACGAAATGGGGTTACGCCATCCGTATGTGCGGGGAGAATAAAAATTTTGCAAAGTATTCGGGAATTGGAGTGACAGGGACGATACTGCTGTCTCAGATTATCGGCGGGGCAGTGGCAGGTCTGGGCGGAGCGGCATATATGATGGGATCTCAGCAGCGTTTTAACTGGGAATGGCGGTCGGGATACGGCTGGGATGGCCTGATCATCGCTATCATTGCGAGAAATAATCCGAAGTTTGTTCCTGCGGGCGCATTCCTTTTGGCTTATCTGAGAATCGGGTCCGATATAATGAGCCGTGGAACTGATGTGCAGAACGAAGTGGTTTCCATCATTCAGGGTGTTATCATCGTCCTGATAGCAGCTACCGGTTTCCTTGCCGGTTATAAGAAGAAACTGACTGTAAAAATGACAAGAGAAGCGGCTGACGCGTAAAGGAGGAGCAAAATGAAGATATTGGAGATTGTTACATCGGTCAGCTTCCTGTTTTCGATTATCCGCATGACGACGCCGATTCTGTATGCTTCCATGTCATATCTGGTGGCGGATTTAGCAGGTGTTACGAACATCGGGATCGAGGGAATGATGCTGACCTGCGCCCTGATTGGTGTTGTGGCCAGTGCAGCGTTTGGAGGGAATGCGTTCCTTGGCTTTACGGCAGCCGTTCTTGTCGGTGCATTGCTGGGAATCTTGATGTGCTTTATTGTTACAAAGCTTAAGACGGATCCGACCATCACGGGTATTGCTTATAACCTGACGGCTGCCGGAGGTACGGTGTTTCTTCTGTACCTGGCAGTAGGGGAAAAAGGAATTTCTTCATCCTTAAAAAGCGGTGTGCTTCCTCAGGTGAATATTCCGTGGATCAAGGACATTCCAGTCCTGGGAACCGTGATATCCGGGCATAATGTACTGACGTATGCGGCCCTCCTGCTGATCGCCATACTTACCATATTCCTGTACAAGACATCACTGGGGCTTCACATCAGAAGCTGTGGAGAAAATCCGGAAGCGCTGGAGTCTGTAGGCGTACATGTGCTGCAGGTAAAATATATTGCGCTGGCAATCAGCGGAATGCTGGCCGCTATGGGAGGCGCCTATATGTCCATGGGCTACGTATCGTATTTCGTAAAAGACATGACGGCAGGAAGAGGATTTATTGCGATTGCCGCCGCCTCGCTGGGAGGTAATAAACCGGTGCCGACACTGCTTGTCTGTCTGCTGTTTGGAGTTGCAGATGCCTTTGCGGTAAATCCGGGAACGCAGAACATGGGGATTCCGACGGAATTAGTCAGTACCATTCCATATATTGTAACAGTAATTGTACTGGTCATTTATTCTTACAAGAAGATGGTGGATAAGAGAAGGGCGGCAGCGGCCTGATAAGAAAGGAAAATGAAAAAAATGGAAAAGATTGTACCAATAATAGACATTCCCTATAACAAGATTGCAGCAAGAGTAATCGCCTGCGGCGACCCTGCACGGGCAGAAAAAATATCAAAACGGCTGGATCATGTAGAAGTAGTGGCAAAGAGCCGGGAATACTGGACATTTAATGGAACCTACAAGGGCGTTCCCGTGACGGTATCTTCCCACGGCGTAGGCGGAAACGGGGCCTCTGTAAGCTTTGAAGGATTGATTCTGGGAGGAGCAAAAGTCATTATCCGTGTTGGAACCTGTGGGACCCTGCAAAAAGATATGCCTCAGGGTGCGCTGATTATCGCCACAGCTGCGTGCCGGGATGATGGAATTACGCCACAGTTCATTCCGATTTCCTATCCTGCAGTTGCGTCTATGGATGTAGTAGCGGCCATGCAGGAAGCGGCAAAAGAAATTAATCCTGATGCGAGAACAGGGATTATCACTACATCGGGTCTGTTTTATACGGGTCTGATGCCTACCAATAACCGTCTGTTTTCGGAAGCAGGAGTTCTGGCGATGGAAAATGAAGCGTCCGTTCTCTTCGTTATTGCTTCGGTGAGAGGGATAAAAGCCGGCTGTATTGTGGCGGCAGATGGTCCGTGTTTTGAATTTGTAGGATCTGAGGAGTTTGATCATTATCCGGAGAAGATGGCGAAGGCTGTGGAAGATGAGATTATGATCGCGCTGGAAAGCATTATTAAGGTGGAAGTGTAAGGAGGCGGAAAATATGAAGACAGGTATCTGGGGAGCCGGCAATATTGCGCATACTCATGCGGAGGCGCTGAAGGCCAGCGGGATTAAAATCGGAGCAATTGTAGATGTCAGTGAGGAAAAGGCAAAGGCATTTGCCGAAGAATTTTCTATTGAGAAATGGGGAACTGATTCTTCGATTCTTCTGGACGATGAGATTACAACCGTCCATGTATGTACACCGCCTAATCTCCATTATGATATGGTAATGAAGCTTTTGGATCATAAGAAAAATGTGCTGTGTGAAAAGCCTCTGTGCTTTGATGACAGCCAGGCGGAAGAACTGGCCAGACGCGCGAAAGAGTGTGGAGTAGTATGTGCCATTAATTTTAATGTCAGATTCCATATGGCGTGTCAGAAGGCGAGAAAACTGGTGGAATCGGAAGAATTTGGCCGCGTCAATATGATACACGGAAACTATTTACAGGAGTTTAACGCGTTTCCGGCGCCTGTTGACTGGCGCTACAATCCTGTTCTGGCAGGCCGGATGCGCGCGGTGACAGAGATTGGAACACACTGGTTTGACATAGCCCAGTATATTTCCGGCCGGAAGGTGAAAGCTCTTTCCGCCAACTTTGGACGTTTTTATCCAAAGAGGTATGTGGAAGACCGTACGATGTATCCTGATTCTGGCGATGGGAAACGGAAGGAAACGATAGAAGTCTGCTCTGAGGATGCGGCAGCTATTAATTTGAAATTTGACAATGGGGCAATCGGAACGGTGCTCTTATCAGAAGTGTCTCAGGGGAGAATTAACCGGATCACACTGGAAGTGACAGGGGAAAAGAAAAATCTGTGGTGGAATTCAGAGGATAACAATATTTTAAACACCGCATCCAAAGGAAGCGGTGTAAACTCGGAGATATTTGGGTTTGGCAATGGTTTTATGGATACATTCCGGAATCTTGTGGATAGTTTTTATGAAGATGTAAAGCGTGGTTGTGTGTCGGAAGCACCGGTTTATCCTACCTTTTTCGATGGCAGAGACATCGTGAAACTCTGTAATGCAATGCTTGAAAGTGCGGATTCGGAGGGAAAGTGGGTTGTGGTTGAATGATAGAATCCATAATTAATGAACTGAAGCTTGTACCGCTGGCTGGGGAAGGAGGCATGTACCGGTATCTCTATGCCGGCGAAAAGGATTCTGCGGGAAGAGAGTCTTACAGTTCCATCTATTATCTTTTGACGGAACGCTCTTTTTCCCATATGCACAGACTGAAAACGGATGAAATCTACCATTACTATATGGGAGATGGCCTGGAACTTCTTCTCCTGTATCCGGATGGAACTGCAGAAATAAAAGTTTTGGGAACACGTCTGTCTGAAGGGGAAGTCCCGCAGCTTCGTGTTCCGGCAGGTGTCTGGCAGGGATCGGTTGTGGCTCATGGAGGCAAATACTGTCTGGTGGGAACAACGATGGCTCCGGCATATTTGCCGGAAGACTACGAACACGGTGATGCAGAAACACTGTGTGCCGGATATCCGGATGCTGAAGCCGCTGTAAAAAGGCGCTGCGGCGAAGCGGTTGCGCGATGAGGAAATAATATGATTAAAAAATGGAAAGAAATTCTGATGGTCATCGCTGGTTCTATGATGATGGGAGCCAGCATTGATCTATTCGTCCAGGCAGACTTTGGGCTGGATCCACTGTCGCTGTTTCAGGCGGGACTGGGACGTGTGCTGCACCTTTCTTTGGGGACGACATCTCAGGTCCTGATGATCTCCATCATTATCCTTCTGTTCTTTATCGACAGAAAACGGATTGGAATAGGCTCAATCTTAAACAGCGTGCTTGTAGGAACATTTATCAAATGGTTTTCTCCGATGATCTGCACCGGAGGCGGAGCTGCTACAGAGCGTCTCCTGTGCCTTCTGGCAGGGCTGATTCTCATGGGGGTGGGAATCGGGACATACGTAGCTGCAGGTCTTGGCGAAGCGGGAATGGATGCCATGATGATGTATTTATCCGGAAAGCTGAAAAAGAATGTGAATGTGACAAGAATCTCCATCGATATTCTGCTTTCCATCACGGGCTTTCTTCTGGGAGGAAAACTGGGGGGCGCTACTGTCGTATCTATGGTGGTAAACGGTTATATGATTCAGTTTACCATTGAACTGATCGGGCGAATCAGGAAGAACAGGGCTGTAATAGAAGTGGGAGGGCAGTGATTATGCGATATATGACAGAAAAGGAAGCCAGGAGAGTGCTGACGGACCTGGGAAGGCGGTCTTATGAGCGTGCGTACGTTGCAGCCAATGACGGTAATATCAGCTGCAGAATTTCAGAGGATACTATTTTGATTACTCCATCAGGCGTGTCAAAAGGATACATGACGGACGATATGATGGTGAAGGCTGCGTTAGACGGCAGCGTGCTGTCTGAGGGAAAGCCTTCCTCAGAGATGAAGATGCACTTGAGAATCTATCGGGAGGATCCGGAGATTTGCGGTGTCACACATCTTCATCCTCCATTTGCCACCGCATTTTCTGCGGCTGGAATCCCTTTAAACAGAGCGATCCTGACGGAGGCCGTGATGGCAGTAGGGGTTGTGCCTGTCGCACCTTACGCTCTTCCGGGAACGGAAGAGGTTCCGGAATCCATCGCTCCGTTTATTCATGATTACAACAGCGTCCTGTTGGCGAATCACGGTGCGCTGAGCTGGGGAAAAGATGTATATCAGTCCTTTTATTTTATGGAATCAGTGGAACAGTGTGCCAGGATTCAGTTGTATCTGAATATGCTGGGAAGCAGCGCCACGCTCCATGAGGAGCAGGTGGAACGGCTTCTTGAAATGCGGAAGGTCTGGAACATTGACAGAGGCGGAATTCCGGTCACGGGGAAAATGTTAATTTAAAAGGAATAAAATAAAACAGCAGGAAGACTCCGTTTTCCCGACAAACGGCCGTATTATGGGCCCCGTCGGGAGGACGGGGTCTTTTTCCTTGACAGGAGAGTCTTTCTTGTATATAATTCAAAAGTGAACAGTTCAAAAATGAACAATTTTAGAAAGGTAAAATCATGGAACAGAAAGATGAGGGCTACTTTGCTTACTATGCAAAGATAGACAAGGTATATAGAAAATTGTGTGCCCTGGAAGTTGCGGAATACTGTTTTACTCCCAACGAGATCGTGGTGCTGATGTTTCTGGCCAACAATCCCGGTTATGACAGTGCGTCGGATATCGCCCATTTCCGCAACATTTCCAAGGGGCTGGTGGCAAAATCCGTAGAGACACTGTGCGAAAGGGGCTATTTAAGAGCGGGAAAGGACTTAAAGGACAGGAGACTCATCCATCTGTCCCTGACGGATAAGAGCGATGACATTGTGGCAAGACTCAGAAAATGCCGTCAGGAATTTGCAGGAAAGCTGTATGCCGGCGTGCCTCAGGAGGATATGGAGGCCATGGCGCGCACGACGAAGGTGATCAATGAAAATCTCGACAATATCTTGAAAGGAATGAAATAAATGGAACCAAATAAGGGAAAAGAGAATGAACTGGGTACCGAGAGTGTAGGGAAGCTGCTTTTCCGGCTGTCTATGCCCGCCATCGCGGCACAGGTGATCAATGTGATGTACAACATGGTTGACCGCATGTATATCGGTCATATTCCTGGAGTCGGGGCGGCCGCGCTGACAGGGGTCGGCGTTACGATGCCGGTCATCATGGCGATCACTGCATTTGCCTATTTTATCAGCATGGGAGGCGCGCCGCGTTCCTCCATCATGCTGGGCAGAAACGAGAAGGACAAGGCGGAAAAGATCCTTGGAAACTGTACGACGATGCTGGTGGTGCTTGCCCTGATTCTCACTGCGGTATTTCTGGTGTTCGGGCGTTCGATTCTGCTGTTGTTCGGAGCCAGTGAAAATACGATCGGATATGCCTGGGATTACATGAAGATCTATGCTCTGGGTACCATCTTTGTGCAGCTGGCACTGGGACTGAATGCGTTTATTACCGCTCAGGGCTACGCCAAAACCAGTATGTATACGGTGCTGATCGGCGCTGTCTGCAATATCATCCTGGATCCCATCTTTATATTCGGCCTGAATATGGGCGTGAAGGGAGCCGCGCTGGCAACCATTCTGTCTCAGGCAGTCTCCTCTGTCTGGGTGCTGCGTTTCCTCACCTCGGAGAAGAGCTCGCTGCGAATTAAAAGAAAGGGATTAAAACTGGAGGCAGGCGTTATTCTTCCCTGCATGGCATTGGGTACCTCCCCGTTTATCATGGCATTTACGGAAAGTATTCTGTCTGTCTGCTTCAATTCTTCCCTGCTTCGCTATGGCGGAGACGTGGCGGTAGGCGCCATGACGATATTGAGCAGCGTCATGCAGTTTTCCATGCTTCCGCTGCAGGGACTGACCCAGGGCTCCCAGCCCATCGTCAGCTTTAACTACGGGGCGGGGAATGCGGAACGAGTAAAAAAGACTTTTAAAATCCTGTTTCTCTGCTGTATCGGTTATTCCACGCTGCTGTGGGCGCTCTCCATGTTCTGCCCTCAGATTTTCATCATGATTTTTACCAGCGATGCTGCGCTGACGGAATATACACACTGGGCGATTCGGATTTACATGGCGGCTTCCCTGATGTTTGGCGCCCAGGTGGCGTGCCAGCAGACCTTTATCGCTCTGGGAAATGCCAAAGTATCCGTATTTCTGGCACTGCTGCGCAAGGTGTTTTTGCTGATTCCGCTGATTTTCATTCTTCCGCGCTTTGTCGAGAATCAGACCATGGGTGTGTTCTTAGCTGAACCTGTGGCAGATTTCTGCGCAGTTTGTGTTACAGTCACCATGTTCAGCGTATCTTTTAAAAAGATACTTGCCAGAATGGAAGGAGGAAAAAAATAATGAGTATGTCAGTTAAAGAGGCGGAGAAACTATTTGAAAAGCTTCCAAAGGCAGAGCTGGGATTCTTTCCGACACCGTTTTACCGGCTGGACCGCCTTTCGATGGAACTGGGAGTGAATCTTTATATAAAACGCGATGATTTCACCGGTATGAATCTGTTTGGCGGAAATAAGGTGCGTAAGCTTCAGTATCTGATGGGGGATGCCATGAGCTGCGGCTGTGAATACGTCTTTACCTTTGGGGCGACCCAGTCGAACCACGCCATGCAGACGGCAGCCGCATGCCGGCGCTGTGGCTTAAAGCCGGTGCTGTATCTGGTTGCCATTGTGAAGCCGGACGAGGACGATTTAAGGGCCAATCTGCTTCTGGACCGCATCCTGGATGCGGAGGTCCATATCGTGGAGATTCTGGAGGGAGAGACGGAGGAGGAAGCGGAAGAACGCGCAGTTATTCTTGCGAGGGAACACATGGCCCGTCTGAATAAAGAAGCAGGCCGGTGTATCTGCTATGAGGTCCCTATGGGCGGAGCCAGTCCGGTGGGGTCCGTGGGATTCATCGAGGGCTATGTGGAGCTGGAGAAACAGCTGTCCGCTATGGGCCTCCGGGCTGATTACGTCTTCCATGCCACCGGAACCGGCGGAACCATGGCGGGGCTGGCCGCGGGACGAAATCTGGTCGGTTCCGGGACTGAGATTATCTCCATCAATGTCAGCGCGAAAGATCCGGAGTATCCAAACCGGACGGCCGCACTGGCCAATGAGAGCTTAAAGCTGATTGGAGCCGGAATCACGGTGGAAGCGGAGCGGGATATCCATACTGATTTAAATTATTATCTGCCCGGCTATGAGATCCCCAACGAGGCGGCATCCGAAGCGATTAAGCTACTGGCGGTGAAGGAAGGGCTTCTTACTGATCCGGTCTATACGGGAAAGGCCTTTGCCGGCATGCTGGATTACATCAGGACCGGAAAGGTTCCGGCCGGAAGCAGTGTGGTGTTCTGGCATACGGGCGGGGCTACCGCGTTATTTGCGGAGAAGGAGATACTTGGAGACTTGTTTGAGTAAAAAAAGGAGTACTGCGCACATGATATGCCGCAGTACTCCTTTTGCCATTCACTTCTAAATCCATCCTCCATCCAGTCCAATGATCTGCCCGGTCAGATAGGAGTTCTTATATCCCAGGTGGTAGACCAGATCGGCGACCTCCTCTGCCTGCCCAAGGCGTCCGGCGGGAATCTCTTCGATCAGGGCGATGAGTTCGTCCTCCTCCAGGAAAAGGTTCATCTCCGTATCGATGGCGCCGCACGCAACCGCGTTTACCTGGACGTTGCTGGGAGCCAGTTCCTTGGCCAGCGCCTTGGTAAATGCATTGATTCCGCCCTTCGTCGCCGAGTATGCGACTTCACAGGAAGCGCCGGAGACGCCCCATACGGAGGAAATGTTGATGATCTTCCCCTGCTTCTTCTCCACCATACCGGGAACGGCCAGTTTGCAGCAGTTGAAGACCGAGGTTAAATTGGTCCGTATGATCCGGTCCCAGGATTCCGTGCTCATGTCCTGTAAGAGGCCGATATAGGAAATCCCCGCGTTGTTTACCAGGACGTCAAGCGTTCCAAACTGCTTCCGGATCTGGTCGAACAGAATCCGGCACTGTTCCATGTCGCCCATATCGCCCATGTAGGCGAGGCAGGAAATCTGATACGTTTCCAGCTCTTTTTTTGTCTGCAGGAGCCTCTCCTCGCTGTGAAGGCAGTTGATTACCACATTATATCCTTTTTTTGCAAATTTTACCGCAATGGCTTTTCCGATTCCTCTGGAAGCGCCCGTAACCAGCACTGTTTTTTTTGCCATGAATCTCACCCTTTCTTTTCATCCTGGTAAGCCGGATCGATCCCGTCTTCCGTCACTTCTATTTTACCAAAGGTAATTTTTTAATTCAATAGGATTCGGTTATCAACTCCGGTGACTTTGTCACAAAAGAAAGCATTGCATACTTGGAAGAGAGTGCGATATAATGAGACTATGAATTATTTCATGACAAATAAAATATTCCAGGCGGCCGGAATCGGGTGATTGCGTGCCGCGGAGGAAGAAATGATACAGGAAGGATGGAAATCAGATGGAAAAGATTTACGATGTGGTAATTATCGGTTCAGGTCCGGCAGGACTTACGGCGGCAATCTATGCCAAACGTGCGGAACTGGAGACCGTTGTCATTGAAAAGGAGATCGCCAGCGGCGGTCAGGTGCTCAACACGTATGAGGTAGATAACTATCCGGGACTTCCGGGAATCAACGGATACGATCTGGGAATGAAGTTCCGGGAACACGCGGATAAGCTGGGAGCAGAGTTCGTGACCGACGATGTGGTGCGCGTGGAGAAGGCAGACGGCCTCTTTACCGTAACCTGCGAAGAGGAGAGCTATACGGCGAAGACTGTCATTATATCGACCGGCGCCAGCCACAGGAAGCTGGCAGTGCCGGGTGAGGAGGAACTGACCGGTATGGGCGTGTCCTACTGCGCTACCTGCGACGGGGTATTTTTCCGCAACCGCGTGACTGCTGTGACAGGAGGTGGGGATGTGGCCATCGAGGATGCGATCTTCCTTTCCAGAATGTGCAAAAAGGTGTATCTGATTCACCGCAGAGACGAACTGCGCGGTGCCAGGACTCTGCAGACCCAGCTGTTTTCCCTGGATAACGTGGAAGTTCTGTGGGATACGGTTGTGGAGAAGATTAACGGCAAAGACCAGGTGGAGTCTGTCACGCTTAAGAATGTCAAGACCGAGGAATCTAAGGAACTTCCGGTAGACGGTGTGTTCATTGCGGTGGGAATCAATCCCCAGAGCAGTGCGTTCGACGGCCTTGTGGAGATGGATCACGGATACATTCAGGCGGGAGAGGACTGTGAGACATCTGTTCCCGGTATTTTCGCGGCAGGAGATGTGAGAACGAAACAGTTAAGGCAGGTATCCACAGCTGTGGCGGATGGAGCGAACGCCATCACCAGCGTGGAGCGTTACCTTACCGCTAATTTTTAAATAACAGAAAAGGCCGCCGCACCGGTGATGGTTCGATCACTGGTGCGGCGGCCTTTTCTGTTTCCTGCTTTTATCTTATCTTCGATCAGAACTCCGGCTCAATCAGTCCGTATGTTCCGCCTTTTCTCTTATAAACCACGTTTACCTCTTCTGTATCTGCATTTAAGAATACGTAGAAGTTGTGTCCGAGAAGCTCCATCTGTACGCAGGCTTCCTCTGGATCCATGGGTTTCACTGCAAATTTTTTGGATTTAACAATCTGGATTTCTTCTTCTGCGGAAGCGTCTTCCTGTAAGAAGGCTTCTGAGAAGGAAGGTGCGGATTGTTTCTTATCAATCAGCTTGTTCTTATATTTTTTTAACTGACGTTCCAGGATCTCTTCTACGAGATCGATGGAAACGTACATATCACTGCTTGATTCTTCTGCTCTGATTATATGTCCTTTCACCGGAATTGTTACTTCAATTTTCTGAATATCTTTCTGTACGCTGAGTCTTACTACAGCTTCTGTCGCGGGTGCGAAGAAACGGTCCAGTTTACCTAGCTTGTCCTCAACTGCTTCGCGCAGCCCCTGTGTTACCTCAATATTTCTTCCTGTAATTGTAAAACGCATAAGTCTTCAGCTCCTTTTTCTTGAGATGTTATCAGTATACCATATTTATTTGAAAAATTCAATTATGTTACGAAAATATCAAGACAATTAATCTAAATTTTTTGTAAAATGTTTCTACTTATATATGCCCCAAATATTGAAAAACTATATATTGGGGTCTGAAAAAGTCAAGGGAAAAATTGTATTTTTTGTCGAAATAAGTAAGTTTATGACAAGTACACAAAAAGAAAAGGGGAAAATCATGTCTGGTGGAAAAAGGAGATTTCTGGCGAAAAGATGTGGATAATGTGGATAACTCGGTGTATAAGTAGTTTTTGCCTTAAATATTGGGTTTGTTGATGGGGATAAAAATGGGGGAAATGTGCACAGGAAAATGTGGATAATGTGGATAAGTGGAAAATCGAACAGATTTTTTGTGCAACTTGCCAGGTTTACCATAATGTACAAGGATTTTGTCGAATTGTGGTGTCCTCATGACGGGGGAAGGGCAGGAGCCAGGGAGGTCTCTGGGGCACCGGACAGGGAGCAGACTGTAACAGAACTATTAGCAGAATGTTAATTTTTTATGAATTCATTGAATTAAAAATGAGTTAGTGCTACAATATACAGGATTATACTGTGTTTATTTAGTAAGAAGAGTAGGAGAATGAATCATGAACCTCGTTCAAAAGGTATTTGGAACTCATAGTGAAAGAGAATTAAAGTTAATCAATCCGATTGTAGATAAGATAGAGGCACTCCGTCCGAAGATGATCGCACTGACGGATGAGGAACTGAGGGATAACACCAGACTTTTCAAAGAAAGGCTGGCGGCAGGTGAGACCCTTGATGATATTTTGCCGGAGGCATATGCAACGGTTCGAGAGGCGGCAAGACGAGTCCTGGATATGGAACACTTCCGAGTACAGTTAATCGGCGGCATCGTACTCCATCAGGGACGTATTGCCGAGATGAGAACAGGTGAAGGTAAGACTCTGGTATCGACCTGCCCGGCTTATTTAAACGCACTGGCCGGAAAAGGCGTGCAGATCGTTACGGTCAACGACTACCTGGCAAAGCGTGATGCGGAGTGGATGGGAAGAGTTCATGAATTCCTCGGACTGAAGGTCGGCGTAGTATTAAACTCCATGACCTCTGATGAGAGGCGTGAAGCATATAACTGTGATATTACCTATGTGACAAACAACGAGCTTGGATTTGACTACTTGAGAGATAACATGGCCATCTATAAAGAACAGATGGTATTAAGAGAACTTGATTACGCGATCATCGATGAGGTTGACTCCGTATTGATCGATGAGGCGAGAACACCGCTTATTATTTCCGGACAGAGCGGAAAGTCGACGAAGCTTTATGAGGTCTGCGATATTCTGGCCCGCCAGTTGGAGCGCGGCGAGGCATCCGGAGAATTCTCCAAGATGGCGGCCATCATGGGCGAGGAGATTGAAGAGACGGGAGATTTTATCGTCGATGAGAAGGACAAGGTTGTCAACTTAACCGAACAGGGTGTGGACAAGGTTGAACAATTCTTCCACATTGAGAACTTATCCGATCCGGAAAATCTGGAGATTCAGCATAACATCATTCTGGCTCTCCGTGCCAACTATCTGATGTTCCGTGATAAGGATTACGTGGTAAAGGATGATGAGGTTCTGATCGTTGATGAGTTTACAGGTCGTATTATGCCCGGCAGACGGTATTCCGACGGTCTGCATCAGGCCATCGAGGCGAAGGAGCATGTAAACGTCAGAAGAGAGAGCAAGACGCTTGCAACGATCACGTTCCAGAACTTCTTTAATAAGTATAAAAAGAAATCCGGTATGACCGGTACGGCTCTGACCGAGGAAAAGGAATTCCGTAATACCTACGGTATGGATGCCATCGAGATTCCGACCAATAAACCGATTGCCCGTATTGATATGGAGGATGCGGTTTATAAGACGAAAAAAGAAAAATTCAAAGCAGTCTGTGATGAGGTAGAAGAGGCACATAAGAAGGGACAGCCGGTTCTGGTCGGTACGATCACGATCGAGACCTCCGAGATGTTAAGCGGCATGTTAAAGCGCCGCGGTATTCCGCACAAAGTCCTGAATGCAAAGTATCATGAGCTGGAGGCCGAGATCGTAGCTGATGCGGGCGTTCACAAAGCAGTTACCATTGCGACCAACATGGCCGGCCGTGGTACGGATATCAAGCTGGATGACGAGGCTAAGGCTGCGGGCGGTTTAAAGATCATCGGTACCGAGCGCCATGAGTCGCGCCGTATTGACAATCAGCTGCGCGGACGTTCCGGACGTCAGGGAGACCCGGGTGTTTCCAGATTCTATATCTCCCTGGAAGACGATTTAATGAGACTCTTCGGTTCTGAGCGTCTGATGAACATGTTCACGGCGCTGGGCGTTCCGGAGGGCGAGCAGATTGAGCATAAGATGCTTTCCAACGCCATCGAAAAGGCTCAGATGAAGATAGAGACCAATAACTACGGCATTCGTGAGAACCTGCTTAAGTATGATGAGGTGATGAACGAACAGCGTGAGGTGATCTACGCAGAGCGCCGGAAAGTATTGGACGGCGATAACATGCGCGACGTAATCTTAAAGATGGTAACTGACATTGTAGAGAATGCGGTCGATTTATCCATTACTGACGAGCAGATGCCGGAGGAGTGGGATTTAGGTGAACTGAATACCCTTCTTCTTCCGATCGTTCCGATTAAGCCGGTGGTTCTTCCGGAAGACAAGAAGATTAAGAAGAACGAACTGAAGCACATGCTGAAAGAGGAAGCCATCAAGCTTTATGAGACGAAGGAAGCGGAATTCCCGGATGCGGAGCAGATCCGTGAGATCGAGCGTGTCATCTTATTAAAGGTCATCGACAACAAGTGGATGTCCCATATCGATGATATGGACCAGCTGCGCCAGGGCATCGGCCTGCAGGCCTACGGCCAGAGAGATCCTCTGGTAGAGTATAAGATGAGCGGTTATCAGATGTTCGATGAGATGACGGCAGCCATCCGCGAAGATACCGTCAGAATCTTAATGCATATCCGCGTGGAGCAGAAGGTGGAGAGAGAGCCTGCAGCCAAGGTTACAGGAACCAACAAGGACGACAGCGCTGCCAAGGCGCCGGTTAAGAGAAACGAAACCAAGATTTATCCAAACGATCCGTGTCCATGCGGTTCCGGCAAGAAGTATAAACAGTGCTGCGGCCGTAAGGTGGTATAGGCGTCTGTAGTAATTCTTTTGAATGAAGAGGGTTCAACCGACGAAAGGACACAGGTTGGACCCTTTTTATAAATAAATTTAATATAAGAAAGTGGGTGACACAGTGGTAGAGTTAGACCAGTACAAATATGAATTATCTACGTTTGAAAAACCATTAGTGGAAGTGAGGGATTCACTTTGACTTAGATAATAAGTTAAAGAGGATCGATGAGCTTGACAAATCCATGGAGGAACCGGGCTTCTGGGAAGATCCGGAAAAGTCCACGAAGATCGTTCAGCTGGCGAAGAACTTAAAAGACACCGTAAATGGCTATAAGGATCTGGAACAGCAGTATGAGGACATCGGCGTGATGATCGAGATGGGGAATGAAGAGAACGACCCGTCTGTGGTTCCTGAAGTGGAAGAGATGTTGAAGGAATTTAAAGATAAGCTGGAAGAGATGAGGATCAATACCCTTCTGTCCGGCGAATACGACAGCGATAACGCCATTTTGAGGCTGAATGCAGGCGCCGGCGGCACCGAGTCCTGTGACTGGTGCAGCATGCTTTACCGCATGTACTGCCGCTGGGCTGAGAAGAAGGGATATTCCGTGGAGGTACTGGATTATCTGGATGGTGAGGAGGCCGGAATCAAGTCGGTCACGATTCAGATCAACGGAGAGAATGCCTTTGGATATTTAAAGTCAGAGAAGGGCGTTCACAGGCTTGTCCGGATATCCCCGTTTAATGCGGCCGGCAAGCGCCAGACTTCTTTTGTGTCCTGCGATGTGATGCCGGATATTGAAGAGGATTTGGATGTGGACATCAATGAAGAGGATTTGAGGATCGATACGTACCGTTCCAGCGGCGCGGGCGGCCAGCATATCAACAAGACTTCATCCGCTATCCGTATCACTCATCTTCCGACCGGAATCGTGGTGCAGTGCCAGAATGAGCGGTCCCAGTTCCAGAATAAGGATAAGGCCATGCAGATGCTGAAGGCGAAGCTGTATATGTTAAAGCAGCAGGAGAATGCGGAGAAGCTGTCCGACATCCGCGGAGACGTGACGGAGATCGGCTGGGGCAACCAGATTCGTTCCTACGTCCTGCAGCCTTATACCATGGTAAAGGATCACCGGACCAATGCCGAGACCGGCAACGTGAATAGTGTGCTGGACGGTGCTCTGGATCTCTTTATCTACGCCTACTTACGCTGGATCAGCACAGGGGCGAAAGCGAATGACAGTACAGGACCAGAGTAAATCCGGAAAACAGGCATTTCTAAAATTTTTATAAAAAATAGTTGCATACCCTGCATAAATATGATAATATCTTCCCTATGAGCACAGATGTATTTCTATTGCGGACACAGAAGGGAAGATATTTTTTTATGGAAGAAAAGAGCAAATATTTCGTGGTGAAGCAGAAGGCCGTGCCGGAAGTATTACTGAAGGTGGTCGAGGCAAAGAAGCTTTTGGAATCAGAGCGGGTCATTACCGTTCAGGAGGCGACTGACCGTGTGGGAATCAGCCGCAGTTCTTTTTATAAGTATAAGGACGATATCTTTCCGTTCTATGATAACGCGAAGGGAAAGACCATCACACTCGTGATGCAGATGGACGATGAGCCAGGATTATTATCCGATTTACTGCATATTGTGGCAGTGTACCATGCCAATATCCTGACGATCCATCAGAGTATTCCGGTAAACGGGGTGGCTACGCTGACCTTAAGCGTGGAAGTCCTGGAAAGCACGGGCAATGTATCCAGGATGGTAGAGGACATGGAAGAGAAACACGGGGTTCACTACGTAAAAATATTAGCCAGGGAGTGATAATTATGATTCATGTTGCAGTTATGGGTTACGGCACAATCGGTTCCGGTGTGGTAGAGATCTTGGAAAAAAACCGCGAAACCATCGCTAAGAGAACGGGCGAACCCGTCGATGTAAAATATGTACTTGATTTAAGGGAGTTTCCGGGAACACCGGTAGAGCATAAGATTGTTCATGATTTTGCAGTCATTGAGAATGATCCTGAGGTAACCATGGTAATCGAGACCATGGGCGGTTTAAATCCGGCATACCCCTTCGTAAAGGCCTGTCTGGAGGCAGGGAAGCATGTGGCTACCTCCAATAAAGCGCTGGTTGCAGCGTATGGCACGGAACTCTTAAGAATTGCCGGGGAAAAAAATGTCAACTTCTTCTTCGAAGCCAGTGTGGGCGGCGGCATTCCGATTATCCGTCCGCTGTATACTTCTCTTGCGGGAGAGGAGATTGAAGAGATTACCGGTATTTTAAACGGTACGACAAACTATATTTTAACAAAGATGGATAAAGAGGGAGAGACTTTTGAATCCGCTTTAAAGGAGGCCCAGGACTTAGGCTATGCGGAGAGGAATCCGGAAGCCGATGTGGAAGGCCACGACACCTGCAGAAAGATCGCGATTCTCACCGCCATGGCGACCGGCCATGAGGTTCATTATGAAGATATTCACACAGAGGGCATTACCTCCATTACAGATGTGGATTTCAAGTATGCGGAGAAGCTGGGAACTTCTGTGAAGCTGTTTGGCTCCAGCCGCATGAAGGCTGGTGAGATACACGCCTGGGTAGCTCCGGTGATGATCGGCAAAGAGCACCCGCTCTATTCTGTGAGTGATGTCTTCAACGGAATTTTAGTAAAGGGCAATATGCTTGGGACGTCCATGTTCTATGGCAGCGGCGCGGGAATGCTTCCGACGGCCAGTGCGGTGATTGCCGATATTATAGAGGCTGTTCAGAACAGAGACCGCCATGTGGAAATGGGCTGGGATGACAGCCGGCTTGGTATTGCCCCCATAGAGACCTCCTCCTGCCGTTTCTTTATCCGGATCAAGGGAATTGCCGAGACGAGACTGGCGGAAGTTCAGAAGGTATTCGGCGATGTTTCAGTCATTGAACTGGATCATATGGACGAATTCGCTGTGCTGACAGACGTCATGACGGAAGCGGAGTATGAGAAGAAGGCGAAGGAGCTGTCCGGAATCAGACAGCGGATCAGAGCGGAAGTGTAAAGTTTGTTGCTGCTCACTCCGTGAACGGTCGTGAATCGTAATTACAGTTTTCAGAAAGGACCGCATCCATGTTAATCGTAAAGAAATTCGGCGGAAGTTCCGTCGCGGATAAAGACAGGATCTATCATGTAGCCAGACGCTGCATCGAAGATTATGAAAAAGGAAATGAAGTTGTGGTCGTCTTATCGGCCATGGGAAAGACCACGGACGGTTTACTTGCAAAGGCCCATGAGATCAATCCCAATCCTCCCAAACGGGAGCTGGATATGCTTCTGGCAACAGGAGAACAGACCAGTGTTGCACTGATGTCCATGGCCATGAGCGCCCTGGGGGTACCGGCAGTGTCTCTCAATGCGGCCCAGGTTGCCATGCATACCACGTCAACCTACGGCATGGCCAAATTAAAACGAATCGATACCGAACGTATCCGCCACGAGCTGGATGCCAGAAAGATTGTAATCATCACCGGCTTTCAGGGCATTAACAAGTACGACGACATAACGACTCTGGGGCGCGGCGGTTCGGATACCACGGCGGTGGCTCTTGCGGCGGCTCTCCATGCAGATGCCTGCGAGATTTACACCGATGTGGACGGAGTATACACGGCAGATCCGAGAATTGTACCCAATGCAAGAAAGCTTACCGAGGTTTCCTACGACGAGATGCTGGAATTTGCTTCTCTGGGGGCCAAGGTATTACATAACCGTTCCGTCGAGATGGCGAAGCGGTACGGAGTTCAGTTAGTGGTCTTATCGAGCCTTACAAGGGCGGAAGGTACTATCATCAAGGAGGAAACAAAAGTGGAAAGAATGCTGGTTAGCGGTGTGGCCGCAGATAAGAATGTGGCCCGTATCTCCGTGATCGGAGTGAAGAATGAACCGGGTATCGCTTTTAAAATATTCAACCTGCTGGCGAGACACCATATCAACGTGGACATCATCATCCAGTCCATCGGCCGGGAAGAGAGAAAGGATATCTCCTTCACGGTGGCGAAAACGGATTTGCAGGAAGCCATGACGCTGCTGAATGAAAACCGGGAAGTGCTTACGGCTCAGACGATCACCTGTGAGGAAGGCGTGGCGAAGATCTCCATCATCGGCGCAGGAATGACCAGCAACCCGGGCGTTGCCGCCAAGATGTTTGAATCCCTCTACAGCGCCAATGTGAATATCAAGATGATTGCAACGTCAGAGATCCGAATCACCGTGCTCATCGGGGAAGAGGATGTAAACCGTGCCATGAGAACTGTTCATGACGCGTTCGATCTGGCTGACTGATCAGGGCAGTGACGGAATGATCAATGAGATCTTTGGCTTTATAAAAAAACTGCTGGGCATTGGTATGCCCTGCGCCTTTCACTCTCTGACCGGGCTGTACTGTCCGGGCTGCGGGGGAACGAGGGCTGTGAGGGAACTTCTTTACGGCGATCTGCGCATGAGCTTTCAGTACCATCCGCTTGTACTCTACGGGGCCGCAGTCGTTGTGCTGGAGTTGGTATCCTGGGGGGCGTCCCGCATGTTTCGCCGGCCGTGGCTGCATATCAGGCAGTATAATCTTTTTATACTGATCGGAGCGGGAATCGTGGTGGCAAACTGGTTTTACAAGAATTATATGCTGGTGTTCCGCGGCGTGGATTTGCTGCCGCTGCTGAAGTAAGGTGTGAACCGGAAAATCAAAAGAGCTCCCGGGGAATCGGAAAAGATGTTCCGCTCCCCCAGGAGCTCTTTCTGTTAATCTGTTATGAATCTGCTAAAAGCTATTGAGTTGGAAACAGTGCGGAAGGATTCTGCAGCGCTTCCATCATATCACGGAAATATTTGCCCGCCATAGTGTCCGTTCCCATGACATCGTAAACGATAATAATGAAGAATGTCATGAGCAGTCCGCAGACCGCTGCCAGAATAGAGAGGATCAGACCAAGCTGTGCCTGCTGGGTAAACGGTTTACCTTTTTTGGACAACACGGCGCAGGCAATTCCCAGAAGCCCAAGAATCAGGCCTGCCGGAAGGCCCCAGATGGGACCGCACATGCAGTTGCCTATAAGGCCCAGGCCTCCCAAAAACACCGACCAGGATGCCCAAAGGGTTCCTGGTGACGGCATATTCGGAAGCAGGCCGTTGTTTTTATTGTTATTATCTTCCATTGTATAAGTACCTCTTCTGAATGCTATTGTATGATTGTAGCACGAAAATGGCCATGTGTCCAGTAGGGGGACGGCAGACTTAGAAAGGACTGTGGCACGAAAGAAAAAATGTGTCACAGCCCTTTCTAAACAGGTAATACTTATCTGGTCTGTATAAAACTTATAAAATCATCCAGAGATTCCGCTTTAGCAGCATACTTAAGCCATATCCTCAAAATATCCGTGTCGTGCTGCCCTAAAACAACAGTCCGCAGCTGTTCCGGTATCTCTCCGAATTCTTCCAGAAGTTCCAATATGGATTCCGCTTTACCCAGAGCAACGCCCTGATCACGTTCGTAGTCCCGTATGGTCGCTTCGTCGTGTTCCCATTTCTCACGCATTAGATAGTGGTAACGTTTTTCCTTCTCCGCGTTGATCTTCTCTAATTCTTCCACAGCCGCTTTCATGTACTCATTTCTCTCTGCCATGTTCTTAAGCACCTCCCAATCATCAGCAGAAATCATCTGTGCCCATGCATAGATTTCCGACTTCCGTTCTTCCGGTGTTGCCTTCGATAACTGGCTTAATTGTAACACGCGCAGGCTCATTTTGTCACTATATAACCGATGTGTATTTCTGTCACGAAATTCGATGATCGAGTACCAGGTCCCATTCTCATAGAGTGGAAAGGCCAGAATACCGATGTGAACGGTAGCCTCCAGCATTTTATAAGAAGTTCCTTTCTCAAATCCTTCAACGAAATCCTTCGATAAGTAGAACAGACTTCTTTCCTCCCAGTTGGCAAACGGCAGAACCTGAATCTCAATGTTAATTTTCCGGTCTCCATTTAACAAAAGTTTAACATCCAGTATTCCTTCTTTATCGTCAGCATATTCGCCCGGAAGAAATGAATCCATGAACTCTAATTTCCGGATATCGGCTGGATCGATATCCAATAATGCACTGAGCAAACCGGTCAGTGCTGCTTTATTGTGGAACGTCGTTTTAAACGCAAAATCATTGAGTAAACGGATGTTCAGCCGTTCATCACTGTCTGCCAGTTTGCGGATTGCGTTCTCATTCATACTTATTCCGCCATAGTGCTGTTTTATTTTAACAGTCATAAGTAAAGCCTCCTTCATATGTAATTGGTTAAAACAGGATTATCCGGAAGAACTTCCAGAAAGACAGCCATAAGAACAGCTGCATGATTCTGCCAAAGCAGAAAAGAAATAGAATAAAATCAGTATACCAGATTTTACAATAAAATAAAACCGTTTTTTCCGGCAGCAGAGATAACCGTCTTGCATAACCTCCCTGTATGAATTATAATAATTAAATTGAGTCAAGTATTAAGACATAAGGGGATAGAACATGGACATTATCAGGGCACTACAGGAAGAACTGGGAATCGGCCGCGGCCAGGTGGAGGCGGCAGTTAAACTGATCGATGAAGGAAACACGATTCCGTTTATTGCCAGATACAGAAAAGAAGCGACCGGATCCTTAAATGACGAGGTTTTAAGAAATCTGGATGAGAGGCTGCGCTATCTGCGCAATCTGGAAGAGAAGAAGGAACAGGTAATTTCTTCTATCCGTGAACAGGAGAAGCTGACACCGGAACTGGAACAGCAGATTCTGGCGGCTGCCACGCTGGTAGCGGTGGAGGACTTATACCGCCCGTACCGTCCGAAACGCCGGACGAGGGCGACCATAGCAAAGGAAAAAGGGCTGGAACCGCTGGCAGACTTAATCATGCTTCAGCAGATGAAGGGACCTGTCCTGGAAGCGGCCAGGGATTATATCTCTGAGGAGAAAGGCGTCGCTACGGCGGAGGAGGCTGTGGAAGGTGCCAGTGATATTCTCGCCGAGCGGATCTCTGACAATGCGGAATACCGGACGTATATCCGAAATGCCACGATGAGCCAGGGAAGTATCCAGTCGGCGGCAAAGGATGAGAAGGCGGAGTCAGTCTATGAGATGTACTATCAGTACGAGGAGAGCATCAAAAAGACTGCGGGCCACCGGATTCTTGCCCTGAACCGGGGAGAAAAAGAGAAGTTTCTGACCGTAAAGGTGCTGGCTCCTGTGGAACAGATTATCCGTTATCTGGAAAAGCATGTGATTGTAAAGGACAACCCCAACACCACACCCGTGCTGCGGGAAGTGATAACGGACAGCTATGACCGTTTGATTGCTCCCGCCATTGAGCGGGAAATCCGAAACGACTTGACGGAGAAGGCGGAGGACGGCGCCATCCGGGTGTTCGGGAAAAATCTGGAGCAGCTTCTGATGCAGCCTCCCATCGTGGGCCGTGTCGTGCTGGGCTGGGATCCGGCATTCCGTACCGGATGTAAGATTGCTGTGGTGGATGAGACCGGGAAAGTACTGGATACCGTAGTCATCTATCCGACTGCACCTCAAAATAAGGTGGAGGAAGCAAAGGTTATTTTAAAGAAACTGATAAAGAAATATAACGTTTCCCTGATTTCCGTGGGGAACGGAACGGCCTCCAGGGAGTCAGAACAGATTATCGTGGAACTGTTAAAAGAACTGCAGCAGCCGGTTCAGTATATTATCGTCAATGAGGCGGGCGCATCCGTATACTCTGCCAGTAAGCTGGCCACTGAGGAGTTCCCGCAGTTTGACGTGGGGCAGAGGAGCGCTGTCTCCATCGCGAGACGTCTTCAGGACCCGCTGTCGGAGCTGGTAAAGATTGATCCCAAATCTATCGGTGTGGGACAGTACCAGCATGATATGAATCAGAAGCATTTAAGCGAAGCGCTGACGGGAGTCGTTGAAACAGCTGTCAACCGGGTTGGCGTGGATTTAAACACCGCTTCGGCCTCGCTGCTTGAGTATATCTCGGGAATCACGAAGACGATCGCAAAGAATATTGTGACATACCGGGAGGAAAACGGTGCATTTACGTCCAGAAACCAGCTGTTAAAGGTGGCGAAGCTGGGACCCAAGGCGTATGAGCAGTGCGCAGGCTTCATGAGAATTCAGGGCGGTAAAAATCCTCTCGACGGCACCAGTGTGCACCCGGAAAGCTACGAGGCAGCCGAAAAGCTGCTGGACAGGCTGGGCTATGATGTGGCGGAACTGGCCCACGGCGGAATAAAGGGAATCGGCAGGAAGGTCACAGGCTATAAAAAACTGGCCGAAGAACTGGGAATTGGAGAGATTACCCTTCAGGATATCGTAAAGGAGCTGGAAAAGCCGGCCCGCGACCCGAGAGATGAGATGCCGAAGCCTATCCTGCGCACGGATGTGCTGGATATGAAGGATTTACAGCCGGGTATGGTGTTAAAGGGCACAGTGAGAAATGTCATCGATTTTGGTGCGTTTGTGGACATCGGAGTTCATCAGGATGGGCTGGTTCACATATCACAGATGTCGGAGAAATTTATCAAGCATCCGCTGGAGGCGGTCAGTGTGGGAGATATCGTGGAAGTCAAGGTAATCAGCGTGGATGTGGCGAAGAAACGGATTGCTCTGACGATGAAATTATAGGAGGTGCTTATGGAACAGGAGCGTTGGGAGAAGGAACAGGCGAAAACGGAAGATGGGAAGGAAGCGCCGGTGGAGCAGAACGAGACAGGGCAGGCAGAGCCGGAAGCGGAATTGATGGTACAGACTAACCCGCTGGTATTTACGGTGAAGCTGACAGCAAAGGACTTATGGAAATTTTCCCTGTACCATTCCAATAAAGGAATGCTGGGCATATTCAATGTGATCTTCAGTCTGGCGGCCATCTTTCTGCTGGTTACCACCTGGGGATCCAACACGGTGATGTACCGGGCACTGCTGATTGTCTGTGCGCTGATGTTTACCGTGTGGCAGCCGTTTCTCCTGTATCTGAAGGCGGCGAAGCAGTCGAAGCGTCCGGTTATCCAGAATCCAATGGATCTCTCCTTCAGCAGGGAAGGCATCGTGGTGACTCAGGGAACGGAGCGGCTGGAGCTTATCTGGGAAAATATCGGACGGGTAGAGCGGATCCGGGGTATGATTATTGTATACATGGGGAAAGTCCGCGCGTATCTGCTTCCTGATTCCATCACTGGTGAGAAGAAGGAAGAACTGCTGGATCTGTTCCGGGAGAGTCTGCCAGCGGAGCGGAGAAAAAAGATATAAGAGGCAGCAGAGCCGGTAAAACGGCATGGAGGAAAGAATCAATGGTAACAGAGACATGGACACCGGAAGAAACGTATGCGTTCGGCAGAAGGCTGGGGGAGGCGGCAGAGCCGTCTTCTGTATACTGTTTAAACGGAGATCTGGGAGTTGGAAAGACGGTATTTACACAGGGATTTGCCGACGGGCTCGGCGTGGAAGGTCCTGTGGACAGTCCGACCTTTACTATCGTCAAGCAGTATGACGACGGCAGAATGCCGTTTTACCATTTTGATGTGTACCGGATCGGCGATATCAGCGAAATGGATGAGATCGGCTATGAGGACTGTTTTTACGGAGACGGAGTCAGCCTGGTGGAATGGGGCGGCCTGATTGAGGAGATCTTGCCGGAGAATGTGATCACGGTGAAGATCGAAAAGGATTTGGAAAAAGGATTTGATTACAGAAGGATAACTGTGGAGGGACTGGAATGAGGATTTTAGGAATTGAGAGCTCATCGCTGGTGGCGTCGGTGGCTGTGGTGACGGACGACGTGGTGACGGCGGAATATACGGTGAATTTTAAAAAGACCCACTCCCAGACACTGCTGCCCATGCTGGATGAGATCGTCCGTATGGTGGAACTGGATTTGGAAACCGCAGATGCCATTGCCGTGTCCGGCGGACCGGGATCATTTACCGGTCTCCGCATCGGTTCTGCAACAGGGAAAGGGCTGGGGCTGGCGCTTAAGAAGCCGCTTATCCACATTCCGACGGTAGACGCTATGGCTTACGGCATGTACGGCTATGCCGGCCTGGTCTGCCCGATCATGGATGCCAGGAGAAATCAGGTCTATACCGGGATCTATGACAACCGGGAGGGATTTTCGGCTGTCAGGGAGCAGTGCGCCATGGATATCGATGAACTGGTGGATGAGTTAAACAAAATGGAGAGCAGAGCAGTGTTTCTGGGAGATGGAGTTCCTGTATACAGAGAACGGATTGCGGAGCGCATTACGGTTCCCTGCGAATTTGCTCCGGCGCATGTAAACCGGCAGAGGGCGGCGGCAGTCGCGGCTCTGGGCTGTATTTACTATCGGGAAGGGCGGACCGAGACGGCGGAGGAGCACGCGCCGGATTACTTAAGAAAGCCGCAGGCGGAGCGGGAACGGGAAGCCGGACTGATTTAACAGAGAGTGGACAAAGGAGAGCGTTTGTATGCTTAGAGAAATGATTCCGGAGTCGGACATGGACTGTATGGCAGAGATGGAGACAGAGTGCTTCAGCGATCCGTGGACGCCGGAGATGATTCTGGATTCCTTCCGAACGGGTCTGGACACCTGGCTGATCCTGGAAGAGGAGGGAGAGGCCTGCGGATACTGTGTCTTCCGTACGATTGCAGGAGAGGCGGAACTGCTCCGGATCGGCGTGCGTCCGCCTTTAAGGGGTCTCGGGTACGGTAAGAAACTGATGGATGGCGTGGTCGAAAATTCCAGAAAAAATGGGGTCACGGCCATCGCTCTGGAGGTAAGAGAAGGCAATGCACCGGCCAGAAGCCTATATAAATCCTATGGTTTTAAAGAGGAGTGCATCCGCAGCGGCTACTACAGGGACCCGAAGGAAGATGCCGTGATCATGTGGAACCGTGAGATTTCAAACATTTACCACTAAAATTTCGCCATGGCACCGTTTATAATGTAGGGGTATCCGGTCAGGATGCTCCTTTTCGCATCTGCAAAATCAGAGAGCGGCGAACTGGAGAAATCCGGAAAGTGCGAAGAAGAAAGGTGAGAGTAGGATGAGAAAGTACACAAGCGGCGGCCAGCTGGAGGCGGTTGTATGCAACTGCTGCGGGAAGAAATTGATTGTAGTGGATGGAATCGTGAGGGAAGGTGTTTTAAGCTTGAATCACGCATGGGATTTCTTTTCGGAGAAGGATGGAGAGATTCACCATTTTGATCTATGCGAACCCTGTTACGACGCAATCGTCAGTGAGTTTAAGATTCCGGTGGATGTGGAGGAACAGAAGGAATTTCTGTGAATATGCGGACGGACAGGCCGAATGAGGGGGAGAGGTAGCGCCCCGGGCCTTTCGTATGGTCCAGAGAGGGGGAGGAACAGGAAGGCAAAGGATTTCCTGTTTCCCAGGCAGCAGGAATTAAGACAGAAAGACGGGAAAATGGACGGCTTGCGCAGGCTTTGCAGAATTTCGGAAGAATGGCTGCACGCTAAGCGCTGGAATGTCAGCTTAAAGGCTTACATTCACAACTTCATTTTCCCGTCTTTCTGCGAATCACGGAATCGGAAATCATCACTGTCCCGTTCCTCCCCTTTTCCGGACTGCGCGGAAGGGCTGCAGCTGCAGAATTGAGTGAAGCAAAGTCCTCTTGATTATTTGTACCAACCTGTGTTATGATCTCAGATAGGCATTTTTAAAGAAATGAGGAATTGTTTATGTTAGATATCTGTTTGCTGGGTACGGGGGGCATGATGCCTTTGCCGTACCGGTGGCTGACTTCCATGATGGCGCGCTGTGATGGAAGTAACCTTTTGATAGATTGCGGTGAGGGAACCCAGATTGCACTGAAGGAAAAGGGCTGGAGCCCGAAGCCTGTTGACGTCATCTGTTTCACTCATTACCACGCGGACCATATCAGTGGTCTGCCGGGACTTCTTTTGACGATGGGGAACGCGGAGCGGACGGAACCCCTGACCATGATTGGCCCCAGAGGGCTGGAACGGGTGGTGTCGGCGCTGCGCGTGATTGCTCCGGAGCTGCCCTTTGAATTGAAATTCATCGAGCTCAACGAGCCGAGGGAGCAGCTTAAGATGGGACCGTACGTAATCGATGCATACCGTGTGAATCATAATGTGGTATGCTACGGGTATTCGATTTCGATTCCGAGAACGGGCCGGTTCGATGTGGAGCGTGCGAAGGCGTATGAGATTCCTCAGAAGTTCTGGAGCCGCCTGCAGCGGGGAGAGACCATGGAAGAGGCTGGAAAGGTATTTACGCCGGATATGGTTCTGGGACCGCCCCGGAGAGGGTTAAAGGTTACGTACTGCACCGATACGAGGCCGGTGCCTGTGATCGCCGAATATGCGAAGGACGCGGATCTTTTTATCTGTGAAGGCATGTACGGTGAGGACGGCAAGGAGGCCAAAGCCAGGGAATACAAGCACATGACATTCTATGAGGCGGCCAGACTGGCAAAGGAAGCAAATCCAAAACAGATGTGGCTGACCCATTACAGCCCCTCCCTGACGAGGCCTGAGGAGTTTATGGACAAGGTAAGAGAGATCTTTCCGCGGGCAAAGGCGGCAAAGGACGCATGGACCGCGGAACTGGAATTCGATGAAGACTGATGAGGCAGAGGAAATGAAAAAGAATCACACTGAGGAAGATATCTATATACTGGCGATTGAGAGCTCCTGTGATGAGACTGCGGCGGCAGTGGTGAAGAACGGCCGGGAAGTGCTGTCCAACATTATCTCCTCCCAGATCGCCCTTCACACGATCTATGGAGGGGTAGTGCCGGAGATCGCGTCAAGAAAGCATATTGAAAAGATCAACCAGGTAGTGGAAGCGGCGCTCTCGGAAGCGGGGATGACGCTGGAGGAGATGGACGCCGTGGGCGTGACTTACGGACCGGGCCTGGTAGGTGCGCTTCTGGTGGGGGTAGCCGAGGCAAAGGCTATCGCTTATGCAGCTAAGAAGCCGCTGGTTGGAGTCCATCATATTGAAGGCCACGTTTCCGCCAATTTTATCGAGCATCCGGAGCTGGAACCGCCCTTTATGTGCCTGATTGTCTCCGGCGGCCATACGCATCTCGTTGTGGTAAAAGATTACGGTGAGTTCGAGATCCTGGGAAGAACGAGAGACGACGCGGCGGGAGAGGCCTTTGATAAAGTGGCCAGGGCTGTGGGACTGGGATATCCGGGAGGTCCGAAGATCGATAAGGCGGCGAAGGAGGGCAATCCGCAGGCCATCCGTTTTCCGCGGGCGAAGGTGGAGGCCAACGCCTATGATTTCAGCTTCAGCGGTCTGAAATCCGCTGTGTTAAATCATATCAACCATGCGAAGATGATGGGCGAGGAGATCCATGTTCCTGATTTGGCGGCCTCATTCCAGAATGCGGTTGTGGATGTGCTGGTGAGCCATACGATAGCAGCCGCGAAGGAATACGGGTTTCACAAGGTGGCGATTGCCGGAGGCGTGGCTTCCAACTCTGCTCTGCGTGAGGGGATGAAGAACGCGTGCAGCAGGGCGGGGATCGATTTTTATTATCCGTCCCCTGTTTATTGTACTGACAATGCCGCGATGATCGGTGTCGCTGCGTATTATGAATATATTAACGGCGCCCGGGCAGGCTGGGATTTAAACGCGGTTCCGAATCTGAAGCTGGGAGAGCGTTAGAAATTCCGTACCACGGGCAGAAATGAGAAGGGGAGGTGTGGAGATGGGGGAGTGCAGCAATACGGCCGCCATCGTCCTGGCTGCTGGAAAAGGAACGCGTATGGGAAGCGATATTCAGAAGCAGTATCTGGAACTGGGGGGGAAGCCTCTCATCTATTATGCGTTAAAAGCCTTTGAAGACAGTCCGGTTGATCAGATTATCCTCGTAACCGGACGGGGAGAGACCGGGTACTGCAGAAAAGAGATTGTGGAAAGGTTCGGCTTTCAAAAGGTCCGAAAGATTACGGAGGGCGGCAGAGAGCGGTACCACTCTGTATTTGAAGGGCTGAAAGCGGTGAATGGCTGCAGCCTCGTTTTAATTCACGACGGTGCAAGGCCCTGTCTTACCGGCGAGATCATCTCGGCAGCGATAGAGGGGGCCAGTCGGTACGGTGCCTGTGTGGTGGGAATGCCGGTGAAGGACACGGTTAAAATGTCCGATCATGATGAATTTGCCGTCATGACTCCGGACAGAAGCCGCTTATGGCAGATTCAGACGCCTCAGGCCTTCGAGTACGACCTGATCTTTGATGCATACTCAAAGCTGCTCTCGTCCGAAGAATACCAGACCGGTGTGACAGATGATGCCATGGTCGTGGAAAGCATGACGGACCGAAAGGTAAAACTGATACGAGGTGATTATTCCAATATCAAAGTGACTACACCGGAGGATATGGATCTGGCGGAGGTTCTGCTGAGAAGGAAGCACATGATTTCATAAAACAGGTACGGAGTAAAACAATAAAATATGGCAGAAAAAAAGAGCTTGATCGGGTGATATCGGTCAAACTCTTTTTTTGAGATCATAGGAACGTGATCTTATGATCTCAAAAAGCCCTCCGGGCAGGATGCACATTTTCAGGCTTATTTTTGTCCTGCCTTCAGCAGATCCTTTATCAGGAGATGAAGATGTTCCAGCTGCTCACGGTTTAAGTGTCCGGCATCTTCCATGATATCTTTTAGTTTTGCAGGACAGGGCCGGTCCACAGCAAAAAAGTCAGAGGGTTCGATATTCAGATACTCACATATATAAAAGAACCCCATCATGGATGGGAGCGCGGTCCCATTTTCTATTTTGTGGATATATGTGGGGTTCTGACCCAGTGAGAGACTCATGTCCCGCGCGGATACACCTTTTTGCGTCCGCAGTTCAGAAAGACGTTTTGCAAAATTGAAGTCGATATACATAAAATACCCCCTTCCAGTTTCATAGTATTGCATTCAATGAAATATCTGTGGCAAATAATGCAATCACTCACTTGACATATTGCATTGATTACAATATTATTAACAATATGGAGTATTAAATGTATGATGCGAACACATTTTTTAAAATATACCGGAATAACAGCAGAACAGGAGCGTGAAACAATGGAAAAAATACGTGAAGGAAGCGGCAGAACAGATTTACTGGAACAATTAAGTGCCAGGATGGGCTGTCAGTATTTATCCGATTTACGCGGAACGAAGCGCAAGGTTCAATGCCGTGCCGTTCTGGTGGAGATTCCGGCTGAAGAATACACTACGGAGACCTGGAACGATGCAATTTACTATATTACCGGCGAAGAGACGAAATACTCCACACCGGCAGAGGCAAAAAAAGAATTGATTATGCGGCTTGAATAGGAAGGGGGAGAGGGAAAAGGTCAAAATGTGCGGTCGGTCAGCCAGGCCCGGATCAATGAAAACAGGTTGAATTACAGGTTGAAAACTGGGATAAAACAGAGGGAAAAAGGGTAAAATAAAAAAACTGGAAAAAATTGTAGAAATCTGTTGACAGATTACAAAATCAATGGTAAACTAGCCGAGTTGCATCTGATGCAGCCCGCTTTTGAAACCTTCCAGAGGTTGAAAAAAAGAGAAAAAAGTGCTTGACAAAAGCGCGAATATCTTTTAAAATAGAAAAGCACGTTTGGAGAGGTATCGAAGTGGTCATAACGAGGCGGTCTTGAAAACCGTTTGTCCGCAAGGGCGCATGGGTTCGAATCCCATCCTCTCCGTTGGCAGGTTTGCCGCTGAATTTAATGAGGAAATGAAATCAGCTAATTGCAGAAGTACCCAAGCGGCTGAAGGGGCTCCCCTGGAAAGGGAGTAGGCCGTTAGTAGCGGCGCGAGGGTTCAAATCCCTCCTTCTGCGTTCGCATTTGTGCCGGACATGCAATACCGGAATCAGATGCACCATCGCACTTTGAAAACAGAAGATTGAACAGTATGTAAAACCCTGAAAATTCTAATAAAACAAGCCATTGTTTGATGGCTTTGAATGAGAAAATTCAGAACGAATACAAGTATTGTATACGAACCAAACAACAAGTAAAACGGGAAATAAATTAGCTAGTTAGTTGATTTTGACCCCGGATCAAACGAATCATTTAACATGAGAGTTCGATCCTGGCTCAGGATGAACGCTGGCGGCGTGCTTAACACATGCAAGTCGAGCGAAGCGGTTTCGATGAAGTTTTCGGATGGATTTGAGATTGACTTAGCGGCGGACGGGTGAGTAACGCGTGGGTAACCTGCCTTACACTGGGGGATAACAGTTAGAAATGACTGCTAATACCGCATAAGCGCACAGGGCCGCATGGTCTGGTGTGAAAAACTCCGGTGGTGTAAGATGGACCCGCGTCTGATTAGGTAGTTGGTGGGGTAACGGCCCACCAAGCCGACGATCAGTAGCCGACCTGAGAGGGTGACCGGCCACATTGGGACTGAG
>NZ_JANFYJ010000499.1:0-290 GCF_024460495.1 Hungatella sp. SL.1.14 | reverse complement strand
GAATTCTTAAGCACTCTTCCCAGCACAATCAGGGGTACCTTCGGAATCCTGTGAAACATCGTCAACACCTTATATATCGTCGTGATTACGCTGCTCATCGCCACTCCACTGGGTGTGGGAGCCGCCATCTACTTAAATGAATACGCAAAAGGCGGCAGGGCCGTCCGCCTCATTGTGTTTACCACAGAGACACTCTCCGGTATCCCCTCCATCATCTTCGGCCTGTTTGGCTACGTATTCTTTGGCACAACGCTGGGACTTGGCTATTCCATACTAACCGGCGCACTGAC
>NZ_JANFYJ010000498.1:0-290 GCF_024460495.1 Hungatella sp. SL.1.14 | reverse complement strand
GCTGCACGGCTCCGGAAGCTTCTTCATGGCTGGCAGCGGGAGGTCTGTGCCCTTTTTCCGGAAGAGAATGCGGAATATGTGCAGATGTGATGAAAAGGCTTAAAAAAATAAGCGAGGATTCATGGGTTCAAAATGTGGATTGAAATAAAAGAAGAGGATTGACAGATGAGACGTGATAAGAATTACCAGATAAAACTGATGAGTGCTCTGACGAAAGTATGGCCGGGACAGGAGCCGGAAGAAGACCCGTGATGCAGCGTTTTTACGATGCTGCGTGGGGAGACATTCAG
>NZ_JANFYJ010000497.1:0-290 GCF_024460495.1 Hungatella sp. SL.1.14 | reverse complement strand
TGTTTTATCCGCACTTACTGCGGATAAAGCAAGGGAATTGATTTTGAAAGAATCAGTAGATATTATGATTTGTGATATTGAGATGCCCAGGGAAACGGGGATTCAATTGCTGCAATGGGTCAGAGAAAATCACTATGGGATCGAAACTATCTTTTTAACATGTTTTGCTGATTTCCATTATGCACAGCAGGCAATCAAACTGGAGAGTACGGAATATTTGTTAAAGCCTGGTGATTATGAAAAGTTGAGAGATGCTGTGATAAGAGCGACCGATAAAGTAAGAGAGATGC
>NZ_JANFYJ010000496.1:0-290 GCF_024460495.1 Hungatella sp. SL.1.14 | reverse complement strand
TGCCAGGCAAAGTTCTTTTAATACCTCTTCTGCATTCATTCTATTCCTCCTTCAGTTCCTTTAACATTTCTAACGGATCAGGGCTCTGAAATACCAGACGGCCTAAGACTGCTTCATGAACCCCTGCTTCTTCAAGCTCCCGAAGCGTTTCCCTGGTCACGCCTCCATCTGTATACAATTCTACTCCTGCCGGAATATTTCCTGCTAAGCGGATTAAGCGTTCCACTGCTGGTCCATATACTTTTTCTTCTAAATAATCAGGCTCCGATGTCATGAGGAGCAGCTGATCC
>NZ_JANFYJ010000495.1:0-290 GCF_024460495.1 Hungatella sp. SL.1.14 | reverse complement strand
CGTCCTTTTTACCGCCCACATACATCGCCATGACGGCAGCCAGGTACACCATGCTGGTGAACGAGCGGGTCATGACGACACTGTCTTCCGCCGTATCCGGAGAAAGGATCATAAAGTCATTGTAGAGTGCGCTGTCCTTATCACAGGTAATCGCCAGTGATTTCACTCCCGGATAACTTCTCACCTTATCTATCGCCATGCGCACTTCCGTCGTATAGCTTTTCCTCGTAATCGGAAAGACAAGCACCTTCCGGTTTTTCACAAACGTCTCCGGGAAATAATAGAGCTCC
>NZ_JANFYJ010000494.1:0-290 GCF_024460495.1 Hungatella sp. SL.1.14 | reverse complement strand
CAAGTAAGATAGCTCCTGCTTTGTGCATCGCATCCTTGAACGCCATGGAACCGGCGATGTGGAATGCCATTTCACTGGAGTCTACCTCATGCTAGGAACCGTCATATACGGTTGCATGAACACCCAGTACAGGGAATCCGCCAAGAATACCGCACTTGGAAGCTTCCTCAATACCTTCACCGACTGCCGGGATATATTCCTTCGGAATAGCACCGCCTCCTCATATTCCACCTTAATCAGGCGGAGAGCGCGGTCCACCGCCTCCTCTGTCTCTCCCGCCACGATCGCAG
>NZ_JANFYJ010000493.1:0-290 GCF_024460495.1 Hungatella sp. SL.1.14 | reverse complement strand
GAAAGAAGTTAAGACGGATTTTTACAATAATGGGAACAACAGCACTGATTTTTACCATAACAGCCTGCGGGAACCGCATGGATGCCATGCAGCCAGATTCTTCCTATGTTGCAGACTTTTTTGATATTCCGGACTCAGTGACAGGAATCGAAAGACTTCTGCTCAAAGATGATATGGCCTATATGTGCTGTCTGGAGGAAGATGGCACGTCCTATCTGGCAGCAATGAACATTAATGACGGTAAATTTTTGAAACAGAATCTGGAGCTGGACGCCTCGGTTTCGCTTCTG
>NZ_JANFYJ010000492.1:0-290 GCF_024460495.1 Hungatella sp. SL.1.14 | reverse complement strand
ATCCCAGGTACAGAAGAACCAGACCGTACATGGAGTTTAAGTATAAATCGTTGGCCGTCTTGGACATGGTGAACATAACCATCTGGAACGGTACAATCATGGCAAATACAAAGATATAGAAAAGAATGCTGTTAAATTTCGATTTCACTCTGGTAATGTACCATGCCGTCATGGAGGTATACAGTACAATTACCGCTACGGAGCAAACCGTAATAAACAGAGACCTTCCAAACGCCGGGAAAAATCCGGTCTTCCTCACACATTCGAAATAGTTCGTAAGGGCCACGTAG
>NZ_JANFYJ010000491.1:0-290 GCF_024460495.1 Hungatella sp. SL.1.14 | reverse complement strand
TGCTGAACAGACGCACAGTCAATACCCAGCCACTTACTCTCCGGCGTCCTGGCGGCCAGTGCATCCCCTGATGCGGAATACGGTGATGCAGGATACTCTGCACTCCGAAGTTTCTTCATCTCTCTTAACCCTTCTGCGATTTCCTCGTCGCTCATGGCGCGGTCCATCAAAACGAGACAGCTGGTCATATAAGTGTTGTCTCCATAGTAACCGTGAAATACCTCCGCCTCCATACCATTTTATTTATTATTCCGGTATAGCTCTGTATGATCTTAACCACTTTGGTACTT
>NZ_JANFYJ010000490.1:0-290 GCF_024460495.1 Hungatella sp. SL.1.14 | reverse complement strand
CTTCAGTTCTTCCCTGATTTCCTCAAGCCGCTCCGGCGCAATCCCGGCTCCTGTGTCGGACACGGAAATAAAAATCCGATGTTCTTTTATCCATGACCGGATATGGAGCCGTCCGCCTTCCGGCTTTACTGCGAGCCCGTGGACAATGGCGTTCTCCACCAGCGGCTGTAAGGCAAATACCGGAATCATGACATCCATAGTATCCTGGCTACATTCCGAGGTATACCGGATCCGGCTGCCGAACCGCATCTTCTGAAGGTAGATATAATCCTCCACCACCTTCTTCTCCC
>NZ_JANFYJ010000049.1:0-18223 GCF_024460495.1 Hungatella sp. SL.1.14 | reverse complement strand
TAAAAACAAGCGAATCGAAAAATATAAAGAAAAATGGTGTGCATAGAAAAACGGCCACAAAATGTGGCCGTTCATCAGCCCCTCGTTTTAAATATTTCACCTGTCTACTTGACAGGGGGCATATCAATAGAGGGTGGTTTTTCTATGCCTTAAATAAGCACTATCGACAGAACGTAAATACGAACGTCAGCAATGCCAGGATGAACAGTCCAAAAGTCATTAAATCCTTAAAGTCAAATTTCATCCGCATCACCTCCATTCTATGTAGTAGAATGGAGGTCAACCACCCTGTAACACGATTGTTCCATAAAATGGTTTATCACAATAAAAAGTATATTTCAATTAAAAACGTTGTATTTCCCGCGGCGTATTTCTGTTCTGCAACAATTTATTTTCTACGATTTTTTCCAACTAAAATACAATCTTGCTATCACATCTTCAATAGGCGCTCTTCTGATTTCCACATCCTCAATACCTTCAAATTCCGCAAGGTAACCAAGAACCTCATGGATTGCGGTCTGATTTCGGTTGAACTCGTATTCGTAAATCCCTCCATTGGAAGAGAGCAGCTGTAATCCCGGAATTGCAGGAGCACTTAAGAGCCCCCCAGCTGCGGCAGACTGCTTATCAGAGCCGGGGCTTCTCATGGTGACAACGATTCTGGAACAGGCGCCGGCCGTATTTCTGAGTTCATCAAAATTTCCGTCAAATGCAATCTGCCCTTTATTCAGAAGAATAATCCGCTGTGCCATCTCCTCCAGATCATCCATGTCATGGCTTGTGACGATAATCGTGGTTCCGCATTCCCGGTTAATTTCCTTTAAAAAGTGTATCATCTGCTGTTTGGCCAGCACATCCAGGCCCAGTGTCGGCTCATCCAGGAAAATTACGGAAGGATCGTGCAGAAGCAGCATCGCAATATCCGCCCGCATGCGCTGTCCAAGGCTCAGTTCCCTGGCAAATGTGTGAAGGAGGTCTTTCAGATCGAGCAGTTCCGTTACAAGTGCCAGATTTTTTTGTATACTGCATCCGGGATTCCCCATACCTCCTTTTTCCATTCGAAGCTGGTAATGACGGGATGATCCCACCAGGTTTCCGTCCGCTGTCCGAACAGTACGCCAACATGACGCATGAGTTCGATCCGGTCTGTGGCAGGATTGAAACCGGACACGGACACCGTGCCCTCTGAAGGGCTTAAGATACCGGAGAGGATCTTAATGGTTGTGCTCTTGCCGGCTCCGTTGGCTCCGGCGTAAGCGACAAACTCACCCGGAGCCACTTCGAAGGAAAGATGATCGAGTGCTGTGATGATGCGTTTCTGAGGGCGAAGCATATTTTTTAAGATATCCCGTGCGTGGCCGCTTCTCTGCCATTGGGAATACTGTTTTGTAACATTATCGATGACCAAAGCCGGAGTATCGTGGCGAACCGTTGACTGCATAATATTTCATTCCTTTCTTAAATACATAAATTGTGAACAGTGATAATGCCAATGCCGCTGCCGGCAGATAACATGCCTGCAAAAGCAGTACAGCGCTTAAGCCGCCGTTCCCTGCTTTTAAAAGCAGCTCCGACGGAAACCAGGCAGCCAGCCCCACTGGAAGCACGGTCAGGAACAGCCGTTTGACGGAATGGTTCATCGTGCCCAGCGGATAAGTCTTCAGAGAAGTAAATAAATCCCTGCCTGTCTGGGCGATCTCCTCGGCTGCCGCAGGTGCGTAAAATGCTGCGCAGGACAGGAGGACCATAACGGATAAGACCAATATGGTGGAGCTGACCGCATAGATAAGCAGCAGAAGCAGCCAGGGCAGTGTGGCGGATAGAGGCAGCCGTCTGACTGCATACGCCGTCAGTCCGATTCCGCATACCAGCATACTGCTTCCTGACAGCGGGGAAAATCCCTGGGCCAGCAGTTCTGCCCATAGGGGTACCGGCTGTATCATTACGTGATCCAGCTGCCCCCGTCCTATGATGCGGCTTATCATAGACGTATTATTACCGATAAAAAACATCATATAGATTCCGTCAACGAGAGTGGAGAAGCCCATCATGAAGAGTATCTCCCCCTGATTCATGCCTCCGAAGCCGCCGAATTTTTCGGAAAGCAGGAAAACGCCTGCGATGGTACAAACCGCGCATACCGTGTCTGAAAAGATTTGAAGCAGACAGTAGCGGGTGTCCCGAAGAAACCACAGGAGGTCCATTTTTGTGTATTGCCTGTAAAGACGAAACAGTATTTTTAAATTATCCACCAAAAGAAATCATCCTTTCTTTGCTTTTTTTAAATACCATGGCCGCTGTAATCCACAAAATCACATTCCAGATAAGCTGCAGCCCAATGGTTCTAAAGGGGGATGCGGCCATGCCGGTATAGATGGTGAGCGGTGCATGGGCGATCGAGCCAAAAGGGAGACAGGAAAAAAACTTATCCAGTCCCCATGGAAACAGGGCAAAGGGAATCATTTCCCCTGACAGGAGGGAAAATGCTGCCTCCCGTATACTGGCTGCTGCCCAGCAGCCATTTTTAAGAACATGGCAAAAGCGGCAAACAGCAGGTCGAGGGCAAATCCCAGAGAGGCCGAAAGCATCAGACTGATGAACGCCATCAATCCGGAGGCAGAGTCTGCCGGAGCCGGATTTACATGTAAAAACGGCGAGATGATCAGCAGAGGAAGGCCAAAAAACAGAAAATTCGGAATCCACCACCGTCCGATCGTTTCAGCGATGAAACTGACCGGAACGGGCACCGGCCGGGTAAAACGTCCAATGACAGAACCTTCCCACAGTGAGGAGGTAGCCGGTGAAATAATATTTAATTCCTGATGAAAAACGGTTGCCATCAGCGTATATGTCATCAGCTGATTTAATGTCATGCCTCCTAAACCGGCACCTTCCCGGTCCAGGGCGGTCCAGATAAAAACGAGCATGACAAACTGAACGGCAGAAACAAGATATCCGCCTGCGATGCACAGGATACCGCCGTCAAAAATTTGTTTTGTACACATCAGTACAGTGGAAACAATGGCGCGGGGCCCGCAGCCATGTCCGGCAAGAAATGTCTTAAATTTATTCATGATAGAACTGCCTTTCTAAAAAATGGAATAATAGAACCCATTTTCCGAAAAGGGCAGATTTTATGTAAAGGGGGCTAATCCCAGAACATAAAAATACCCGAAAGCGCAGGCACCTTCGGGTAGAGAAACCATCATGAAAACCGGTCGTTAAGACAGCCGGAAAATCGATGAATACGAAGGGAGGACGCTGCTGTTATCGCAAAAATGGGCGCACTGATACACGGAAGCGTCATTTTTGTACGTAATAACGGCGACATTGTCAATATTTAACCACAGTGTTGTGGCCTTGATTGTGATGCAATGCATGGCGTCCACCTCCTTTTTCTAAAATGTTTGTTTTAGCATATCATGACAGTGGAGGTGAGTCAAGAATAATATGCTTCTTGATTGTCCCCAAATAAGTTGTTTCTGCATTTTGATTCCGGTGTTTGTATTTATCTCAACCCAATTCCGCTCAGAACTTCATTGGTCGTGATACCGCTGTAATCGTATTTTAATTCTTTTTTATGAAATGGCAATGGGGCCTTGTCATCGAGTTTGATCAGCTTATAGTTGTTGCGCAGACGGATCGTGTTATTCAAAATAGATTTTTGAATCGTTGGTTTTGTGATGCTTTCTGCGTTTGCCAGTATGCTTTCTAAATCGCCGAATTCATGGAGCAGCAGTGCGGCAGTTTTTGGACCTACCTTGTCTGCGCCTTTTATATTATCTGCATTGTCTCCCGTAAGCGACTTGAAATCTGCATACTGATGCGGTGTGATGTTCAGCTTTTCTTTTACATATGTGGTATCGCAAATGACCGTATTCTTACCCCGGTATCGTAAAATTTTTACATTGTCATTGATCAGCTGAAAGAAATCACTGTCAAAGGAGGATATCACAATCGGCATTTGTTTCCCATATGTATAGGCATAGCCTGCAATTACATCGTCAGTTTCAACCTGCTGTACCTCAGTATGCCTGATCTTCATAAAAGTGAGGGCACGATACACATCATCAATCTGTGAAAATGGATTGTCCTCCTCGGCAACCAGTGAGTAATCCGGTCGGTTAGCCTTATATTCAGCAAGCAGTTCGGTTCGGGCGTTAGGGTGCTCACCGTCAAAGAGTATTACAAGGTGAGTGGGGGCTGTCATTTTCATAATGTTAATTGTTGCGCCGATGAAGCCGAGCGTGCCCTGAATTGCCTTTCCGTCTTTATTTATAATACGCGACGGCATGCCGTAGAACATTTGAAAAAGCAGATTTGAACCATCAATGATTAATAACTTGTCCATAATGTCATTACCTCACTAAAAGGATGTACGAAGCAAATGTTTGTATTTGATCAGTAAAGTTAAGCTCACCGTAAGGATGGGGTTAAATGAAAAGCCCCTTTCGGTATTAAACCGATTGGGGCTTAAATTATGTACTGTTTAGTCAGTACCACTCTTACTATTTACAGCAGTCGCCAAGTTTCGCGAGGGCAGCTTCGTCTGCTACGATTGTTACATCCGGATGCAGCTGTAAAATGGAAGCAGGAACGCGAGGAGTAACTGGACCGCAGATCACTTCCCGTAAGATGGCAGCCTTATCCTCGCCGCTTACTACCAGCAGGATCTTTTTTGCACTCATGATGGTTCCGATTCCCATGGTGTAAGCCTGGCGCGGAACGTCATCGATGGAAGCGAAGAAACGCTTGTTTGCTTCGATGGTACTTTCCTGTAAATCAACGATATGAGTTTCCTTCGGATACTCGTCGGCCGGCTCATTAAAGCCGATGTGACCGTTGTGGCCGAGGCCTAAAAGTTGGAGGTCTACGCCGCCTAACTCATGGACTACATTTTCATAGCGCGCACACTCTTTTGCAGCGTCCGGCTCTGTACCATCAGGGATATTGGTGTTCTCTTCCTTGATATTGACATGCTTGAACAGATTCTCATGCATAAAATAGTAGTAGCTTTGATCGTTATCTCTTGTCAGTCCTTTATATTCATCCAGATTGGCAGTCTTTACTTCAGCAAAATCCAGATCACCGTTGTTGTACCATTCAATCAACTGCTTGTAGGTTCCGATCGGTGTGGAACCGGTAGCGAGTCCCAGTACGCAGTCTGGTTTCATGATAACCTGAGCGGAAATAATGTGTGCCGCTTTGCGGCTCATGTCATTGTAATCCTTTGCGCGGTAAAGTCTCATTTTATAGCCCTCCATGTTCTTGAAAAAAAATTTTATTCCATTTATAGCTTTAGGATAACATTTTTATGGCATAGTTTCAATGGCTATTTGCATAAAATATTTATAAAAGGGGTGATATCATGTCCAATTATCGGAGACTAATCTCATATATCTATGCCTATGAAGGCGGAATCAAAGGAAAAAACATTGGGTTCGCGAAAATAGAGACGCGGGGCAGCCAGTGCAAGATTACGGTGAATGTGAAAAAGGTTTATGTGGGCGGCAATGATATCGGTGTCTATCTGCTGGCCGGTGAAAAAGAAATTTTGCTGGGAAATATTTTTATCCGCGGAGGTTCCGGGGAATTTCGTACGGTCGTTTCGGTAAGCGATGTTGAACACTCCGGAATTCCCATGGACCAGTGCTACGGACTGACAGTCCATGATGTGGAAAATACATGGCGGTCTTACACGACGATCTGGGAGGATGCAGTGGCCCACGCTGCAGAGGTGGAACTTTCCAACACACTTCCCGAAACAAAAGAAAGAGAAGAAACGGCGCAGGAGGCGCAGATTAAAAAGGCGATAAAAGAAATCGAAGAAGAGTTCCCGGTAGAAAATGAACAGGATACAAAGGAAAGTGAAAAGCAGGATAAAATGTCCCGGGAGCAGCTTAAGGCATTTACGGAAAGTGCCAGAGAACAGTCGAAGGCATTTGCAGAAAGCATCAGAAAACAGGTGGAACAGTCTGCAGATACGACGGAGCAGACAGCGGAGGCATGGATCCGGCAGCAGGAAGCCAGGATGGAATGGTCCAGAGCAAAAGCTTCTTACATAGAATCCGTGAATGAACCTGCGAAGCCGGAAATGGCGCCGGTGGAGGAACCGCCGCGCAATGTTCACGGTACGGAGGAGCCTGCCTCAGAGCAGGAAATTCCAATACGGGAACCGGTACGGCAGCAGCAGCCTCTGACAATGGCACACACGTCGGAACTGTCTTATGGCAAAAAGGATAATTCGCTGCGCAGCCATACCGTATTTTCCGGAGTTCCGGCCGTAGAATATGCTTCTGAACTGATGCCGGATATCGAGACTGTTACAACACTACATACAGGAATGTTGGAGGCGGAAGCAAATAATCAGCCTCCGTTTATGGAAGAGAGGCAGTCTGCCGGGGAATCGGCGGAGATGCTGTATAACCAGGAAGAAAAGGAAATTCAGAGTGAATTTCTGGAAGAGATCCAGGGCGAGACGATTTGCTATCGGGCCGATGCATCGAGGCCATTTGCCGTCCGGCCGGAAAGCAGGATGTACCCGCAGCAGGAAGCAGATATGGGAGCACCGAAATCTGCAGATGAAAATCTGACGGATTTCCATGCATCAGAACACAGGCAGGAACAAGTGGACCGGTATGAAACTCAGAACACAGATGAGATAACCGGCATTCATTTGTTGGCGGACAGAGAAAAAATACCAGGTACAGAGTCTGTGGGGAACACGCAAAATCCAGAGATGCCAGACAAAGCGATGTCAGTCAAAGCAATGCCAGACACAGCGATGTCAGACACAACGATGTCAGACACAGCGTCCGGTACGCAGAACAGTTCCGATTCCGGTATGGAGGAATTCATGCAGGAACGGCCAGAGATGTATTTAGCGGACGACGCACAGGATTGTTCGGAAACGAGCGCGTCAGAAAATCAGGCAGCACAGTCTGTACAGGAGAACAGAGACGCAGCAGAATCTTATGGTACCGATGAGGGGTCAGCAGCCACGCCCTCACATGCAGCGGAAGAAAGACAGAAGGAGCCGGAGATCCAAAAAGCCCAGGAGGCACAGCCTGTTCCAGGCGATCCAATGGAACTGGAACGGCTTTTAAAGACTGAGGAAGAGGAAGAAAACTCCAGTGACCGGATATGGGATCAGTTAAGGCGGGAACACACGAAAATCCTGGATTTTGACTATGAGAAGGGCTGCGAAATCCTGACTATTAAACCACAGGATATCGGCCTTCTGCCCAGAGAGACATGGGTGTACGGAAATAACAGTTTCCTGCTTCACGGATACTATAATTACCGTTATTTAATTCTGGCAAAGCTGTTTAACCCGGAGGGGACTCCGCGTTATCTGCTGGGGGTTCCCGGCCATTATTACAGCAATGAGCGGTATATGGCGTCGATGTTCGGTTTCCCGAATTTTGTGCTGTCAAAGAACCAGCCTATGGAAGACGGACGTTTCGGCTACTGGTATACCGATGTAAAAATTGGTAACTGATACCGTCAGCCGTCCGTCAGTAATCGATTCCGCGCAGAGAAACGTCAGCAATATAGGGGTGCAGGATTTCTGCAAATGCCAGAAGCTCCTCCTTTGTGCAGGAAGTAAATCCGGTGCATAAGACTTCACCGGAGTCCACATAATTCTGGAGATAGTAGTGGGAACAGCCCTTAAGCCATTGGCCGATATCCAGGAAATCCCGGTTGCCGTGAAGTTCCTTTACGACAGTAGTCCGGAACTCATACGGGATGGAGCCGTTCATCAAAAATGCCGCGCTTTCCTCTATATATTTTATCTGAATGCCGGGAATGCCTGCTGTGCGCGGGTAATTTTCCCGGCCGGCCTTGATGTCCATGGCAATATAGTCGAGAAGGCCTTTCCCGGCGAGATCCTTTAAGACGGCGGGCCTGTAGCCGTTGGTATCCAGTTTGATCAAGTACCCCATCTGCCTGATCCGGCGGATAAATTCTTCCAGATCGTCTGAGAGTGTTGGTTCTCCGCCCGTGATGCAGACCCCTTCCAGAACCGAGGTACGCCGTTTTAAGAAGGTGAAGAGCGAATCCTCTGTCATGGCTTCCTCGGCGTCATTTCCCAGAAGCCCGCTGTTGTGGCAGAAGGGACAGCGGAAATTACAGCCGCCTAAAAATATGGTGGCTGCGACATGGCCGGGGAAATCCAGGAGAGTAGTTTTTTGCAGACCGCAAATTTTCATTATTTTCGCTTCCTTAGTTTCATGGTATACTAGTATGATCCGCACGAAATACCTTACTGTTTCGCTGGTCTGATTTACCGACAGCACAGACGCAAAAGCCTCAGCATAGCCCCACTACGCCTGCGTTTTTGCGTCTGCACTCTCGAAAAATCATCCTCATCGGACCAGTAAGGCATTTCGTGCGGGTCATACTGGTACTGCATTGCGCAATGCAGTACCAGTATACCATATTCTAAAACGAGTGGAAAGAGGGACCGGCATGAATGCTGATGAAAAATATATGCGCGCCGCAATTGGACAGGCCCGGAAGGCGGGAGCGATCGGTGAGGTACCTATTGGCTGCGTCATTGTTTATGAGGACAAGATTATAGCGAGGGGATACAACAGGAGGACGATTGACAAGAATGTTCTGTCCCACGCAGAGATTATCGCGATAAAAAAAGCATGTAAGAAGATTGGTGACTGGCGGCTGGAAGGCTGTACCATGTATGTGACCCTGGAACCGTGCCCCATGTGTGCCGGGGCTATCGTCCAGGCAAGAATTCCCAAAGTTGTAATCGGCTGTATGAATCCAAAAGCCGGATGCGCCGGCTCTGTGCTTGATCTGCTTCATGAGGACGGGTTTAATCATCAGGTTGAAATGGAGAACGGTGTTCTGGAGGAAGAGTGTTCGCGGCTCATGAAGGAGTTTTTTAAGGCGCTCAGGGAAAAGAAAGCAGCTGTGAAAAAACAAAAACAGGAAGAGACGACTCCTTGACAAATGGCCCGATTGCATGTATACTAAATTGGCTATACATTGAAACAGATGTATAGGTGTGTGCAGTAATGTTAATCGATGGAATGTCAGCATACAGACCAACATATGTCATAAAGTTTCCGTGCAGCCGGGGAGATAGCGGTGCCCTGTACCTGCAATCCGCTCCAGCAGGGGTGATGTCTCACCTCGGATCGTCTACTGCAGGGCTGCCCCTGATAAGTGGCGATGACGTTTGGGTCTTACGCAACAGGAATTCATGAACCGTGTCAGGGCAGGAATGCAGCAGCACTAAGTGGAACCTCCTGTGTGCCGTGAGGCAGCCTGGACTGAGTTAACTGTCAGGGTAACGCCTGTGGTAACGATACAAAGTGAGACGCACGGATTAATAATATAACTATAAATAAAATACAGCGAATAGAAGACAATAAGACACCGGGGAAGAAAATCCGGTGTCTTATTGTTTCACGGGAAAATCCGTCCGTGTATCAATCCTCCCTTTGAGGGGCCGCAAAGCCGGCTTGCCGGACTCTTTGGTATATTACAATCATTACCATTTAACTGGTAATTTTCTTACATTTCCCGATAGAACAAAGTTTTCCCTTGCCCCACCCTTCCCTTTGTATTATAATTATGTACAAAATGGGTATATAGTATCTATTTCCTAAACATGAATCTAAGAAGGGGTGTGCTTTGATGATGAGAGTTGGAATGCTTACAAGCGGCGGCGACTGCCAGAGCTTAAACGCGACAATGCGCGGTGTTGCGAAGGCGCTGTACAGAATGTATGACGATGTGGAAATAATTGGTTTTGAGGACGGATACAAGGGCCTGATCTATGCAGATTACCGTGTTATGAAGCAGTCGGAGTTCTCAGGAATTCTGACAGAAGGCGGGACAATCCTTGGCACCTCACGGCAGCCGTTCAAACTGATGCGTACGCCGGATGAGAACGGACTGGACAAGGTAGAAGCGATGAAGCACACCTATAAAAAGCTGAAGCTGGAATGTCTCGTTGTTTTGGGAGGAAACGGCAGCCAGAAGACAGCGAATCTTCTTCGCGAGGAAGGGCTGAATATCATTCATCTGCCGAAGACCATTGATAACGATTTATACGGAACCGATGTGACTTTTGGTTTTCAGAGCGCCATTAACGTGGCGACCAATGCCATAGACTGCATCCACACCACGGCGGCATCCCACGGCCGCGTATTTATTGTGGAAGTCATGGGACATAAAGTGGGCTGGCTCACCCTGTACGCAGGAATCGCAGGAGGCGCAGACATAATTTTACTTCCCGAGATTCCCTACGATCTGGATATTGTGGTGGAAGCTTTAAAGAGCAGGACAAAGAGGGGAAAACGCTTCTCTATCCTTGCAGTGGCAGAAGGCGCAATATCGAAGGAAGATGCCGCTCTCACCAAGAAAGAACTGAAAGAAAAGAAAAAAAGCGGAGTGATCTATCCGTCAGTCGCTTATGAGATTGGCGCTCAGATTACAGAGCGCACGGGCCAGGAAGTCCGTGTGACTGTTCCGGGCCATATGCAGAGAGGCGGCGAACCGTGTCCGTATGACAGGGTTCTTTCCACGCGTCTTGGCGCAGAGGCTGCGTATCTGATTAAGAATAAGGAATACGGCAATATGGTGGCGGTTATCAACAATGAGATTGTGAAGGTGCCGCTGGAAGAAGTTGCAGGAAAATTAAAGACGGTCGATCCTGAGAGCTCTATCATTAAGGAAGCCAAGATGATAGGTATCAGCTTCGGCGATGAGTAAGGAGCCATAGAGCATGTCATATACGGCATTATACCGGAAATGGCGTCCGGCTTCCTTTGAGGATGTCAGAGGCCAGGACCATGTAGTACAGACATTAAAAAACCAGATTGTATCCGACCGTATCGGACATGCATATCTGTTCTGCGGTACCAGGGGTACCGGTAAGACCAGTATTGCAAAGATATTTGCAAAAGCGGTTAACTGTGAGAGCCCGGTGGACGGCAGTCCCTGTGGAGAATGCCGGACGTGTAAGAACATCGCGGCAGGTTCTTCCTTAAACGTGGTGGAGATCGACGCCGCTTCCAATAACGGCGTCGAGAATATCCGTGAGATCAGGGATGAGGTTCAGTATCCTCCTACAGAAGGAAAATACCGGGTTTATATTATTGATGAGGTTCATATGCTTTCTACGGGAGCCTTCAACGCCCTTTTAAAGACGCTGGAGGAACCTCCGTCTTATGTTATCTTCATTCTGGCAACTACCGAAGTGCAGAAAATACCGGTCACGGTCATGTCACGATGTCAGCGGTATGATTTTAAGCGGATTACGGTTGATACCATTGTAACCCATTTGCAGAAGCTGACCGAGGCCGAGCACATTTCCGTGGAGGATAAGGCGCTGGCCTATATAGCCAAAGCGGCGGACGGGGCCATGCGTGACGCGCTGAGTCTTCTTGACCAGTGCGTGGCCTTCCATTATGGAGAGGTACTGACCTATGACAATGTGCTGGATGTCCTTGGAGCCATGGATATTACGGTTTTCAGCCAGCTGTTTCGCGCCGTGGTGGAGAATCGGACGAAGGACTGTATTCAAAGCCTGGAGGAAATGGTGATCCAGGGGCGTGAGCTGGGACAGTTTGTAACAGACTTTATCTGGTATCTGAGAAATCTTCTCATTGTAAAATCCGTGGATGACGCGGAAAATATGCTGGATATGTCGACGGAGAATATGAATCTTCTGAAGGAAGAAGCCGGTCTGATCGACGGAGAGACTCTTCTGCGGTTTATAAGGGTATTTTCCGACCTTTCGAACCAGCTTCGCTACGCATCCCAGAAAAGGGTGCTGATTGAGGTCGCTCTCATTAAACTGACACGCCCTGAGATGGAGGAGAATCTGGATTCCGTCATACAGAGAATCGGCAATATTGAGAAGCAGCTGGAAGAAGGCGTTTTCGTAGCGGGAACCATGCCTGCCACTGGAAACAGTACGGACTCCGTACCAGCCGGGGACAATGGAAGAATGGGCGGCAATGGTGCCCCGTCTGAACCGCTGACGCCTGCGGAACGCGTTGTGCTTCCCGAGGCTCAGTTGGAGGATTTAAATCTTGTCCGCAATGAATGGGGAAAGATTGTAAAAGATCTGGGCGGCCCAATTCGGGCCAGCTTCCGGGATACGGTGGTGGAACCGGCGGGAGACAGTTGTCTCTGCGTTGTATTTACGGATCAGAGTAATTTTATTATCGGCAGCCGTCCGACGACTCTGGGAGACATCGAGCGGTATGTGGAAGAGCATTATCAAAAATCAATTTATTTTAAGGCCAGACTGCGGGGCGGAGGCGAACGCCTCGATACCATTTACGTCAGTGATGAAGAATTAAAAGAAAATATTCACATGGATATTATAATAGAAGATTAACAGGAGGACATACACCATGGCTAAGCGTGGCGGTTTTTCAGGCGGAATGCCTGGCAATATGAATAATTTAATGAAGCAGGCTCAGAGAATGCAGCGTCAGATGGAAGAGACGACAAAGGAGCTTGAGGCGAAGGAGTATACGGCAACAGCAGGCGGCGGAGCGGTATCTGTTACCGTATCCGGAAAGAAAGAAGTGACAGCGGTGAAGCTTTCTGAAGAAGTGGTGGATCCGGATGATATCGAGATGCTGGAAGATTTAATTGTGGCTGCAACCAACGAGGCGTTCCGCCAGATGGAGGAAGAGAGCAGCGCAGCCATGTCCAAGCTGACCGGCGGTTTAGGCGGTATGGGCGGAGGCTTTCCTTTCTAATCATGGATTACTACAGCAGTCAGATAACGAAATTAATAGAAGAGCTGTCCAAGCTTCCCGGAATAGGAAGCAAATCTGCGCAGCGTCTGGCATTTCATATTATCAATATGCCGGAAGAATCAGTAACAAGCCTTGCCTCGTCCATTACCGAGGCGAAGCATAATGTCCATTACTGCAAGGAGTGTTTCACTCTGACAGATCAGGAGCTGTGCCCGATCTGCAAAAGTGACAAACGCAACCATAAAGTCATCATGGTTGTTGAGGATACAAGGGATTTGGCGGCTTACGAAAAAACGGGGAAGTATGACGGTGTTTACCATGTGCTTCATGGGGCGATTTCTCCCATGCTGGGAATCGGACCAAATGATATTAAGCTGAAGGAACTGATGCAGCGCCTTCAGGGTGATGTGGAAGAAGTGATTATCGCTACCAATTCCAGTCTTGAAGGGGAAACCACGGCGATGTATTTAAGCAAGCTGATAAAACCTACCGGCGTGCGGGTAACCCGCATTGCCAGCGGCGTGCCCGTCGGCGGAGATCTGGAATACATAGATGAAGTAACATTGTTACGGGCCCTGGAAGGCCGGGTCGAACTGTAACTCATTAACCTTGTTAGGAGATGCAAAAGAATGGATAAGTACGAGTTTAATATTAAAGTTGAACAGATAAAGAAGCTTGTCGGCAAGAGTGATTATGAGACGGCCATGAAGATTGCCGATACCATTGACTGGAGACGTGTGCGCAACACGAACCTTTTGTCCATGGTAGCCATGGTTTATGAAAAAAATGAGGACTATGAAGAGGCCAGAGAGATTCTTCTTCTGGCGTTTGAACGCGCCCCCATTGGGAAACGTCTGCTCTATAAGCTGGCAGAACTCGCATTAAAAGAGGGCAATATTGATGAGGCTGAGGCATATTACAGGGAATTCAGTGATCTGGCCGGTGACGATCCGAGACAGCAGCTTCTACGCTATTTAATTTTGAAGGCCAAAGGTGCGCCTGCCCAGCAGTTAATCCATTCTCTTGAATCATATACAAGTCAGGAAATTGATGAGAAATGGCTGTATGAGCTGGCCGAACTTTACAGCATAGCAGGTATGGCCGACAGATGCGTAGAGACGTGTGATAAGATCATGCTGATGTTTGGTCTTGGAAAATATGTGGATAAGGCGATGGAACTGAAAATTCAGTACGCGCCGCTGACCAGTTATCAGATGGATCTGGTGGAAAACCGTGACAAATACGAGGCCAAGCTTCGCGCCGTAGAACAGGAATACGGACTCGGCGGAAACCAGATGCAGGTTCAGGATCAGGAAGAGGAATACTATGATGACGGAAATCAGGGGATGGATATGCCGGAGGAACCTGATTTCGAGGATTTACAGGCGAGAATGCAGGAGGCTGAGGTTCAGGAAGGCCTGGCCCGTGAGATGTCCCGTATGTCATATGAGGAGCCGCCGGCAGCACAGCGTGCGATGAGGCACGACAGGACGCGGGTGCTTGATGATATCAGGCGTATTAACCGTCCTGTCTATCACGATGCGTCCATGGCTGCCGGGGAGACCGCGGCTGCCGGAGCCGTATATGCAGAAAATGCGCTTGCAGGAGCTGCCGGAGCTGTATACGGCGCAGCAGATTCTGCGGTTCACATGGCTGGGAATGCAGAGCGGCTCGCTTCCGCGATGCCGAGACCGCGCGGAATGATGCGCATGCCGGAGATGGACGAGGAAGCCGCCGCGGAGCCGGTGATTGAAGAAGACTATGCTTACGGAAATTCCGGTTACAATGGATCTTCCTATGGTAATACCGCTTATGACGAACCGGTTTACGGTGAAGACGCCTATGATAATACAGGATATGGTGAAACCGCTTATGATGATCCGGCTTACGGAGAGAATGCCTATGAAGATAACACCTACGGTGAACCGTTCAACGGAGAAAATACTTCTGGGGAGCCTGCCTTCGGTGAAGCAGTTCCGGAGGAGGAGGTCTACAGCGATTATTCAGATATGGAATCCTCCGGTGATGATCCGGCCTGTGGAGAGAACGCTTATGAAGAACCGGAATTGTCATATGCGGAATCAGAGACTGAGGAATCCGCTGATGTTCCGGTGGAGGCGGAATACACCGCACCGGAGAGCGATCCGGCTGAGTCTGAGGTATTGAATAGCCAGGAACCGGAAGAAGAGGCTCTTGAGATCGAGGACCTTGACGACGATGCAGAAGAACCACCGGTATTGAATCATTTGATGATTGAAGCCAGGACTCCGGAAAAAGGGCTGAAAATTGCCGTAGAGGCATTAAAACAGATCCATAATGAAACAGGCATTAAAAATTCGGTAGCCAAGATTACAGGAGAGAAGCTTTCGAGAAGAGGTGTTCTTGCTTCCGCGGAAAAACTGGCCGGAAAAGATCTTGTGATAGAAGAGGCCGGTGATTTGACTCCGGAAGCCTTAGAAGAATTGTATACACTGATGAACCGCGATGCCAGTGGAATGATCGTGGTTCTGATTGACAATCCCAAGCAGATGGAGAATCTTCACAGAAACCATCCGCGCCTTGCAAGCAAATTCGAATGTATTGGAAGCGGAGAAGCGTATGAGCCGGGCGAAGCGTATGATCAGCCCGTTTCTCCGGTACGGGAGCCGAAACCGGCGGTACGGGCTGAAGCGTCTGCTCCAGGGAAAGCTGCGCCAAAAGCGGCGGTAAGGCCTCTTTATCCCGAACGCGGCGAAGCACCGGTCAGACGCCAGCCAGTTCCTCCGGAAGAATCCTATGAAGAGGATTCTTATGAGCAGGATTCTTATGAACAGGATCCTTATGAGCAGGATATCAGAAATGCAGAGTCATACGAGACGGATTCTTATGGTGAAGAAGGATATGAAGAGATTCCGAATGAGGAAAAAGTGCACAATAAGAAAAAAGGTCTGTTCCGCAACCGTAAAAAACCGGTATATGAGGAGCTGGAACCGGAAGAGTCCTATGACGAAAACGATGATTATTACGTGGAGGAAGATGAAGACGGCGAAAACGGCATGACCTACCGCAATGACAATGGTCCTGGAAGCCACGGGGAAGAGATGGATATTGATGAGTTCGCTCAATATGCCTGCCGTTATGCCAACGAAATTGACTGCAGTATAACAGGAAAGAGCATGCTGGCTTTATATGAACGGATTGAGATCATGGAAGAAGACGGTGTGGCTCTGACAAGAGAGAATGCAGAAGGTCTGATTGAAGAAGCGGCAGACCGTGCTGAAAAACCATCCTTTGGAAAGCGTGTCAAAGGAATCTTTTCTTCCAAATATGATAAGGACGGCCTTCTGATCCTGAAAGAAGAACATTTTATATACTAATTGAGAGCGGTGGTCATACCGCTGTACCCCATCATTTCTGCGTGAAACTTAACCTGTAGGGAGCAGAAAGAAACAGTAAACTGGAGCATGAATTGTGGATATCAGATTAATTGCACTTGATTTAGACGGAACGCTTCTGGACAGTCAGAAGCGTCTGTCGTCCCGTAACAAAAAGGCGCTGACGGAATGCCTGAGACGAGGCATTCATATTGTTCCGACAACCGGAAGAACCGTATCGGGGATTCCTCAGGTTGTCAGGGAACTGCCGGGAGTGCGTTATGCCATAACGACGAACGGCGCAGTGGTGGAGGACATGAAAGATGATTTGACTCTGTCCGAGTGCACCATTCCATGGCAGCTTGCGCTGAATATTTTAAAAATTGTTGACCATTATCATGTAATGTATGATCCGTACATTGAACGGCGGGGGATTACAGAACCGCGTTTCTATGAGCATTTAACAGAATATGGCCTGGCCCCGGAACTGCAGGAGGTGGTGAGGCTGACCAGGGATGTTCATCCCAATATCATTGAATTTGTTGAGACTGCCCGGAAGCCGGTTGAGAAGATTAATCTGTTTTTTCCTGAAATCGAGGAACGTGCACGGGTAAGAGAGGCATTGGAAGCGATAGACGGGATTCTCATCACCTCTTCCATGCCGATGAATCTTGAAATCAACGCTCCCGGAGCGACAAAAGGCGGCGGCATCCGGCGTCTGGCAGAACATCTGGGGCTTAAAAGAGAGCAGACGATGGCGATGGGTGACGGAGAAAATGATTTCTCCATGATCTTAGAAGCCGGAATTGGTGTTGCCATGAAAAATGGCAGACCGGATCTCTGTGAGGCGGCTGACTATATTACAGACACAAATGACGAAGATGGAGTGGCGTCGGCCATATATCGCTTCGTCCTTGAGACAGAAATATAACGAGGAATTTTATGGAAAATTGGTTATCAATCGCGGCCGGGGTCTACCTGCTGTCTATGGTTCTCTATGGACATTACAGGGGATTTATCCGGCTTGCAGTATCTATGGTGGCATTGGTGGCGGCGCTGGCAATTGTGCACGTATCCATGCCGAAAGTAACAGAATACTTAAAAGAAAATACGTCGATACAGCAGACGCTGTCTGACAGCATGAAGCAGGCAGCAGGTATCGGTCTGCCCGATGAAACTGGTGATGGGGAAGAGAAGGATGTGCCATCCGTACAGCGCACGATCATAGAGAACCTTAATCTGCCCCAGAATGTCAAAGCAGCGCTGATCGAAAATAATAATCATGAAGTATATGAGCTTCTTGGGGTAAATGCATTTGCTGATTATATCGGAAACTATCTTGCGGACATGATTCTTAATTCCGTCGGCTTTGTTCTGCTGTTTGCAATTGTGTATCTTCTGATCAGGCTGGTAGTCCGCTGGCTGGATCTGATTGCCCGTCTTCCAATACTTTCAGGTATGAACAAGATTGCGGGTGCGCTGCTGGGAGGCGTGCAGGGGCTGCTCTTTCTGTGGATTCTCTGTCTGGTGCTGACGGCATGTTCCGGTACTGCGTGGGGAATGACTCTGATTCGTCAGGTAGAAGCCAGCAAATGGCTGTCCTTTCTATATGAACACAATTTTCTGAATGCAATTGTTCTGGGCGTCATCCATGGTATGCTGTAGGCACAAAATTGTTGATATCATATATTCAATTAAAACAAATCGTTGAGCAGAATGTAAAAATGTCTGTCCAACGGTTTTTTTAATAACCACTAAATGTAGGAAAAATCAAGAAATAAAAGCATATTTAGTATCTGTAAAAATTGTTTGAGAAAATGGAACAAATTCCCTTGACATTATTTGTTGAACATGATATATTATAAATCCAGCACGGAGATAATTCGGTGCAGGGGTCAGCTGAAAGGCTGAAAAGAAAATGAAAAAAGTTGTTGACAAAACAGAAACGATATGGTAAGATAAACGAGTTGCTGTTGAGAACAAAACAACGCAAACGCACTTTGAAAACAGAAGATTGAACAGTATGTAAAACCCTGAAAATTCTAATAAAACAAGCCATTGTTTGATGGCTTTGAATGAGAAAATTCAGAACGAATACAAGTATTGTATACGAACCAAACA
>NZ_JANFYJ010000489.1:0-291 GCF_024460495.1 Hungatella sp. SL.1.14 | reverse complement strand
CGCAGGGAGATATTACCTGGCTGGAAGGTGAGCAGACTGAAAGCTTTGAGAGTCTGCTCCAGATGCTTTAGTTGATTGACAGAATATTTACTGGTCAATCGGAAATGGAGAAGGACATTAAGATTACCAGAGTCTGCCAGATAGCTGTTAATTCCTCTGAAAAGGGTCTGCTAATAGGAAGGGTACAGAACGCAGTTATTAATCGTTTGGAGAAGTTTAAGGGAACGATTGGCCTGGCTGATGCAATGGTACGTCTGTTTGAGGCAGGGGAGGGAGATCATGATTCCGGAA
>NZ_JANFYJ010000488.1:0-291 GCF_024460495.1 Hungatella sp. SL.1.14 | reverse complement strand
TCTATGGCGGAACGACAAATCTCTTTACGGTGACGCTTAAGAAACTGGGAATCGATTCGACGCTGGTGGATCCCGATGCGTCTGAGGAAGAGCTGGAGAAGGCATTTCAACCGAATACAAAGGCTGTTTTTGGAGAGACGATTGCAAATCCGGCCCTGGTGGTTCTGGATATTGAAAAATTTGCAGCGGCTGCTCACAGACACGGCGTACCGTTAATCATCGACAATATGTTTGCAACTCCGATTAACTGCCGTCCCTTTGAATGGGGCGCCGATATCGTGACCCATTCCA
>NZ_JANFYJ010000487.1:0-291 GCF_024460495.1 Hungatella sp. SL.1.14 | reverse complement strand
GTGCATTTTTCAGGATCTGTGCACCTATGGCCGCATGGGTCTTCATGATCTCAAACTCCTCCGGAGTCAGGCGGCCGGGTTTATTAAGAATTTCCTCCGGGATCGATATCTTTCCGATATTGTGCAGAGCCGATGCATTGACGATCAGAGCAATATCTGACAGTGACAGCTGAATCCGATCCGTCTTCTCTACCAGCTTTTTAAGAAGCATCTCCGTAATGACACGGATGTGCAGCACATGAAGCCCGCTCTCACCGTTACGGAACTCGACGATATTGCTCAGGATTTCAA
>NZ_JANFYJ010000486.1:0-291 GCF_024460495.1 Hungatella sp. SL.1.14 | reverse complement strand
GTATAGACAGGCTTACCTGTTACCAGCGCCTTTGCATCCACCTTGATAACGGGGGAATTTACCGCATGCATTTCCATATTCATCTCGCTTCTCCTCCCCTCGCCAGATACTTTCTACAAAATATGAGGGAAATGAAGCAGGAAAAGCTTTAGTTTCTGCAGGTCCTCAGTTATAAGATTTTTCTCAGAAAATGAGATTTTCATGATTACGGATAAAAACGGTCTCATCTGTGCCAGCACGAAGGAGGCACTTTCCGGAAAAAGTGTGAAAGAGGTTTTCTCCGACGGTGCC
>NZ_JANFYJ010000485.1:0-291 GCF_024460495.1 Hungatella sp. SL.1.14 | reverse complement strand
ATGATAGTTGGAAAAGTCGATCCGCCTCGGGATCATTCCTGGATTCAGGCTCAGGATCTCCGTACTCTTCATAAAGGGGGTGCCCAGTGCATACAACACAGGAAATATGACCAGAAGTCCGATTCCTGTCGCCGCGGCCTGATACAGCACGCTCTTCCATATCCTGCGTTTTCCCATCAGTAATGAACACCTCTCTTCTCCAGCATGTTGAGTGAGGAATACCCGCTTCCAAAGTCGTCCATAAATACGGTAAATCCCGCTTTTCTCAAATCGATCACCACCTGGCGGATG
>NZ_JANFYJ010000484.1:0-291 GCF_024460495.1 Hungatella sp. SL.1.14 | reverse complement strand
CTGCAAGATCGGCGTTTGGGTGATTTTTTGTTTCGGACAGCTCCAGCAGGTAATCGGCGGTCACGCTGTAAAACTTCGCCAGCTTGATAAGGGCATAGTGGCTGATGTCCTTAAAATCCTCCGCTTCATAACTGCCCAGCGCAGACTTGGAGAGGTGGGTCTGCTCCGCAAGCTGTTCCAGCGTCAGCCCACGCTCTACACGCAGGTCTTTTAGGCGCTCTTGAATGGTTAAAACCATATTTTGTTCCTCATTATATTGCCGTTATCATATTTTCTAACTTAAATCTTTCG
>NZ_JANFYJ010000483.1:0-291 GCF_024460495.1 Hungatella sp. SL.1.14 | reverse complement strand
AAATACCTTTGATATTGAAGCATTTTTGTCTGCCAGACTAAAACTCAAGCCTGATGAGGTCTGCGATGTATATGAAGTAGACACAAAGGGCGCTTAATTTGTTCCGCTTAGAAGGGAGTGATCTTATCTATTTGCCGCACCTGCCCTCTATGGGCCATTGGCGTACAAAGCGGACAATCGCAAGAAAAATAATGAAAAAGGAGGACAGCCGGAATCATGCTCCCGGAAACCGGGCGGCGGATTGTTCCGGCTTTTGTATGCCTATGAAACATGACAAACCTATTTTTTAAT
>NZ_JANFYJ010000482.1:0-291 GCF_024460495.1 Hungatella sp. SL.1.14 | reverse complement strand
CCCAAAGTTTCATATCCTGTAGTATAAGTGTAAAAAAGGAGTCAGCAGTGATATGAAAATATGTTTGGACGCAGGCCATCAGGGCCGGTTTAACCAGAGCCCGGCAGATCATCGGTATTACGAGTCTGTCATGGTATGGAAACTGCATCTTCTGCAGAAGAAGTATCTGGAGGAGTATGGAATTGAAGTGATTACCACAAGACGGCGGCAGGATGAAGAAAAGGGCCTTTTTGCCAGAGGTGCCGAGTCGAAAGGCTGTGATCTGTTCCTGTCCGACCATTCCAACGCGGT
>NZ_JANFYJ010000481.1:0-291 GCF_024460495.1 Hungatella sp. SL.1.14 | reverse complement strand
AACGATATACCATCAAAGCGGCATGCCCCTTGCCTCTTGACGATCCATTAAATTTGATAGATACTCTTACGGTCTTGAACGGAGAAAACGTTATCGACTCTTTCGGACAAAATTTGTTAAACTGTAAATTCGCCGTAGAGTATGCCATTCTTAATCCGTCACCGGTTATTTCTACAGGATTTCTAAGCACGTTATTGTTATACCAATTACATATTTCAGCGCCCTTCGCCAGGACTCCGGAAAAGGACGCACCATCAAAAGGGACATGGTTCACCGACATATCTTTTAATG
>NZ_JANFYJ010000480.1:0-292 GCF_024460495.1 Hungatella sp. SL.1.14 | reverse complement strand
CGTCAACCATTACTACGGAACTCCGAATGAGTACGTATTAAACCACATGGAACAGGGGAAGGACGTGCTTCTGGAGATTGAGAGTCAGGGCGCCTTAAAGGTTAAGGAGCGTTTCCCGGAAGCTATTCTGATCTTCGTCATGCCGCCGAGTGCGGAGGAACTGAAGAGACGGCTGGTCGGCAGAGGCACGGAAAGTATGGAGGTGATTCATGCAAGACTCCGCAGAGCAGTGGAAGAGGCTGAGGGCATGGACTCCTACGATTATATCTTAATCAACGACGATATCGCCTCC
>NZ_JANFYJ010000048.1:0-19033 GCF_024460495.1 Hungatella sp. SL.1.14 | reverse complement strand
GATAACACATATCCCTGAAGATTTATCTTTTATGATCCGGGTGGCCCATGTTCCATAGATGGCATAACCAGGGTTTAATGTAATATCTTTGACAATTAATCCAGTTATGCTGGCTAAATCACTATTTTGTTTATCAAGCTGTTCCTTCAAAGTCTTTCCTGCAACGGCATCAAGCGCGCTCTGCCCTGCTACTGTTGCCATGAAATTGTTTGTTAATGGAGGCAGTGGTCCTGTGTCTCCTTTTTCACCTTTTGGGCCTTGCGGTCCAGCCGGTCCTACATTACCAGTGTCTCCTTTTGGACCTTGCGGCCCCGTCGCACCTGTATTTCCCTGTATTCCTTGCGGTCCAGCCGGTCCTACATTACCTTTAGGGCCTTGTGGTCCAGTCGGTCCAGTATCCCCTTTTGGTCCTTGTGCACCTGCCGGCCCTTGCGGTCCTATATCGCCCTTTGCACCTTTTGCATAACCAATAATCACATCAACCATTGCCATATAGTTACCTCCTATTTTCCATTGTCATAACTCCATTTAATAGCCCCATTTTCATTATCGTATGAAAATGGAGGGCTGTCATAAAAAGCATCATCATACACACAGTGTATAGCACTGTTATCCTCATCATCAGTATAGATGTATAAACGGCTCAGTGCCGGTATATTAACTCCAGATTTTCCTTGCGCGCCATTCTGCCCCGGTTCTCCCTTCGGCCCCTGTATTCCCTGCGGCCCCTGTGGTCCTACATCTCCTTTAGGGCCTTGTACTCCAGCTTCTCCAGTCTCTCCTTTTACCCCCTGTAGCCCCCTTGGCCCTGTGGCTCCTTGCAATCCTTGTGGTCCAGGATCTCCTTTTTCTCCTTTGAATTCTCCAGACTGTAACCGGCTAACTAAATCATTTCTAATAGATTCAGCATTGGCTGCTGCTCTATTGGCATTGGATGCTGAAATATTGGCATCATGAGCGGATTTTTCAGCATCTTCTGTAGCCTTAACGGTCCGTGGATATATATTTTCATATTGAACCAATTGAGTAATAAGGCCCTCTGCATCTGCTTCCAATTGATCCAGTTTTCCGATATATCCACCCGCATCCAGGCTATTTTCATTGATCGTATCTTCCATGACGTAGTACAGGAAACGGCAGGAGGAAGACCGCCCGTCGCTGTATTTAAACTTTACGTCGGCTACTGCCTTACCAGGTATAGACAGCTCATTCCCAAGAAGCCTATATACATAGCCATTCCCGGATTTTATCAGATTTCCCACAACCGGAATACGGTTCTCCAGTCTGATATTAATGGTTGCACTGACTGCATCAGTCACATATGCACCGTCATTTTTTACCCGGAGCGTGAACTGAGTCTGTCCATAGTCTCCCTGCGTGAGACAGATACCGGTATCAATCGGATCACTGTATTTCGTGTTTAACTCAATATCATAGTTTACCATCTATACCACCTTTCCCATGATTACATACGACGCCCCTGCTCTTATCAACAAAACTTTATCTCCTATGGATGGCGCATAACTGGAAATATATTTATACGGCTTCTGGCTGGCCGTTCCCTCCCCATAAAAGCGGACATATGGACGCCCGTTAGATATACTCATCACAGTTGCCATTCGATAAGTTTTTCTCTCACCTACGACATAATCTTTTATGTCCTGGAGACGTTCACCCGGATTATCATAGATCATAATTTCACCACCCGTTTTAATGTATGGGTCATAGTTCCCCCAACGCTCAATTCCATCTCCCACGCATATTCAATATACTTATTTCCAACACCAAGAGTTGTTTCATTCACAAAGATACAGTCGCGGTACTCATGGTGTGGCATCAGACCTGTAGGAATCGTAATGGTATCATAAGTCTGACTCTTTTCTATCGCAATTCTTCTGACAAGTGCATCAAGGGTTTCCTGATCCGCGATATCATCAACGCTTTCGATATCAACAACATTCCTTCCACGGTTTACTGTTGATATTTTACTTCCCGCACTGTCGTTCACATATTCGCTTCTCAATTCCTCCCCATCCGGATCGTCTGTATATCGGACAAATATATTCGGGACATTGTACATATCAAGGCTCTGCTTCGCTCCTGCCTTAATAAGGCTTTTGTCATCCGTACGGTATGAGTGTTCCGTTCTGCGGTTTACTGGCTCCACATATCGGCGGCTAACAGCATACCCGTTGCCATTAAAATGCAGCGGCTCATAGTTGATCGCTGTCAGCAGTGCGTTAATAACTTCCAGTTTGCTTGTACCGATCTCAAACTCAATATTTTCGCGGGCCATTAATACCGAAGTCTCAATATTTATTTTTTTAATCCCGGCCCCATTGATGAGGTTTCTTACTTCCCTGACGTAGTTTGATCCGGAAGCGATAAAAAGCCGTTCCCGGATCTTGTCCTCACGCAGAATTGTACTGTAATCATAACAGTCAATATTCTGATATATTCCACAGTTCTGTGTCTGACGCTCCGGGCTGCTCATGATATAGATTCCGAGTGGATATTTCAGCCAGCCATGCTCTGTCAGCAGCATAAAAACGGGGCGGATTCTAAGATCAGTCTCCTTAAAATCCACCCCTGCGGTTTCCTCCACGATAAAACTTCCAGTACCCATGATCTCCTGGGAGCTGTCAAACCGGATACTTCCAGATACATTATCAAGGTCTTTCAGTTTCCGTTCGTTTCTGTCCAGCAGTTCGAAACGAAAATCGATCATTCTGTCACCTTCCAGCCGTTTTAAAACTTCTTCGTGGGTATATCCTCCCTGTGCCAGATTAGTCACCGAACCTCACCCCCAGATCGTAATTGATGCGGCTTAACGACAAATCGAAAGTCTTCCCTCTGTCAAAAAGATCATTTTTAAAGCTAAAATCTGTAATCTCGCAGCAGATACAGGTTTCCGAGTTACGGAACAGATAGATTCCATTCAGGCCATGGATCCGTTCCAGCGATTCTGCCTCCTTATTCGGAAGGTAGAAAGAGGTACTTATCGTTGATTCTTTATGAATACCGGATTCTTTCACCTTATACGTACGGCCTTCGTAGCTGACCAATTCCGCTTCATTGCTCTTCTTCTGTTGTATTTCGATATGCCAGTCACTGGTAGATTTTATAATCCGGATACTCTCTGCAAGGTTCCCAACCTCAGCCAGACGCGCACCTTTATATTTAATGGTCATATCTGCTGCATTACTGTCTGAGTAGCCACCTGCGTACGCTCTGATGATATAACGGTACAGCTTTCCAGATTTCACCGTGTAATCCTCGTATTCGTTTCCTGCAAACTTGCCTATCGGGCTGTACGCTCCGCCTTCTTCCGAACGATACACAAATTTTGTACCAGCTGTCGAATCCGTAGTTATCTTCACACCTGCATCGAGTGCGGATACCGCTATGGACGGTCGGGCCGGCGCAGCGGCAGATATGGTAAATACCTGAGCACTCTCATCTGACCAGATACCATATGCGCTTCCAATCCTCATTTTCACAACGTACTGGCCGTTTTCCAGCATCATATCAGGCACATAGGAATCAGACAGTCCTCCGGCCCGTTCGCCGCTGTCATGAATGATTTTTCCGTCCTTTATGATCTGCAAAATATAGACTGCATTTTCTGATTCGTTGCATTTCCAGGTTATTTCTGTAATGGAATCATTCTTCATTCCCGTTATAATTGGACTGGCCGGCCTCCCGGTGAGTTCAAATGTGCCGTATGCATACCCGGAAGCCGCATTAATGGCGTTATAGGTCTGTACTCTCCATTCTACAATTCCGATAGATATTGCAGCCGTTTCCATCGTATAGGACTGCTCTGAAGTATTCTGTGTGACTGTGGTCCAGGAAGACTCTCCCTGTTTTCGCCAACCAAATTCAAACTTCGCCTGCCCTGTATCGTAGAGCGAATTGTATTTCCACTGAAACGTAATACTTCCGCTTTTCTCAATTACATCACCGTTAGGATATAGAATCGTTGGAAGACTCGGAACTGCGTTGTTGTATACTACATTGATATATGGGGACTTTCCGCCCTCCTTGCTTGTAAACTTCCATGATAAGCTTGGTACCACCTTATCATCAATGCTGTATACTGCCAGAACCACGTTATTCTTTCCGACATTATTTTTTACGATACTGGTTACATCCCATTCAATCCATTCGTTGTTATCCTCCACCGTGGCTTTGGTTTCATATTCTGTAGGGGACCATGCGACATCACTATCCAGATACTTGTTGTAAAACAAATTACCTGTAAGATTAGAGATGTCAGGGATATTATATTGTCCACAGCCTATTATACTGTTTTTGACTTTTACTTTATTGTGTAACCTTACAACCGCCGACACAATCTCTTTGTTGTCAAATCTAGGTATATTAAACTGGAGAAAAATCCCCATGAAACTTGATGAATTGATCTCTCTCCACATTGCAAGTTCTGTGTGATTATAGTTATTATCGTTTCCGGAATAACGACTAATAAATGTATCTCCAGTACAAAGAATTGTCTGTTCCGCCATTATATCTTACTCCTTCCCGTCCGATACGCCTGGTTTTCCTGCTGGGCCAACTTTACAACTTTGTTAAAATCATCAACATTGCTGGCATCAATAGTACAGTAAAATACGTTGACTGTTCCAGCTCCGTTCTTAGCAACATTGCTCGGCACAACACGAGATCCTCGCGGAAGACGCACCAGTTCCGGCCCGTGTTCACCCACCCAAGCATCACCATTCATCGAATAGTCGGTTCCTAAAGCATAGTGAGGTACTTGTTGCGCTGTATTCACAGTGCTGGTCACTGCGCTCACGCTGTTTCCCACACTATTCATTGCATTTTGCAAATCATTTCCTTTGCCAATAATTACTGCAATGACTGTAGCAAGTGCAATTAGGGCGGCTACAACTCCGACGATAATCGCCGTGGTCTTTAATGTCTGAATATCCATGCCTTTAAACATTTTCACAACGCCCTTTCCTGCATCTGTAACACTCTTGATCCCCTTATATACCAGTACAAACCCACTCGCTGCACCTACAAGCCCGACCAATCCCTGAATCACAGGAATTGGCACCTTTGCGATTACTTCAAACAGATCGGTAAGAATCGGAGCGAGAGCAAGCCCGAAATTATTCTTCAGGTTCTTGCTGGTATTATCCATCCGCCGCATAGCATCATCCAGCTCACCGAACTTCTGTAAGTTTTCTGTACTCATGACGTATCCGACAGTATGGGCTTCCTTTCCCAGTTCCTTAAATCGTTTACTTCCAGCTTCTATTAACGGATTTAATTCTTTTGCTGAGCGTCCGAATAAATCCATAGCCATAGAATCACGCTCTGTCTCATTTGTCATTTTTCCAAGTGCATCTATCGTATCATAAAAAACAGCTTCTGCACTTCTGAGCTCTCCGTTATGTTCTTTATATCTGACACCGAGTCTAGCAAATTCTTTCTGAAGATCTTTGTTGCCGTCTCTCGCATCCGCCATACTCCTCACCATTTTGGACATGGATGAACTAATTTGATCCGTGGAGACGTCCAGAAGTTCGGCAGCATAATCCAGTTCCTGTAAAGTATCTGTTGACAGACCTGTAACACTGGAAAGGGTAAGAATATTATCGGAATATTCAGCAGCCGACTTTGAACAGTCAATCAATTTGGTTGCAAGGGTACCGAGCGCAATTACTGCCAACCCGACTTTTTCATCCACGCCGTCAAATTTAGATGCGAATGCTTCAACCATTGGATTTACTTCTACTCCCAGCGTATCGGCTATGTCCCGAATCGTATCCCCAAAAGAGCGTTGCTTTTCCTCCGATTCTTCCGTCTTTTTTCCTGCTTCGTACTGCTGTTTCGAATACTCATCCAGCTCCTTGCAGGCCTGACCGTATTCCCCGTTCAGTTTTTCCAGAGTCGTACGTGCGTTCAGTAGTTTTTTGTCTAGGGCATCAACCTGTTTTTCGGTTGCATTTCCGCTTGTCATTGCCTTATCGTATGCCTTCCGATTCTCGTCTACAATTTTACTCTGAAGCTTTATTTTCTGCGACAACACTTCTTTTTTTATTGTTAGTTGGTCAGTTTCCGTACCATAATTTTTCGCCTGTTCTTTTGCGAGCTTAAATTCTGCTTCCAACAGTCCCATCTTCCTATTACATTCTGCAATTCCTCCACTGAATTCGGAGTAATCCAGCCCCAGAACAATAGAACGCTTATATTGACTCGCCACTTCCGAATCCCTCCAATTCTTTCATCGATGTGATTGTGGGTGCCTTAAAATATTTTGTCTCGTATTCATCGTCTATTTCCATGTTCTTTTCATCATTATAGATGTCTATCAGTTTTATTATTTTTACCAGGCTGCTTTTCCAAAAACCAAGCTCAGACATTTTCATCTTTACACAATATAAATAAAAGATAAAATCAAAATCGAAAAGCAGCTGGTTTAACTGGATTTTGCCAGCCCAACCAACATCTGAGCTATCACTTTTTTTGTAATTGCATCCTCCATTTCCTTATCCATAGAACCGGACGAATCAAGATAATCTGTTATAATTTCGTTTAAATCAGCAGGACGTATTGACATCGCTAGGGCTTTAGCTTCCTCTATGGTGTAATCTGTATGGTTCACTTTAATTCCAGAGTATAATACAATTGCTCCAAATTCTTCTATCGGGATTTCAGTAACGCTCTGATTAAGTTTTATAAGTTCTTCCTGCATATAGCAGACTGCCCTCATGTTAAATGTAGCAATGAAAGACCGGTCGTTAAATACGATCTCAACCTCATTAGCCGGTGCTACTGCAATTTTTTTCATTCTTATGCTCCCTTCGCCGGGTATGTACTGGGTCCCGTTGTAAACCATTTAGCTGCCTGAGCATCTGTAAAATCCGGATTAGCCGCATCACCAAAAAAACGCAACCATTTATCACTTTCTCGTGGAATAAAGTTTATAGTAACACTGTCCGTTGAAAAAGTAATATTACCTTCAGACTGTTTGTTTGTGGAATTGATCGGTTGTGCTTGTCCTTTTAAAAGCCATACAAACTCACTTTTTCCTCCAGTCTGTTCTACCTCATACCCAAGTGCAATGTACGGCGGCTCATTACCGGCAACTTCTACAACAACGCCGTCTTTAAATGTATTCCCGCATATTTCAGCCCTTACTTCTGCAAATACTTTATTTACATCAACCACAACCGCAATGCCATTAAGGATAGAAATATCCTCCTCTTTTACTCCTTCTCCATACAATTCCCCTTTAGACACACTGGGAGTAAGCTGGATCTGCATGGCTTTTCCAAAGCCTTTAACTTCTCCATACGTTGTACCAGTGCTATCGTCTGTCGTCAGCAGACAGTATTTCAGATTTTTTACGTTGATTCTGTTTGATTTTCCACTTTTGCTAGTCAAAAATATCACCTTCCATTTTCTCGAATTTTATAATCGCCCGCCAAAGTTTCGCAGCCGGATCACAGCTTTTTTCCACTAATGGTATAGAGAATTCCGGAAGGACGATTGCCTTCAGGAGTTTTTTCACCGCCTCTTCAAGTGCCATTCTTTCTCGATACCACAAATCAACCTCATAACTACTTACCCATTCCTGACCGGCACCATCTCCGTTCAACCCCGAAGCGGTATAATAATCTATACAGGTGGCACAGGCAGACATCAACGGTGCTGGTTCGTTAAGAACAGGAATATTTAATTCCGTTTCGATGATTTCTTTCACCGTCATTCCGTCACCTTCTTTACCATATCATCAATCGCCTTTTCTACCTCGCCCTGTGCGTCTCTCATAGCCTTATCCATAAATTGATTCCCCGGCACCCAGGTATGGCCGTCACGGGCAAAATGGCCGTCATTTATCTTATTCCACTTATATCCGGTCATTTTTCCTCCACGGATACTCGCATACAGCATCCCATTTTTATCTTTCCGTACATCTGCGGTTACATCATCCCTGGCATGTTCATACGGCCGACTGCCGTCATAGTTGGAGGGAGGTATTTCTTTTGAGCGCGCTTCAATATCACTGCTGTGGAGATACTTTTTTATTTTTCCTTTGACGATAGTACCGAGTTTCCGGAGCAGCGGGCGTTCCTGGCTTTCGAGTCCTTTCGGCATCTGTGCAAGCATCTGGTCGATCTCAAATATTCCCTGCTCATAATCAAATTTTACGTCCATCTCATCACCTCACGGTTATCTCCATCTCTCCAATATTTTTTTGAAATGCCCTGATAATGGTAAATAACTCTCCGTCATATCTGATCTGTGATGGCCGGTATTTCTGATTACCAATTGTCTTGATACACACTTTGTAATCATCCGGATTAATATTGATTGTCAGTTTTGGCGTAAGACCAACACCATATGCCGCGAAAAATTCACTTCGAACAACGCTTTTGATTTCGCAGAACACTTCTGTTTCATGGGGAGTTATTTCTATACCTTCCGGAACCGGTGTAATCAGCACACAGATATCATTTCGCATTGTAATCACCACACAGACTCAGGGAATCCCTCAGCGCTACATAAGCCCGTTCGTAACGATCGGCGCTGCCATCATAGTTATACTGCCATTTGCAATAGAACTCCGCTGACTTAACAATAAGGGGATCGTTTTCTTTCCCGGCAGTAGCAACGCCCACCCGTGACAGGTCACACAGGCAGGCGTTTATATTTGCGTCGATATCATTATCCAGTTTGTCATGTGATATTCGCATAGAAAGTTTTATTTGCTCTATCATATTACATAACCTCTTTTTATACATTCTTCTTGGTCACAGTCACAAGGGAATTTTTGTCAATTACTTTTCCGTCGCAGATCATAACTGCTTTTGTAATCTGATCCTCGGTATCATTATCCTCATAACTCTTAACCACCATATTGTAGTTGGTGTTGAACATATAATCAGACCAATCGAACAGGAAAGCTACTACGGTATCTTTATTAATCGTTGCCCCAAGGCTTGTCATATAATCGTTTAAGACTACCCGGCGTCCGAGGAGCGTTCTCTCCGGCTTTCCGTCAATTCCATAATTTACTCTGGCAATTGGCTGTTTATTTGTATCCACCATGCCTACAAATTTCATAAATGTCTTCTTAGTCATATTCCATACTGCGCCGTTCTCATATGCTAGTGGAAGCGCCGCTTCCGCTTCTACGAGAGTCTGGTAAGTCGGATCGGAATTCGCCGCAATATCAATATTACAACCGGATTCCGCCGTTTCTGTTAATACACCTTTTGGCTGCCCTGACCCGGTTCCGAAGATAAACGCCTTTTCCTGAGCCTTTACCATTGCCTCTGACACACTGTTAACAAACACAGTTTCAAAAATCTGTAAAGACATCACAGATGTTTCCAGTGTCATGGAAATAGCACATCTCAATTTGTATCCTTTAATGTCAATCTGCCCGGTTGCCTTCTTCTGCTTATCACTGGTACCGCCTTCTGCTACCCATGTTGCCTCCGGCTTAACACTGGACGTGGGAACTGTGGCTCCAGCCGCATAAGACGTCTTAGTGACAAGCGGCAGAATCATTCCCATTGATTCCATTTTTTCCACAATCCGGTTGACTATGGTCGGAGAAATCACGGATCCTACATCCGTGGTCTTTGTTGTCGCAGATACATTCCTGAATTTCTCAGGAATTGCCGTCCCTTTCAAGACGTAATTCATGAACGCTTTACGATACTCCACGGAATCGTACATATCTTCTGCGTTTTCGTCGTCTCCTCTTCCAAAAGAAGCCCCGTCACCAACTCCGGATAACGGAAGCGGCGGCGTAGACAGTGCCCTTAAGTTCGCTTCCGCCTTGGCTGCTGCTTCAAAGTTCTTATCCAGCTCCGTCACGGCCTCCATTTTCTTATTAGCCTCCTCCAACTTTCCCTCGTTGATAAACGTCTCCGCTTCGTTGATAAGTGCCTGTCTTTTTTCCTCATATTCTTTTCTATTCATTACCTCTGTCTCCTTTCAGATTTAACAATTTCAGCCGTAACTCGGCCTGTGCTTTGTGTATTAAAAAATCCGGGGGGTTCTGTCCCGGATCTTTAATCATATTTCTTAATTTTTCGATTGTCTCCGGCGGAATTCCTCCAAATGCGTTTTGCATCGGGATGGCGCTGTCGGAAAACATAATTCTATCGACAAATCCGTGTTCTACGGCCTGCTGTGCCGACAAATAAGTTTCGCGGTCCATCAAGTCCTGTAATGATGCTGTATCCATTCCAGTCTTGTCTATGTACGCATTCATAATGGACTGATTCGCTGCCCGCAAGGCGTCTCCGGTATTGGTCATGTCCCGGTAGTCTCCCGAAGCAGATGTCTTGACATTGTGGATCATGAACATTCCGGTTGGACTGATCTCGCACTCTCCGGCCTGCGCAATCACTGACGCGGCGCTTGCGGCGATTCCGGTAATCTTAATCACTTTCCTTCCGGAATAATTCCTCAGTTCTGTGTAGATTTCTGACCCTGCGAATACACTTCCGCCAGGGGAATTGATATAGATTTCAACGTCTTCGCCTCCGGCCTCTTGCAAAGCCTTGATAATTTTCTTTGGAGATGTGCTCTCTAACCCAAGCCAGTCATATACCCATTCATTCCCAGATTCAATGATCTGCCCCTTCACATCAATTCGCTTTGCCACTCTTCTCCCCCCCTTCTAATAGCGCCGTGATTCCGGCCCTCGTTTCATTTACGTTATCCAGATTCATTTGGGCCATGAGGCCCTTGATCTGGTTGACTGTCTGTGTGTCAAGTCTTCGCAGTGGCTTATCTCCATCAGGCACCGGACTTAAGTTCAGCGTTTCTCTCCATTCGTTCGGTGTTAGGGCTCCTCTGTCTACCATGGCCTGTAAAGCCAGTTTTGTTGACAGGCTAGCACAATGTAGGTTTCCTGCATCGAAATAGATTTTGTTTCCGCAGCCTCGTTCCCTCCGACTGAATAATTTCCTTGTGTACTCTCCTGACATCTGCCCGGCGAGCGGTTCAATCACCAATTCAAAATAGCTGTTCCATTCATCTTCCGTGTAATTTGCATGGACGATTTTTTCATTCGTATTGAAAAACGCATAGATCCTCTTTTTGGTATTATCCATCTGCAAAGCATTGGGGACGTAATCCTTTGGCTCGATCCGCTCCGCTGTCGCTTTGGAATCGACTCCGGCAGCGCCAAACGTAGAACTGGAAATGCTTAAATAGTTGTCCACAAATTCCTGAACAGAACTTTTTAGATCCTCCGGCCGCATAGACGAGTTAAATTTTAACAGCCATCGGATCACACCGCTGTTTTTGATTGCTTTTATGATTCCCTGATCCGTAGTTGATACGATGTCCATAAGCTGTTCCAGGGCTTCTTTGGGGGAATCTCCAAACAAGTCATTATCGTTGAAATCATTCCGTAGATGAATCACTTCACTGTATGGGAACATGGACGTTTTCCCGTTCAGGTAGTAGAACTTAAGGTATAGTTCCTGATTTTCATACTTTGCTTCCACACCGGCGGCTGGAATCGGGTACAGCTGTTCCGGTATTCCATTAGGATCCCGTACGATCAGAATAAAGGCGTTGTTGTTTAGTGCAAGCTGTGTCGCCACCTTCTCTTGCATCACCTGGCCGCACATATATGGGTTCGGTTCCTCCAGTAGAAAGCGTATGTACGGTTCAGGATTCACCGAAAAGGATTTCCCGTCATTTCTGACATGCTTTGCTATCAGCTTCCCGACCGCCTTCGCATATGGCCGTATGCATGATCTGACAATATCGGATTCATATAGTTTTCCATTCCACGCAAAAAAGCCGTTTCCCTGCTCGGTGATCATTTTGTAAACAGTGCTTTTCCCGATATTTTGAAAAAAGTTTATTATTCGCATTCTTCTCCTCCTTTCCGTCAGATTATGCTCAGATATTCTTCCAGATGGTTTTCCAGTGTGACATATGCGTCCAGTAGACCGGCCATACCGTCAATTCGTCGCGTACCCTGATTCCCTTTGCATGGCTGAATATTGTCGTTTTTATCAACATCAACCGAGGTATTTGTCAGACACCATTTCAGAATCGGATTATTGTTATAAACCACTCTCTTTTTTGCCAAGTCAGCTCCAAGGGACTTCATCGGACTGCTCAGCGTTTTCTTGCCCTGAATAACGGGTTCCATCGTCGTGAGTCCGAAGGTGTTTTTCATATCCTCCACAAAATACGATGCTGACCACGAGTCGTACCCACACTTAAACAGGTAGATGTCAAGTTCGTTCTGCACTTCTTCGAACCACTCTTTGACGTATTTGTAATGTACCTTATTTCCTGGACTTAATCTCAACAATCCCTGTTCAGCCCATAAGTCATAAGATATCTTATCCTCTCTTACGCGCTGCTCTAACAGATCTTCCGGAAGCCAATACATTTGCAGCACATAGATTCTGTCATCTCCCGGTACCATGAATATTACGGTGGCGTTCGTCAAGTCCGTGGTGCTAGAAAGGTCGGTTCCCCCGATGCCATAACGCGGTTTCAGCGCTTCGAGATCGAACAGCTCCGTGTTATTCAACTGTTCGAATGTCAGCCAAGCCTCGGAAGAAGTCTCGCGGATATTGAATTCCTTGCAAACCAGATTCTTAACAAGCTTTGGATTATCCTTCGCCTTCTCCACTTTTGCCGCAAGGGTTGACTGCTTCTTTATGGTTCCAAGGCCCGGATTTGCTTTCTTCCAGCATTTCGGATCCGTCCATTCTTTCCGGCTGTCCAACTCATAAATAAACGGGAAGAAATGAGGATCCTTGTACCCCACACTGTCAAACAGGCCATTGATAACTTTTTCAGCCTCTTCGTACTTCGCATCGTAGATATCTTCCCGGATTACTCCGGCCGTGGAGGTAATATAGACAAGCGGCTGGTCTCTGGCCGAACAGCCGTCGGCCATGATATCGTAAAGGGCCTTTCCGTTCTTCCATTGGTGGATTTCGTCCATCAAAACACAATGTACGTTAAGGCCGTCCAGCGTATCGCTGTCAGATGCCAGCGGCTTGAAAATCCCATCATTGAAATACTCGGAAGACAGCTCCGCGACCAATGGCTTAATGCGCTTCAAAAGTGCCGGCGATTTCCTCACCATTCGCTTTGATTCTGTCCAGATGATCTTCGCCTGATCTCTCTTCGTGGCAACCGCGTAAACCTCCGGCCCCGGTTCCCCGTCTCCGACCTGCATATACAGGCCAACGATGGAAGCCAGAAGGGACTTCCCGTTTTTCTTTCCGACGATTAACACTGACTCCCTGCACTGACGAAAACCATTGATATTCACAAAGCCAAACACTGCAGCCAGGTGCGCTTTCTCCCAAAGTTCCAACCGCACCGGACTACCAGCACCGGCACCTTTGGATAGCTTGCAGTAATTCTCCGCAAACTCCAAGACATGGTTTGCCCTTGCCGGACTATAAAAATACTCGCCTGGATTATTGACTTCCCAGGCGAGGTGCTTGTACCACTCATGTATTTTATTTGATACGACCTCTTCCCCTGATTCTATCAGGTTCCAATATTCCAGGATCGGGTTATAGCTTAATGGATAGACTACTTTCTTTCTGCCGGCCATTAAACATCCTCCCTCCCGTTTACAAAATCATCGAAGCCGTCGTCTTCCACAACCACTTTTTTTTCTGTTTTTGGAAGACAATCAACCAGTATTTTCATAGCCTGGGTCTGTCTTTGCGAAAGCTGCAAATAATACTGTGCCTCTGGGCTCTGTTTGGTTCCATACTGATTCTCTCCATTCTTGTACTCCACGGTCGTCCCCTCACGGTTAATCGTTTCTCGGAGATCCTGCATTGTAATTGTCATGAAAGCAATGTCCTCAATGGTGGTAAATACAAGCTTCTTTTTGTTCTCATCTATGCTTGCAAAGAGTTTTTTTAATCTGCTTGTCTCCCGCTTAATCCGTTTTACTTTCTCCAAATAGTTGCCAATGCTGTCAACTTCCTCTTCTCTTTTCCTTGCTTCCGCTTCAAATTCCTTGTCTGTGTACACGTTTATACCACACCCCCTTTACGTACGACCTGTGTATTAAATAAATCTGGGGACACGGTGAATTTAGAAACCACCCACACCTTTATTTAAGGGGGGAGGCAGCGGTATCGGCTGCCCTGATGCATCGAAGGCAACCAACAGCGCCGCCTTCTTATTCAGGCCATGACCTTCCTCTTCATCGTGACACACCTTGCACTCCCATCTTAAGTTGTCCCAGTTCAATGTGATCTCTGGATCGTTAATGTTATCAGGTGTTATTCTAACCTTATGATGTACGATGTATCCCAGTCGCTCGTGACACTTCTCGCACATTCCGCCATCAATCATGATTCGATTATTTATGTATGACCTTCGGCAGTCCTTCCACTTCTTTGAGTGATAGAATGCCTGTGCGTATTCCTTTGCCATGTAGTTACCTCTCCTTGTCCTCTACTGCCGGTGCGATCTGCGCTACAAGGTCTATGCCTGCTTCCAACAAAATGCAGTTGTGCCCTGTTCTCTTCTTCATATCTTCACAAAACGCATTGATGTCTTTTTCCCTTAAACGTTTCATAGTTTGGAATACAAGAATACTATCAGGTACATTAAGCGTCTTTACTTCCTGACATTCAATTCTCTTTCCTTCATCATCTTCAATAATAAATTTCATTAGCTCATCACCTTTCAGGAGGACCGGCGCCCTAAGTTTCATGCGCCGGTTGAATTATGAGAACGATCATCGGAACATCGGGAATCGAACCCAAGACACACGGCTTATAAGGCCGTCGCTCTCCCGCTGAGCTATGTTCCGCACTCTTTCCATTTGACATATCTGTTATTTTGTAAAGTGTGTCGTGATCCTGTTTCTACTAATTAATGCCACCGTTTTTTTTACTATCGACTTTACATCATCAATTTATGACAACTCATAGACAAAATAAAAAGAAACTATCGAAAATACGATAGCTTATTGTATACCTTATCTTTCTGATCTTGATTAACGCCGATATATCTAAGGGTAATATGGATATCTGCATGATTGAAAATGTCCATCAACATAGCTGCATCTTTTGTTGACTGGTATACGTGGTAGCCGAATGTCTTCCGCAGCGTATGCGTTCCTATCTTCTCGATTCCGAATTTTTTACCCGCATCTGACAGTATGTTGTATGCCTGCTGTCGCGTGATAGGTTTGTTTTCATGTGGATTTTTGAAAAGGAATTCGTAATCGTCTTTCCCAACTATGTATTGCTCCAGAGCTTTCTTAAGGTCTCTGTTAATCGGAAAACGCTTTTCTTTTCCGGTCTTCTTTTCCCTAAGAACAATATCACTTTTATCTTTAACATCCCGCACCCGGAACTTAAGAATATCCGATATCCGCAGGCCAGAATAAATACCAAAAAGGAACATGACATAATTGCGTTCACTATCCTTTTTTAGATATTCAGCTATATCAATGACTGTTTCCTTGTCTCGTATAGGCTCAACCGTATTCATTCACTCACCTGCTTCTCCTTTTTGGCATGAGAAAAGGGCCTCTGCATTTAGAAGCCCTCACCTTGTTTTGTAATCCATGGTAACATATTATCACACTTGACAAGGCAAAATACGCCATCTTTTATATTTCACCTAATTTTTTTCCGACTGCATAAATAAAATCTCTTACAATCCGCTGCATCTGCCTTTCACGGTAAGATGTGCACCGCTCCATATCAAAATATTTCATGTTATGGTAACGATAGGACCAAAACCTCACCCGGATTACTTTTTGATGTTCCGGCCGCATATTATTATAGACACTTTCCACTGCATCAATTTCCCGCTTTACTCTTTGCAACCATGGATCGTCGGCAATTTTAATTGCAAGGCGCTCCGTCGGATTGCCTATACTGTTCCCTTTTGGCTGCCCGTCGCTCCCGCCCTTCTGATTCATGATTTCATCAATACGCTCTTCATACTCTGCTTTATTTTGCGGATATCTACGTACTTTTGGTTCAATTATTCTCCATGCTTCTGTTGGTATTCTGTTTCCCATTACCATTCCCTCCCTGTCTCTCTGTCTTTAAGGTGTATCCTTCCGACGATTTCAAATCCTGCCAGACTCGCCACTGTACGCAATACATGCATCACATCTTTTACCGGTTTTGGCGGCCGATCTGCTTCTTTTATTGCCCGGTATGCCGTCGGGTCCGGATATCCCTCACCATTTTTATGTATCATGCGTTCACCCTTCCTTTATGTAAAATTTCTAATCGAGTTTTATCCCATTCCTCACACAATTCTTGCGTGAAACTCTTTGTCTGACATTCATCAGATACCGGTACTATGTAATACTTCCGTTTTAGTTTATAGCCTCCGGAAGCCGCAGCATAAATACTTCTAACTGAAATATTTATAAGTTTGGCAGCTTCATCGGAATTTAACGTATCAACAAATTTTTCCCCGTCGTAAATATCATACATTCTTGCTTTCATGATTTTCTTCTCCTTAACTGACATATTTTCTATGTGCTTCTTTGGCTTTGCTACGGCTGTAATTTCCATAATTATCTTTTGTTGTATTAAGATTGTTGTGTCCTACTAAATCTGCTACCAAAGTAAGAGGTACGTCTTTTTCCAGAAGTTCCGTAACAAATTGTCTACGCCACTTATGCGGATTAATTGCAATCCCATTAAGACGCTTATCCATCTCGCTGAGACTCTTCAGCATTACCCGCACTGCATCATCGGTCATTCTTTTATGTGGTGCACGGCTTCCTACAAATAATGCAGGATTATCGTCAGTGCGGCTTTCAAGGTACTCTTTCAAATGTACCGCAGCTTCACCGTTAAAATATACTGGTCTTTCCTTCCGTCCCTTTCCATACACAATACATTGCCGCCCATGCATATCTATATCTTCACGATTAAGCGCTACCATTTCAGATATACGCACCCCTGTCCTGTGAAGGAAGTCAACTATAGCAATGTCGCGGAGACTATGCTCTTTTGCAATGTCTTTCACAATTGTGATCTGCTCATCTGTAAATACTTCTTTTACGCGATGCTCCACCTTATTATCCTTAATCTTAAGCATCGGATTTTTTGTAATGTATTCTTCTTCGGTAAGCCATTTAAAAAGTCCGCGGAGCATACGCGTCTTATTATTAATTGTCTGATCCGCATTATGCCTTACCAGTTTGCAATGTGCCAGATATCCACGTATATCTCCCGTGGTAATCTCGTTCAGTGACTTGTTCACAGCGGTGAAAAACTGCTTATATTCCTGCTTATAGGTTTCTACGGTCTTTTCCGTACAGCCGCGAACAAGCATGGAAGCCAGGAACAGCCTCACCCACTCAGATGTATTATCTATCTGAGTAGACAATCCGGTCTCTTCCCGGTATATCTGCATGTTATGAAGGGCCATATATAATACCGCTTTCGCATCATTAAGCCGCGTCTGCTCTGCTATCACATTTGTAAGTCCGTACATAATGTTGGTTACAACTTCGTCTAAATTAACCTGTTCTGCCATGATATTATCCTCCTTCTCAGACTGGAAAATTATTCCTCTTGCTTTTCTCTGCCTGAGCCGGTTATAATATACTCAAGCAGTTATAGAGCGGTGGTAAGCATCTTCCCGGGTGTCCACCGCGTTTTTCTTTTTTCGCACATACGTTCTTTACTTTCTTTTTTTATTGCCGGGAAATGAATCCCGGCTTATTTTTATTCAATAATTCTCTTTACTTCTTCTTTTGCATCGTGATACGCATGGGTGTAAACTGGCGGAAATCCCTCTGGCGGCTCCATTTGGTCCACTTTATCCCGTATCTCTGCCAGACGCATACGCAGGTACTCATTTTCTGCCTGTAATCTTTGCGTTTCGTTGTATGCAGGATTATTTTTTAATATTCTATCAATAACTTTGTGTAATCCATGTAAGCCCCTTAACATAGCATTGCAATACGCTATCTGTAATCTTAATATAGCTCTTTTTAATTTCATTCTTCCCCTTTCTGAAAATCTCGATTTAGGCGCCGAAATGCCTTTCGATAAAAGCATCATTCTCGGCTTTCTTTTTTTGATAATAGGCCCGGTACGTTAACATCGTTCCCGTGTCTACTTCGTCCGGAATATTATCGCCACCTTTATACTTCACCGCGCCCGTTAATCTGTAGCCGTGATACGGCGGTGGCACTTCATTCTCCCATGGAGGCATGAAGACGGCTCTTTCTGCTACTCCGATTCTCACAAGGTAATCCATGTACTTTTTTACTTGATACCGGCTCGTCCCCAGTATAGAAGCTATATTTACAAGGTTTATAATTCCACATAAAGGGCACATTATATCAAGATCACATGAAACAAGCACAAAAAATACCTTCCATTCATTAACTTTCTTATATCTCAATTTTCACACCTCTTAATGGTCTTACATGGCTACTCGCGCACGGCCTATGCTGCCGCCGTTTTCGCCACTGCCATTATTCTATTTTTTTGATAGTGCTCTCTCCGCTTCTTCTCTGTTTAAAAACCACTTCTCTCCAAAAAGAAAATCAAAGAAGGAATAGTTTTGATGGTTTTCTCTATCCATGCATATCATGTACAGCCCACCACCAGTGTATTTCCAGCCAATGCAAAAACATTCGGATACCCTCCCGGCGAACGTTCCATAAACTATATCGCCAACCTTGCATGGAAGTTTTACAAGCTGTTTCTGGTCTTCCAGTCGTCTATACTCCGCCAACTTCCGTATTTCGTCCGGTTCAAGGCCAACATCTTCATACTCCTTAAGCAGCCAATATATAGTCATGGCCTCCTGTCTAACCAATCTGGCATCTATTACAGTTCTCTTTATTCCGCCTTCAATCGGCTCATCCGGAATTGTAAACCTATCCATTATCCGTTCCTCCTTTAAATGATCGTTTTGTTAAGCAAACCGCAGCTGCTCCTTGCTATCGTCTATCCTCATGTTCGGCATTCTCTCGCCTACTTTCAGATACGGACAATTTGCAGATACGAGCGCCTGAGCCATTATCGGC
>NZ_JANFYJ010000479.1:0-292 GCF_024460495.1 Hungatella sp. SL.1.14 | reverse complement strand
CATTCGTCTCGCTGTCCAGAAAGATAGAGTAATTATGGCCGCCGTACTCATGAATCATATCCTTCATCTCCGGCCAGAGCAGGATGTGCCGTCTCTCGTACTCTTCTGCCATGCCTTCATACAGATGCATTTTAAACGATTTGTGTATCATCCTTCAATCCTCCGCTATTTTAATAGGTACTGATCTCAAACGAGCGGTAAACTGCCGCTCTCGCTTCCTGAAGTCCCTTAAATTCACCGTCCTGAATCATCTGTGCCAGAAGGTTCCCGACAGCCGTTGCCTCGCCAGGAC
>NZ_JANFYJ010000478.1:0-292 GCF_024460495.1 Hungatella sp. SL.1.14 | reverse complement strand
GTCCGGCTTATCGGATTACCTGTCATAACGGAAGCAGAGTTACCGGTTTTGCATATCCCGGACACCGTATTTACGAGGGGAAAAAGCCGCTTGAGGGACTGCCCGCAGTGTATGTGGAGAACGACAGGGAAGCATGTTCCCTGGAGGTGTATTTAGAGGACCGTCTGATCCATACAAGGCTGGTGCTAACGTATACTGTCTACAGTGATTTTCCTGTTATTGCCAGACATGCAAGGTTTGAATGCATGGAGGGCTGTGAGGGGATCCGGTTGGATCAGGCCATGTGTCTGAG
>NZ_JANFYJ010000477.1:0-292 GCF_024460495.1 Hungatella sp. SL.1.14 | reverse complement strand
CAATCTACCAGCAAGATCAAGTCTGTGGAAGACTTATTTACGATTTCGTCCGTGGGCTTCCGCGGCGAAGCGCTTGCCAGTATTGCCGCTGTCTGCCAGGTGGAACTGATTACAAAGACCAGCGAAGCCCTGACGGGAAGCCGTTACCAGATTGAGGGCGGCATGGAACGGCCGCTGGAGGAGATTGGAGCGCCGGAAGGGACTACATGTATTGCAAGAAATCTGTTTTATAACACTCCGGCCAGAAGGAAATTCTTAAAAACAGCCATGACGGAAGGGTCCCAGGTAGCCG
>NZ_JANFYJ010000476.1:0-292 GCF_024460495.1 Hungatella sp. SL.1.14 | reverse complement strand
CTATATTTAATGTTTTTGATTTTTTGCGATGGATGCCGCGCCATGTTCTTCCACATGCGATTCAGCATTTTTAACGAAAAAAAGGAAGAAGCTCCCACGGAAAACCAGGTGCCGCTAAAAGCCCTGAATTCCATGGGAGTTTCCTGTTTTATTTATTCTTCTTTTCCATACATAATGATTCTGCGGCCTCTCCGATTCCTTCGCAGAATGTCGGATGCGGCATGATCACCGCTGCCAGATCCTCGGCGGTCAGTCCCTTTGAAACAGCCAGTTCCAGTTCGCCGATCATATC
>NZ_JANFYJ010000475.1:0-292 GCF_024460495.1 Hungatella sp. SL.1.14 | reverse complement strand
CGCGGTGCAATCACGCAGGGAGAGGTGGTGGCACTGGTGAATTACATGTCCCAGATCCTGGTGGAACTGGTGAAGCTGGCCAACTTAATCATCACCATCTCCAAAGCGCTTGCCTGTGCGAACCGGATCAGCGCCGTGTTCGAGCAGAAGCCGGGAATCACGGAGAAGAATCATACGTGTCTGGAGGCCGGAGAGGACGCTCCGGCAGTGGAGTTTCGGGATATGAGCTTTACCTATTACGGAGCGAGAGAACCGGCATTGAGCGGCATATCATTTACTGTGAAGCGGGGAC
>NZ_JANFYJ010000474.1:0-292 GCF_024460495.1 Hungatella sp. SL.1.14 | reverse complement strand
CAACAGTAGAGGTTGAAATTAAAAATTCAGATGATACAACTGCAGAGAAAAAACCAGTTGAGCCTGAACCAACTAATACTACAAACAAGCTTGTAGAAGAAGGAATTAAAGCAGCAGTTGCTTCTGCTAATAAATCTTCCTATATTGGCGCTAGTATTGAAGATAAAACTATTAATGTAACGATTAAGCAGTCAAACGCCACGTTAATAGACGCTCTTCCTACGGCTAGAACAATTTTAATCATGTTTAAATCTGTAGATGGTGTTAAAGATATTCCGGTGGACGGTGATCC
>NZ_JANFYJ010000473.1:0-292 GCF_024460495.1 Hungatella sp. SL.1.14 | reverse complement strand
TGAAAGAATTTCCGATAAATTCTCTTTAATCTTTGCCGCTACATCCGGCTTATTCATGGAATACACGTGAATCGCGTCCACTCCATTGGCTATGAGATCGATAATCTGCTCCGTGGCATAGACGATCCCCGCCTGCTTCATGGCCGCCGGATTATCGCCGAACCGGTCCACGATCGCTTTAAACCGGGACGGCAGATATGTTCCTGACAACTGACAGCGATATGTTCCTGGATATGCCGAAATCAGCCCAGGCGCTTTACTTCCATCTTGGTATGAGGGCGGATGACGATGG
>NZ_JANFYJ010000472.1:0-292 GCF_024460495.1 Hungatella sp. SL.1.14 | reverse complement strand
GAAAAAAATTGGTTTTCCAGACACTTTCTTTTGTTTATACCAATCGGAACCGCCCCGGCGGTTTATAGATATCCAAGAGACTCCAGATGCAGCTTTAAGCCTTCCTCAAGACTCAGAGGATCGGCGTCTGCAACGCCTGCGAATCACTGGTGATACACAAAAAGATCGCAGAAGAATTTCTGCCGCTTTTAAAAGCCAGGCTCGATAAAAAACAGGTCGAGGTGCGGGCGGATGAAGAGGCCTGCCGGATCGTGCCCCAATCCTCTTCCGACGCCGGAACAAACTGGGGCAC
>NZ_JANFYJ010000471.1:0-292 GCF_024460495.1 Hungatella sp. SL.1.14 | reverse complement strand
CAGACCGTGATAGACGAGCTTGGAAATTACGGAGTCGTATTTTCTGAACAGCGGGAACTGGAGAAGTTCTCGAACGTGATTATAGACGTGTGGAACAACACACGCATTTGAAGCCGCACTTTCTCTATAATAATCTGGCCAACATCAGCGTCATGGCGGAGGAGAACATGAATCAGGAGATTATCATGGCTTCCCACCTCCATCGTTCCATGCATGAGCGGAAGGCGTTCCAGCCTGCGTTCCATCGCGTGGCGCCCGTGGAAATGAATCACCTCCCATGCTCCGTTCGGCA
>NZ_JANFYJ010000470.1:0-292 GCF_024460495.1 Hungatella sp. SL.1.14 | reverse complement strand
AACAGCGTTTGGTATCAAACATAGATTTGAATTCAAATGAATATATGGCTATTAAGGAAGTACTGAATTCTAATAAGGATATGATGATTATGATATATCCGCATGTTGTATATTGGGAACCTTTACAGACTCCACAGCAGTTGTTGAAGGCCTTTGCCAATAATGGCTGGTTATGTTTTTTTTGTGAGCATCCGAGCCTTCAGAATATTTATCGGGAGGCTTATCCTGGTCTATTCATAGTGCATGAAAAGGAGTCATTGCAGGCTATAGATAACAGAGAGGTTTTTGTTCT